>CABVBV010000054.1 GCA_902496595.1 uncultured Eubacteriales bacterium | reverse complement strand
CCCGAGTGCGGCTCGCCCATCGTCCGGGACGAGGACGGCGTCGCCATGCGCTGCACGGGCGCGGAATGCCCGGCCCAGCGGCTGCGGAATATAATACACTTCGCCTCACGCGAGGCCATGGATATCGAGGGTCTCGGCCAGGCCGTGGCGGACGCACTTATAAGATCCGGCCAGCTCACCAGCCCGGCGGGCATCTACTATCTGGAAGCTGACAAAGTTGCAAAGCTCGACCGTATGGGCAAAAAATCGGCGCAAAACCTCATAAACGCCATCGAAAAGAGCAAGGAGGCGGGCCTTGCGCGGCTGCTTTGCGCCTTCGGCATACGCCAGGTGGGGCAGAAGGCGGGCAAGGTGCTCGCGGCGCACTTCGGAACGCTGGACAGGCTCATGGAAGCCAGCGTCGAGGAGCTCCAGGCCGTGCCGGATATCGGCGAGGTGACGGCGGGCTTCATCCGCCAGTGGCTGGACGAGCCCCAGGCGCGGCACCAGATAGAGCTGCTGCGTCAGGCGGGCGTCTCCTTCGAGAGCGGCGAGAGCCGCAAGGACAACCGCTTCGAGGGCCAGACCTTCGTCCTCACGGGAACTCTGGAGCGCTGGACAAGGGACGAGGCCTCGGCGATCATTGAGAGCTACGGCGGCAAGACCTCGAGTTCGGTCTCAAAGAAGACGAACTATGTCCTTGCCGGAGCCAACGCCGGGAGTAAGCTGACAAAGGCCGAAAGCCTTGGCATAGAGATAATAGATGAGGCCCGGTTCGCAGAGATGATACAATAGGCCCTGAAAGGACGGAGCATGGGCATATTCGGATATAAACACAGGCTGTGGAACAGTCTGCGGGAAAGTTACGGCCGAAGGCCGGAGCCTTTCTACGCAGCAGGCGATATGAGCACGATCAGGAGCTACCACGACTATATCAGGGAAAAAGAGCCGGACAGTTTTATGGTGGATGACGTCACATGGTCAGACCTTGATATGGACAGGGTTTTCAAGCGAATAAACCCGGGGCTTTCCACTCCGGGTGAGCACTGGCTCTACCATATGCTCAGAACCCCGGCGACAGACGCAGAGGAGTACAAGAGGCGGCTGGAGTTGATACACTTCGCGGAGCACGACGAGCAGGAGAGACTGGAGGCGCAGTTCGTCCTCGGCTTCCTGGGCCGTTTCAGAAGGGCGGATGTATGCCGGGCCTTCTCACCCGATAGGAAAGACCTGTTCATGTTTTTCGTCTATATCGCCATGGCCCTTGCACTGCTCCTGTCGCCGCTGACAATCGCATTTGTAGGGGCAAAGGGCCTGCTCGTGACGCTCTGCCTCTTTGTCCTGAATGTCATGACGCACGAGTGGACGGCGAGAAAATGCCAGGCGCAGATCGACACGGTGAATTTCTCCGTCTCCATGGCTTTTGCGCTCCAAAAATTGAAAAAGCTCGGTTTTCCCTCGCTCGACAGCTGCATTGGAGACAGCTATAAACACATTGACCGGCTCAGACCGCTAATGGTTCTGGGCACTGTCCCAGGAAGAGGCACCGATATGACCTCGGACTTGCTGAACTCGATGCTTCTGCTCGACCTGATCATGTTCGAGTACCTGAGCAGCAAGCTATACGTGCTGCACGACGAGATACTTTCAGTGTTCGAGACGCTTGGACGTGTGGACGCCGCAATATCCGTCGCATCCTGGAGGCAGAGTATGCCGCTCTGGTGCGAGCCCGAGCTTGATTTCGGCGCCGACAGGGGATACCTGGAGGCGGAGCGGCTTGTTCACCCTCTTCTGAGCAATCCCGTTCCCAACGACCTGCACCTGCACAGGTCGACGCTCGTCACCGGCTCAAACGCCTCGGGCAAATCCACATATCTGCGCACTGCGCTGCTCTCGGCGCTGCTGTCTCAGGCTGCTTGCACCTGCCCGGGACAGAATTACAGGGCCTCGGCTTTTCATATCTATTCCACCATGGCGCTCAGGGATGACCTGCTCTCAGGAGAGAGCTACTATATCGCCGAGATACTGGCCACAAAACGCATCCTGGACGCTGCCGAGGATGGCGAACCTGTGCTCTGCGCGGTGGACGAGGTGCTGAGAGGCACCAACACGATCGAGCGCATATCCGCGGCAAGTGAAATACTCCTTGCTCTCTCCGGCAATGGCGCACTGTGTATCGCAGCGACGCACGACCTTGAACTCTGCACCATACTTGAAGGCAGCTACGGAATGCTCCACTTTGAAGAGCAGGTCACGGATGACGGCATGAGCTTCGATTACCGAGTGCGTCCCGGAAAGACCAAGACCCGAAACGCAATACGTCTGCTCCGCCTAATGGGGCTTGACGACTCTATCACCGACAGAGCCGACCAAAGAGCTGCCGACTTCCTCGAGACAGGCGTATGGCAAAGAGCAGATGCGTAATAAAAAACACTTGACCAAATCAGAGTTATCTGCTATATTTGTGGAGGTAGTTAGTATTTGCTAACTACCTCCACATCAAATCGGCCGCAGGCCGTTTATATTATCAGCAGCGGTTAGCTAATACTAACCGTCGGAAAGGTGATGAATATGAGTATAGTGATCGTCGGCGGAAACGAGTGTATGGCGGGGAAGTACGAGAGCATATGCAGAGAACATGGATGCAGGGCAAAGGTCTTCACCAAGGAGAACGGCTCTCTCAAGAAGAAAGTCGGGTCGCCTGATCTGCTGATTCTTTTCATCAGTACGGTATCGCACAAGATGGCGCTAAGCGTTATGCAGGAGGCGAAGAAAAACCGTGTGCCCGTTGCAAAGGTTCTGACGAGCAGCGGCTCAGCGCTTCGTGCAGCCCTTGCAGAGCACTGCGCGGCAGTGTGACAGCCATGGCGCCTCTGGAAAACTACATCGTGGAGCACTGTGCTCCGACGCTGGCAAATCTGAAGACCGGTACGCTTTTCTGCGTGGATACTCGTGAATCGGCGGAATTACTGAGGCAGATCGGACTCTGGAACGGCTTCCTGAGAGGAAAGGGCATTTCAATAATGCTTTTAAGGCAAGGTGAGCATAAGGCCCTGGTATATCTGTACAGGCGCTCGCAGCTGGAGCGCGACTTGAAAACTGAGGGCGTCGCAGAATTCCTGCATAGTCTGGGATATAACTCGCAGAGAACAAGTGAAACTCTGGAACGGCTCCGCGAAAGATTTGAGGAGGAGGCGGGCATCCCGCATGAAATCGGGGTGTTTCTGGGTTATCCTCTATGTGACGTCATAGGCTACATACGCAACCGCGGCAGAAACAGCAAGCTGACAGGCTGCTGGCAGGTCTACGGAGACGTAGACAAGGCCGCAAAACTGTTTGCAAAATACCGCAAATGCAGCAATGTGTATTCAAAGCTCTGGAATGAGGGAAGATCGGTGCAGCAGCTAACTGTCTGCGCTTGAACAAATATGATCGGAAATGAGGTAAAGCAATGAGTAAGATAGCAGTGGTATATTGGAGCGGCACGGGTAACACCGAGGCTATGGCAAAAGCCGTGGTTTCAGGGGCACAGGCTGCGGGCGCCGAGGCGGAGCTGCTGACTGCCTTAGAGTTCAGCCCGGACAGGGTGATAAACTATGACGCTTTGGCCTTCGGCTGCCCGGCTATGGGCGCGGAGCAGCTCGAGGAGGACGAGTTCGAGCCCATGTTCACTGCCTGCAAGGCGGCGCTCAAGGGCAAGCGCATAGCTCTCTTCGGCTCCTACGGCTGGGGAGACGGTGAGTGGATGCGCAGCTGGGAGACCATGGCGAAGGGCTATGGCGCAGCCCTGGTGACTGAGAGCGTCATCTGCGCCGACGCACCCGACGCCGATGCCGTCTCCGCCTGCGAAGCCCTTGGCCGGGCGCTGGTGTGAATCGTATTGACGCAGCCTCTCAGACGATGGTATACTGAAAATACCAAGGGAAGGGAGGCGCTGCCATGAGAAGAGACAACACCGTCCCGCTGTTTATCGCGGTCTGCGTTTTCTATGTTTTGAACAAGCTGTTTACGCCGCTGCTGAACATCCCGAAGCACGGCCCCGGCGTGCTTGGCCTGGGTTATTATGTCATACTTGTCATAGTCAGCCTTGTCTTGGGCTATCTGCTCTACTGTGAGCGGCTGAGGAACTGGCTCATGCGTCCCGACTGCCCGGGCAAAGACAAATGGCTCTCGCTGCTCGTGACCGTTATCGTCTTCCTGGCGCTGGGTGCGGCTGTGTATAAGCTGTTGGAATTTGTGCCGGGACTCATTTGGGGCCGCCACCTGCCGCACGTCTTTTATGACAGCCTGGTTGGCCTGTGCGTCCTGATAGGCGGCGGCATCGCCGTGCTCGTCGCAAGCACGATCATCGGCGACAGGCTGTATTTCCGCAGGATAAAGGCCTGGCTCGAGCGGTAAGAACCCGTTAACAGAAAAAAGAGAGGGAAGGCCCCTCTCTTTTTCTTTTGCGGGCAACTCAGCCCTGCCCCTCGTTCGCTCCGGAGACGTGTTCCTTGAGTTTCTCAAAGGTCTCAGCACTGATGACGTGCTCGATGCGGCAGGCGTCTTCCGAGGCCGTCTCTGGGCTGACGCCCATTTGAACCAGCCAACTCGAGATGAGTGTGTGCCGCTCGTAGATCTTCTCCGCAATCTCGCGGCCCTTGTCCAGCAAGGAAATGTAGCCGTCGCCATCCATTTCGATATAGCCGTTTGTCCTCAGATTTTTCATCGCAACGCTTACGCTGGGCTTGGAAAATGAAAGCTCGTTTGCAATATCTATCGACCTTACAACACCCTTGCGCCTTTGCAGCACAAGTATTGCTTCAAGGTAGTTTTCTGCAGATTCCTGGATCTTCAACTTGCCGGCACCCCATTTATCCTTAATAATTATCATTAATAATAACACAGACCTTCGCGGCTTCGCAAGAGCCAAAACGCGGTTGACAATTCTGCCGGGTCGGGATAATATTCAAAGAAGCATTGAAAAGCGGGAGGCTTCAAATGTTCAGACTGATAAAAACCGAGGGACACGCGAGGCGCGGCGAGTTCAGCTGCCCGCACGGGACGGTTCAGACCCCGGTGTTCATGAACGTCGGCACCCAGGGCGCGATAAAGGGTGCGCTCTCAGCCAGGGATCTCAAAGAAATAGGCTGCCAGATCGAACTGTCAAATACCTACCATCTGCACGTCAGGCCCGGGGATGAGCTGATCAAATCATTCGGCGGGCTGCACAAATTTATGACCTGGGACGGGCCCATCCTCACGGACAGCGGCGGCTTCCAGATCTTTTCCCTCGCCGAGCTGCGGAAGATAGGGGAGGACGGCGTGCGCTTCAACTGCCACGTGGACGGCCGGCACATCTTCATGGGCCCGGAGGAGAGCATGAGGATACAGTCGAACCTCGGCTCCGACATCGCCATGGCCTTCGACGAGTGCATCAAGATACCTTCGCCCTACGAGTACGTCAGACAGAGCTGCGACCGCACGGTGCGCTGGCTCGAGCGCTGCAAGAGGGCGCTGGAGCAGTACAATTCCGAGCCCGACGCCGTGAATCCCGGCCAGGTGCTCTTCGGCATCAACCAGGGCGCGGTTTTCCACGATATAAGGATAGAGCACATGAAGCGCATCGCGGAGCTCGACCTGCCCGGCTACGCCATAGGCGGCCTCGCGGTGGGCGAGACCGCCCAGGAGATGTACGACACCATCGAGGCCGTAGAGGAGTATATGCCCAAGGATAAGCCGAGGTACCTCATGGGCGTCGGCACGCCTGGGAATATCATCGAGAGCGTGTGGCGCGGAGTTGACTTCTTCGACTGCGTAATGCCCGCCAGGAACGGCAGGCACGGGCACCTCTTCACCTGGGACGGGATAATAAATATTAAGAACGCCAAATACGAGCGCGACGAGGGCCCCATAGCGCCGGGCTGCGATTGCCCCGTGTGCAGGAGATATTCAAGAGCCTATGTGCGGCATCTGTTCAAAGCAGAGGAGATGCTGGCCATGCGCTTTGCCGTCACTCACAATCTTTGGTTCTATAACGAGCTCATGCGAAGGATCAGGAAGTCTCTGGATGAGGGCACATTTTTCGAGTTCAGAGAAAAGTACTCGAATATTTTGGATAAGCGGATATAATTTTCTTGCATTTGGGTGAAGATGAGGTTATAATTGACACGCTGTATATTTTCCTAGGTTGGAGGGTCAATAAAAATGTTTTTCAATCTGCTCACAACTGACGCGACCGCAGCGAGCGGGCTCGGCGGGATGTCGTCGATCCTGTTCCTCGTCATCATCTTCGTCGTGTTCTACTTCTTCCTCATCCGTCCGGAGAACAAGCGGAAGAAGAAGCTCACCGAGATGCGCAACAACATCACGATCGGCGACGAGATCGTCACTATCGGCGGCATAATGGGCAAGGTAGTCCAAGTCACCGAGGACACCATCACCTTCGAGACCGGCGAAGACCGTGTCCGTATGCAGGTGACTAAGTGGGCCATCTCCACGAACGTGCGCGAAGAAAAGCAGAAGGCCGCCCAGCAGGCTGCCGCCGCCAAGTCCAAGGGCAAGAAGAATGCTGCCAAGACCTCTGGCGAAGAGAACAGCATTGACGAGGGCAAGAGCGAGTAAAAGCCTGTCATTAAAATTTCCCCGGAGCAATAGGATGTACCAGTGTCCTAGGCTCCGGGGAAATTTTTTTTGCATGGGAGGCTTTGTTATGTCAGCCGGAACTGTCGATAGGAAAGGGAAGAGGAGGCAGAGGCTCAGATGGTATCTGTTCGGGCCGCTTGCAGGAGCGGCGGCGATCACCTTGTTCTGTTACGGCTGCGCCGTGTTGCTGGAGCGCGGCCTGCTTCCAGCGGATACGATCGAGGTGTTGTCAACGGGATGCGTGTTCGCAGGCGCCGTCGCCGGAGGAGCGGCCGGAGCCAGGAGGCGCGGGGCCGGAGTGCTGGAGGCCGGACTCCTGTGCGGCGCTTCGCTGGCCGCCGTGCTTCTGGTAGCCGCGCTCATCGCGCCTGGAGACGGGCCGGCCTCTGCCGGCTGCCTGAGGGCCGCCATCGCTTCGGTTGCGGGCGGCGCCTTCGGAGGCTCGCTGTGCCTGAACAGGGGCAGGGCAAAACGCCGAAAATCAAGGCGCGGGAGAAGATAATACAAATAGTAATATTTATAACTGGTAGACATAATTGATTTTTGATAACCAAGATGTTGTTGCTGCAGCCACGCTCACGCACTAAATACTGTGATTAGATGAGGAATTACAGGGGTTTTCAGACCACAGGGTAAACGTGGTTTACATAATAAAGTTAACATAATACTTAGGCATAATTCACAAAATTACGCTTATTTTGACAAAGGACTTGATTACCGATGGAATTTGTATTATATTGTGCATACTTGGATTATGTAAATTGCAGGATTATCCCCAGCCGGCATACGGGGGTATCGCGGTGAAGGCCGCGGCATTGACTGCACGAATAGATATTGCCAAGCTCCTGCGTCAGAGCGGAGAGCTTATGATACTGATACTGCTGTGCTGCGCGTTCATAGGAGGCGCGGCGGCCGGCACGGCCCTCAGCTCTTCGGAGTTCAGCGGGGCCGAGAGCGTTTTGAGCGGTGACGGCGGAGTTTACGGTTATGACAGCTTCGCAGGGCTGTTCTTCTCCTGTGCAAAGTACCACCTGTTTGTTTTGCTTTTGTCCACCTCTATAATTGGGGTGTTCCTCATACCGGCGGCGCTGGCTTTTCGAGGCTTTGTGCTCGCCTGCACTACGGCGTACATAGCTTCTGCGTACCCGGATCAGGGCGCGGCGCTGACTTTGGTAGTCCTGGGCCTACCGTCCGCTTTGACAGTGCCCGGGCTTTTCATCGTGGGGTTTGACGGAGCCTGCTTTTCGTGGAGGCTCCTGGCGCAGCATTTGAGACGCCCGACAGCGCCGAGATATTCTCGTGGGGAGAATCGTCTTGCGGCGGTCGCCGTCATGCTTATTCTGGCCGCGGCTGTGGAGCGCTTTGTAGTTCCGCAGCTGGTTAGGCTGCTAATTTGAACAGGGGAAGGGGAGAATTGGCTTGGAGTCTCACGTTTGTCTCGAAGAATTTAATAATTACCTGACGAATGTGAAGAAGGCTTCTGCCAACACCCTTTCATCGTATCTCAGGGATGTGCGGCAGCTGGAGGAATACCTGGTTGCGCACGATTTGCCCGAACTGCTCGAGGCCGGGGACGAGGAGATCTCCGGTTACATCAACTGGCTGAGGCACAATGGAAAGTCCACGGCCACCGTCTCGAGGTGCATAGCCTCATTGAAATGCTTCTACGCGCATATGCTCGATTTGGGCGAGATCGACCACAATCCTGCTTCCGGCCTAGTGCCTGAGAAGTCCGTGCAGAAGCTGCCCCAGATACTCACCAGCCGAGAGGTTGAGCTGCTTTTGGAGCAGCCCGAGTGCTCGGACATGAAGGGATACAGGGACAGGGCCATGCTCGAGCTGCTGTACGCCACGGGCATCAGGGTGAGCGAGTTGATATCTCTGGACATAGGCGACGTGAACGTGGACGCGGGCTTTATCCGCTGCCGGAGCAAGGACAAGGAGAGACTGATACCTCTGTATCCAAAGGCGATCAAGGCGCTTCAGGAATATGTCGAGTTCATCAGGCCGCAGATGATAGCCACGCCGGACGAGCCGTCGCTGTTTGTGAACATCAGTGGAGAGAGAATGAGCCGTCAGGGCTTCTGGAAGATCATCAAGACATACCAGAACAAAGCCCACATTGAAAAGACCATTACTCCGCATACTCTGAGGCACAGCTTTGCGGCGCACCTGCTCGAGAATGGAGCAGATCTGAGGTCTATTCAGGAGATGCTGGGCCATGCGGACATATCTTCAACTCAGATGTACTCGCACCTGGTCAAGAAGCAGCTCAAGGACGTTTACAATAAGGCCCATCCGAGGGCTTGACGAAGAGAGAGGATACAAAACCGGCGGAGAAAGCTCCGCCGGTTTTGCATTGCCTTGAGCGCTGGGACATGGTAAAATGGTGAGCAGAGTAAGGGGGCGGGACGATGCGCAAACCGGCGATGATACTGTTCGATTACGGCCATACGCTCTGCTATGAGCCGGTGCAGGACTACCTGAAGGGTTGGCGGGCGGCCATGGAGCACGCCGTGGAGAATCCGCGGGGCCTGACGGCGGAGTCGGTGTACGAGTACAGCCGAGAGGTCTACGCGGGGCTGTTCCGGCAGCTGCGTCCGCTGGAACTTGAGACGGACGGGCTCAAGCTGGACGAGTGCATCTTCGACGCGCTGGGACTCAAGTTCGACCTGCCCATGCCGGAGCTCGAATACCTGCGCTGGTGCGCCACGGAGCCCATCTACCCCATGGAGGGCATCGAGGACTTTTTGTCCCTGTGTGCGCAGCTGGATATAAGGACGGGCGTCATCAGCAACCTGTCGTTTTCGGGCGGGACGCTTATCAGGCGGATAAATGAGTGCCTGCCCTTCAACCGGTTCGAGTTCATCGTGGCCTCGAGCGAGTGCGTGTTCCGGAAGCCCTCGGAGCACATCTTCAAGAGGGCGCTGGGCCTTGCGGGGCTGGCGGCGGAGGATTGCTGGTTCATAGGCGACGACGTGGAATGCGACGTGGAGGGTGCGGCTCGTTCGGGGCTCTGGCCCGTGTGGTTCAGGTACCCGGTAAAGTGTACCTACAAGCCCGAGGCGCCTCACCCGCCGAGATGCGGGCATACGCTGGTGACGTCCTGGGCGGAGCTGGGCGAGGTGCTGCGCGGTCTTGAATAAAGGCACGGGCCGTGTTACAATATGCTGTTGAAAGCGAGGCGGCATATGCGTATACTCGGTATTGACCCCGGCATCGCCATCGTCGGCTTCGGCGTGGTGGATTCGGACAGGGGCAGGCAGAATTTTGTGCGCTGCGGCGTCATAACGACGCCTGCGGGCACCAGCCTGTCCAGCAGACTGGACAGGATATACTCCGACATGGACGAGGTGATACGCACCTTCAATCCTGACGCGGCGGCCATCGAGGAGCTGTTCTTTAATACGAATATCACTACCGGCATCTCCGTCGCGCAGGGCAGGGGAGTCATCCTGCTGTCCTGTTATCACGCGGGGCTGCCGGTGTTCGAGTACACGCCGCTGCAGGTGAAGCAGGCGGTGGTGGGCTACGGCAGAGCTGAGAAGAGCCAGGTAATCGACATGGTGAGGCGGATCCTGAATCTGAAGGCCGCGCCCAAGCCGGACGACGCGGCTGACGCCGTGGCGATAGCGCTCTGCCACGCGAGGAGCTATACCTCGCTCATTGCGGATAAGACGGGAGGCAGCGTATGTTCTACCATCTAGAGGGGAAGATATCGGAGCTCATGCAGGGGGCCGCGGTTGTGGACTGCAACGGCGTGGGCTACCTTGTGAATACCAGCCTCACGACGCAGTCGCGGCTCAAGACCGGGGAGAGGGCGAAGCTGTATATATCGGAGAGCGTGCGTGAGGACGCGTTCGAGCTCTTCGGCTTTGCGACAAAGAGCGAGAAGCGGAGCTTTGACCTGCTCATCGCGGTGTCGGGCGTTGGGCCGAAGGCGGCGCTGTCGATTCTCTCGGCGCACACGCCGGAGGCGCTGGCCATGGCCATACTGGCCGGGGACGAGAAGGCGCTGACCGTGGCGCCCGGCATAGGCAAGAAGATAGCGCAGAGGGTGATACTGGAGCTGAAGGACAAGCTCGCGAGCGAGAGCGCGGACTTTGAGCTGCCCGTCAGGGCGGGCGCTGCCGCTGTTGCGGCCGGGGACGGCAAACTCGCGGACGCGGCTGCGGCTCTGGGCGTGCTCGGCTATGGCCCGGCGGAGATAAACGCAGCGCTCAAGGGCGTGGACATCCCCTCGCTCACTGTCGAGGAGATAATAAAGACCGGGCTCAAGAACATGATGAAAAAGTGAGGTGAGCGCAGATGAGCATCAGCTTTTCCGGTGACGCTGAGGAGAGGGTCATAACCTCGTCGACGATACTGCCGGAGGACGCGGCGGAGGTCTCGCTCAGGCCGAGGACGCTCAGTGAATACATCGGCCAGTCAAAAGTCAAGGAGAACCTTTCGGTATTCATAAAGGCGGCAAAGATGCGCGGCGAACCGCTCGACCACGTGCTTCTGCACGGCCCCCCGGGCCTGGGCAAGACGACGCTCGCGGCCGTCATCGCCAACGAGATGGGCGTGAATATGCGCATAACCTCTGGCCCGTCCATAGGCAAGGCAGGCGACCTGGCCGCGCTGCTCACCAATTTGCAGGAGAACGATATCCTGTTCGTCGACGAGATACACAGGCTCGACAGGATGGTGGAGGAGATACTCTACCCGGCGATGGAGGACTACGCCATCGACATCATCATAGGAAAGGGCCCGTCGGCGAACTCGATAAGGCTGGAGCTGCCGCGCTTCACTCTCATCGGCGCGACGACGCGCTCAGGCCAGCTCACGGCCCCGCTGCGGGACAGGTTCGGCGTCTCGCTGAGGCTCGAGCTGTATACGCCGGAGGAGCTCACGCAGATAGTCACGCGAAGCGCCGGCATACTGAATATCGATATAGAGCCCGAGGGCGCACGGGAAATCGCATCGAGGTCACGCGGTACGCCGAGGATAGCGAACCGTATGCTTAGACGGGTGCGCGACTTCGCGCAGGTGAACGCGGGCGGCATTATAACCAAGGACGTAGCAGACGATGCTCTGCTCAGGCTTGAAGTGGACAGGGAGGGCCTGGACGCGCTCGACAGGAGAATGCTCAGAAGCATTATCGAGTTCTACGGCGGAGGCCCGGTCGGCCTGGAGACGCTGGCAGCGACGATAAATGAGGAGGCCGTGACGCTTGAAGATGTGTACGAACCGTATCTGCTGCAGCAGGGCTACCTGACACGCACACCGAGGGGCAGATGCGTTACAAGACGCGCCTACGAGCACCTCGGGCTCGAGCTGCCCGGAAATGTCCAGGAGCAGCTGGAGCTCTGACAAGGCATTTGAGAAAAAATATCGGGAATTGTATAGAAAATCGATAAATTGTCTTGACTTTCCAAAAGTTTGTAATATAATCTGTAATCAGGTTGCGATATGAACGATTATACTAATTATTCAGATCCTGAACTGAGGCGGCTTGCGGTCTCGGGCGACAGTGAAGCAGAGGAAGAGCTGATAGAGCGATATACAAGGCTGGTGCGCGTCTGCGCCAGGCCGTACTTTCTTGCCGGAGGTGACAGCGAAGACCTGACGCAAGAGGGGATGTTGGGCCTTCTGTCTGCGATACGGAGCTATGACGAGTCCGGTGGAGCTTCATTCAGGACATACGCTGAGATATGCATACGCAACCGGGTGCTGGAGGCGGTAAAGTCCGCCTCACGAAAGAAGCACGAACCACTCAATAACGGAGTGTCACTGGAATACATCATCCTCTCAGAAGAGTCCCGTCTCGGCCCTGCGGCGCAGCAGGAGGTTTTCAGGCGTTCCCCAGAGGAACAGGTTCTGGCCAGAGAGAGCGAAAGAGAGTTCTATTCCACCTTTTCGCGGTGTTTGTCCG
>CABVBV010000053.1 GCA_902496595.1 uncultured Eubacteriales bacterium | reverse complement strand
GCGAGATCCACATCTTCAACCGCAAGGGCTACACCTTCTACCCCAACGCCGAGCTCACCGTGAAGAAGATAACGGAGAAGATCCCCTCCTGCAAGGCAAGCGTCACCGACCTCGCGGACAAGGAGGCTCTGGCCGAGGCCGTAGCCAACTGCGACATCTTAGTCAACGCCACCAAGGTCGGCATGGCCCCGCTGGACGGTGAGACCCTCATCGACAAGAGCCTCTTCCGCAGCGATCTGGTTGTCGCCGACACCGTGTACAACCCGAAGGAGACCCGCATGATCCTCGAGGCCAAGGAGGCCGGGGTCAAGGCGGCCATCGGCGGCATAGGTATGCTGCTGCGCCAGGGCGTGGAGGGCTTCAGGCTCTACACGGGCCGGGAGATGCCCGCGGACGAGGTCATGGACAAGTTCTTCGCCTGAGTTTGGAAGGAGAGAGAATTATGAAGTTCCCGAATATGTTCAAGCCCATCAACATCGGCGTCGTGACGGTGCCGAACCGCTTCGTCGTCCCGCCCATGGGCAACAACTTCGCCAACACCGACGGCAGCATGAGCGACCGCTCCGCCGCCTACTACGAGGCCCGCGCCAAGGGCGGCTTCGGCCTCATCACCATCGAGTCCACCGTCGTCTACAAGGAGGCCAAGGGCGGCCCGCGCAAGCCCTGCCTCTTCTCCGACGAGGTCATCCCGAGCTTCAAGAAGGTCGCCGACCGCTGCCACGCCTACGGCGCGAAGGTCAGCATCCAGCTCCAGCACGCCGGCCCCGAGGGCAACTCCAAGCTCACCGGCTACCCCCTGAAGGCCGCCTCCGCCATCGCCCCCTCCGACGGGCGCGAGATCCCCGAGGCCATGCCGACGGAAGAGGTCTACAAGCTCATAGAGTGCTACGGCGACGCGGCCCGCAGGGCCCAGCTCGCGGGCATCGACATGGTGGAAGTCCACTGCGCCCACGGCTACCTCGTCAGCACCTTCATCTCGGCCCGCACCAACAAGCGCACGGACGAGTTCGGCGGCTGCTTTGAGAACCGTATGCGCCTGCCGAAGCTCATCATCGAGAACATCCGCAAGAAGACCGGCGGCAATATGCCCATCCTCTGCCGCATCAACGCCCGCGACGAGGGCGACGGCGGCATCGACGTCCACGACGCGGCTGCCATCGCCGCCTACCTCGAGCAGGAGTGCGGCGTGGACGCCCTGCACGTCACCCGCTCCATCCACATCCACGACGAGTTCATGTGGGCCCCGAACATCACCCACGGCGGCTTCAACGCCGAGCTCGTGACTGAGATTAAGCGTGCCGTCAGCGTGCCCGTCATCATGGTCGGCCGCTTCACGGAGCCGCAGTACGCGGAGCTCATGGTGAAACAGGGACGCACCGACCTCGTGGCCTTCGGCCGCCAGTCCATCGCCGACCCGGAGCTGCCGAACAAGGCGAGGAACGGCAAACTCGAGACGCTCACTCCGTGCATCGCCTGCCTGCTGGGATGCGTGCCGAATATGCTGAAGGGCAACCCCATCACCTGTGCCATGAACCCGACCGTCGGCCGCGAGGCGGAGATAGTCCCGGCGGAAGTCAAGAAGAACGTCGTCGTCATCGGCGGCGGCCCCGGCGGATTGTACGCGGCCTGGATGTGCGCCAGGCGCGGCCACAGCGTCACGCTGCTCGAGAAGGCCACGGAGCTCGGCGGACACCTGCTCGTCGCCTCCTATCCTCCCGGAAAGGGCGAGATCGGCTGCGCCATAAGGAGCCTCATCGTCCGCTGCCGCGAGGAGGGCGTTGACCTGCGCACCGGCGTCGAGGCGACGCCCGAGCTCGTGAAGGAGCTGGGCGCGGACGCGGTCATCCTCGCCACCGGCTCCGTGCCGCTCTGGCTGCCCATCCCGGGCCTGCAGGAAGCCGGAGTGGTGACGGCCGAGGATATGCTGACCGGCAAGGTCGACGTGGGCCACAGGGTGCTCATCGTAGGCGGCGGCATGGTCGGCTGCGAGGCGGCGGAGTTCCTCTCCGAGCGCTGGCACGAGGTCGCCATGGTCGAGATGAAGCCCGTCATCGGAGAGGACATCGTCCCCGAGGCGAGAAAGTACATCATGGCGAATCTCGAAAAGCACAAGGTGCTCCAGCTCGCCAACGCCAAGGTCAGCCGCTTCTACCCGGACGGCGTGGACTACACCCTGACGACGGACGGCTCCAAGGGCAGCCTGCGCGGCTTTGACAGCGTGGTATTGGCCATGGGCTACCGCTCCGACAGAAGCCTCGAGGAAGCCCTCAAGGAGGTCGTGCCTCAGGTCATAGTCATCGGCGAAGCCAGGCTCGCGCCCGCAAACTCCATGCAGGCCACGGGCGACGCCCTGAACGCCGCCCTCGCGATATAATAAACGCTCAGAAAAGCAAAAAAAGGCCCGCGCAGAGTGGAAAATTCTGCGCGGGCCCTTTTCATGTTTTCTAGGGCTTATCTCACTTTTCTCAACTTCAGGAACACGCTCGGGCTGAGTTTCAGCTTGCCGAGCGGGTGCTGCAGCGGGCGCTCAAGACGGGTGAGCTTGTCCTTGCCGAAGGCCTTCTTCAACTTAGCGGAGCGGAAGAGAGAGACAGCCAGGACGTCTTCTATCTCGAAACCTGCGGCCTTGAGCTGCTCTTCAACGTATTTCGGGTGGAAGTTATAATACACGCTGTCGCTCCGCCTGGAAGGCTCCAGGTCGAAGGGCTTTATGCCGGAACGGCCCGTCAGGCAGCGGGCGATCTCCAGCGCGTTGCGCTTGTTCGCATATTCCAGCACAAAGACGCCGCCGGGCTTGAGCACGTCGGACACCTGCGCGAAAAAGTCCTGAACGCATTCGACATGGTGCAATACGCGCACGCACACGGCCTCGTCAAAACTCCGGCCCAGCTGCGCCAGCTCGTAGAGGTCGGCGTTCTCGCAGCTCACGTTCGTGAGCCCCAGCTTCGCCATGCGCTCCCGCGCCTCGGCCAGCAGATGCTCCGTCCTGTCCGTCAGCAGCACCGAGCGGCACCTCGGCGCGTATTCCTCCGCAAGCCTGCCGAAGCCCGCGCCTATCTCTATACAGTCGCCGGAAAAGTCGGCGGTCAGTCTCCTTATCGCTATGCGCTCTACGGCGTCCTCATAGTCCCGTCCCTCGGCCCAGAAGGCCTGATAATCAGTGTCGCTGTAATCACATATCTCGTGTGTGCGCATCAGACGGCTTTACCTCCTTCATGAGAGTGCGCGCTCGGACTGAGTATGCCCGAGCACATGATAATATAAACGATGCCGCCGCGAAGTTCAAGCGTTTGCCGGCAAAAAAGCAAAATTTGTGCCTGCGGATACCGCTCATCCGACAAGATCGGGGCGGAAAATACTTGTACAATTTTATTTTGCAAAGGTATATACTGTCTTTACAGGGCCGAAAGGGGAGGCTCGGAGGACGCCTTGGAAGGATGGCGTGAAAAAACAGAGATTGGGGAGATAAAAAATGCCGTTTTGCAGCAAGTGCGGGAGCCAGTTGGCTTCGGACTCAAAATTCTGCACCTACTGCGGCGCTCCGGTGGGGCAGCCGACTCAACAGAAGGCGCAGCAGACCTACGGGTCGGACTACGGAAACTACTACGACCCGGAAATCCGCCCAAAGTACGAGCCCCCGCGGTACGGGGGAGCATCCGCCGGAAACGCACAGAGGAAGGATTTTCCGCTCGGCTGGCACAAGTTCATGACCAGATTCGCGCTCTGGCTATCGGCGCTGATGTTCCTGGCCACGAGCGGTTTGTACTTCAGCGGCGCTTGCTATGAGAACGAAGGGGTGAGCGCCGACCTGGTCTACGCCTTTTACGGCACCGGCCTTAAGGTTCTGGACATCTTGTATGGGCTCGCCTGCTGCGGCCTCGCGGGCATGACGGTCTGGGTCTGTCTCAGCCTCATGAAGTTCAAGGTCAACGCGCCGCAGAAGTTATACCTGCTCTGCCTCATGAGCCTGGCCGTGAGCCTGGTATACTTGCTGCTCGTCCGGGTGGTCACGGGGATCTCAGTTGAGGCCTCGCTCATCGTCTCGCCCATCCTGGGCTCGATAGTGGGCTTGATCATCAACTATCAATACTACAAGAAAAGGGCTTCACTCTTTGTGAACTGAGTTCACGCGGCATCCGCTGGGGAAGAGGCGGCTTTGAAACGGAGGACGTATGGACGGCTGGCACGTCGGAGGACAGATCGATTTCGAGCTCTACAAGATACTTCACGACCTCGACGGGGTGCTGGGCGCGTATCCCGACGAGGCCCTCGGCGGCAGTGTGGAGGAGGCGCTCGGGTATTTACAGAACAAGAAATTCCGGGTCGCCGTGGTGGGCGAGTTCCGGAGGGGCAAGTCGAGCCTCATAAACGCGCTGCTGGGTATGCCCGTGCTCCCGGTGGACATAGAGCCGACGACAGCCACGATAAACCGGGTCACATACGGCCTGAAGCCCAGGGCCTGCATACACTACAAGGACGGCAGGGACGAGGCCGTCGCGATCGGGGAACTGGCGAACTATGTCACCAAGCTGACCGGGGCGTCGGCCAGGGTCGCCGCAACCGTCAGGGAAGCGGAGATACTTTACCCCACCGAACTCTGCGGCAACGGAGTGGACATCATCGACACCCCGGGCCTGAACGACACGGAGAGCATGACCCTCGTGACCGACGCCCTGCTTCAGAACGTCCAGGCCGCCCTCGTGACAGTCAAGGCGACCATGCCTTACAGCGACACGGAGTGCGACTGGGTGGCGCGGCTCATCGGCCTGCCGCGGCTGCAATATGTATTCTTCGTCGTCACCTGCATGGATCTCGTGCCGGAGGCGGAGCGGGACAAGGTGACGGCATATCTGAGCGAGAGGATAAGGACTAAGACGCTGGAGAGAGCGCGGTTCAGATACGCGGGAGACGAGGAGCTGCTCCGGAAGGCGGAGCGGCTCCTGTCCGAGAGGGAGCTGCGCGTCTGCCCCGTTTCGGCCGCGCTGGCGCTGGACTCCTTTGACAACGGAGACTATGACGCGCTCGAGGAGAGCCGCATCCCGGCTCTGAAGAAGGAGCTGATGACTGCGCTCAACGCCCAGCAGCGGCTCTACGGCCTGCATCTCGTCCGAGGCATACTAGATCGGAGCCGGGCCTGGTTCGGCTCCATAAAACTCAACGACCTGCTCTCCGGGGCCAGGGCGGAGATGGAGCGGCTGCACGGGGCCAGGGACTCCGTCGAGGCCTATTTCAAGGCCAGGCCCCGGCTCATGGACGACGCGGCAGAGGGCGCTGCCGGCGCCGCGGCCGATCTCGGCGTCAAGCTGCTCGACGAGGCGCTGCTGCGCGAGACGATGAAGACCTGCTTCACGCAGAGACTGAGCATGGTGACGGTCAAGGACGAGCTGCTCGTGGCCGAGGCCGCGCAGGAGGCGGTGGCGCAGCTGGGCGGGAGGCTCCTGCCCTCCGTGGAGGACAGGCTCCGCAAGGCCGTGAACGCCGAGATCGTCCGCTATGCCGACGCGTTCCTCACCGAGCGCAGCCGGCTCCTGAACCAAGAGCGGTATTCAGACCTGCTGGAGAGAGCGGGCCTTCCCGAAAATGCGAGGCTCAAGGAAGCCTTGATACGGCGTATGCTCAAGGGCCTGCGTCCGGAGCTCCCGGTATTCAGGTTGAGCCTGCCAAAAATACTTACAAACGTCAACATCATGCCCGCGCTCATAAGTCCGATCGTGGACGCCTTCGTATACAAGTATGTCAGGGCCTGGCGCGGGGCTCTGCCGGGCTATGTGCGCGAGGTTTTGGGAGAGCTGCTCCGGGAGGAGCCGTCACAACTGGAGGGCAGGTTCGCGGAGGTCTGCCAGCAGCTGCTGGGCGCTCAGAAGGAGCGCTGCCTCAGGCTCAGGGCGGAGCACGAGGTAGCGGCAGCAACGCTCTCGGAGGCCTGCGAGGCCTGCGCAGAGCTGGAGACGTCGATATTTGCCTGAGCGCTCCGGCGCTGCGGGTGTGAATAAAAAAGGAGAGGTACACGAAATGAAGATTTGTCCTGAATGCCGGCTGGAATATGCGGACGACAAGCTCTACTGCGGCAACTGCGGTTCGCTGCTCATTACAAAGCCCGAGGAGAAGCCTCAGGATGAGACCCGCAGCGACGATGCCCGCACCACCGGGAGCCGCGGAGCGGGCAGGGGCCTCAAAGCGGCGCTGGTCGTGCTTTGCGTGGCTCTGCTGGGCCTCGGAGCATTCTCGGCCTACAAGATAAACGACCTCAACAACGACCTGGACTTCCAGAGAAGGCAGGCGAGCTCGTACAAGGACGAGCTGGACGAGTACAAGGACGAGCTGGACGAGTACAAGGCCCTGTCAGAGCAGTATCAGGGCACGGTTGACTTCTTCAACGAATACGCCAGGGTGGTTTCCGACGACGACTCGGGCCTCTATCATCGCTACGGCTGCGAGGACTGCGACACCTCGTACTTCTGGATATACAACGTCAATATGGCGAAAACAAAGGCGGAGCCCTGCCCGAAGTGCTGCTCCGACGACATGGCGGAATAAGGCCCCTCCGGGGCATGGAAAGGGAGGATGCGCATGGGCGGCTTTCGCGTGAACGGCTGCGGCGCCAAGGACTATTTCAAAAAGCTGATGTATCTCGGGGAGCACGAGTGCCCCAACTGCCACAAGCCCACGCCGTTTTATCTGTACAAGGGCAAGTACAAGATCTCGGTGTTTTACATACCGACCGTGACCCTCAAGGAGCGCTACGCCATAATGTGCGACAAGTGTGAATGCGGCAAGTTCATAGAGGACTCGGATGCGCTCAAGCTCCTGCGCGCTGCCGGAGCAGGGCAGCAGCCTGTGAAGCAGCAGGCGGCGCCCGGGCAGCAGGCCAGGCTGTGCCCGGAATGCGGAACGCCTGTGGAGGGAAGGTTCTGCAGCAAGTGCGGAAAAGAGTATGTCGAGCCTGCGAAGCCGGAGGGCAAAAGATGCCCCGTCTGCGGCAGGGAATCCACGGGCAGCTTCTGCTGCTTCTGCGGGGCCAGGCTGGACGGTGAAGCGGCGAAGCCGGAGCCGCCGAGACCCGCCGAAGACCCGGCAGCCCCGAAACAGCCCGAATCCCGGGAGGCTCCGAAACCGAAAGACCAGGCAAAGGGCGCAGCCCCGGATGGGGCCTGGGAGTGCCCGCTCTGCGGCACGTTGAACGACGGGGCCCGGGACGAGTGCGGGCTCTGCGGCCTGAAGCGGGCCTGACCCGGAAATAAAGATGACGGAGGTTGTGAGTGCCATGGCCGACACGAACGATATCTACAACAGCTACCACGCCATGTCGGGCGAGATAACCGAGGGCCTGAGCCGGATGGCAGACCTCTGCGGGCAGCTGGGCATGGACAGCCGGAGGCAGGCGCTGCTCGACGGGAAAAAGAGGCTGCAGTCGCACAAGTTCTCGGTGGGCATACTGGGCGAGTTCAACCGGGGCAAGAGCACGGTGATAAACGCGCTCCTGGGCCGCGAGATCATGCCTACCGATATCCTGCCCTGCTCGGCCACGATGAACCGCGTATCCTACGGCCTCGAGCCCAGGGTACAGCTGAGCATGGTCGACGGGACTGTCGAGGATATCGGCGTGGACGAGCTCGCGCAGTATGTCACCAAGCTCGACGAGGACAGCTCCGCAAAGGCGGAAAAGGTGGAGGAGGCGACGGTCTTCTATCCCTGCCGCTTCTGTCAGAACGGAGTGGACATTGTAGACACCCCGGGCCTGAACGACGACGAGCGGATGAACAAGATAACCGAGAGGACGGTACCGAAGCTCGATGCGGTGATAATGGTCGTGGGCGCGGACAGCCCGTTCAGCATGAGCGAGGCGAACTTCGTGCTGGGCAACCTCATGTGCAGCGACATAGGCAGGCTTATATTCCTCGTTAACAAGATAGACCTCGTCCGGCCCAAGGACAGGCAGCGGCTGCTGGCGAACATCCGCGCCAAGATCGAGAAGAGCGTGCTGGAAAAGAGCCTGGAGCTCTACGGAGAGGACTCGGACTACTACGCCGCCGTCAGGCACAAGCTGGCGGAGATACGCATATACCCAGTCTCCGCTCAGAACGCCCTCGACGGGCGCATCGGAGCGGGCGAGAGCGAGGCCGAGAACGAGCTCCTTGTGAGCCGGAGCGGCTTTATAGAGTTTGAGACGGCGCTGAGCAAGCTGCTCACCGAGGAGAGGGGTTTCCTCGAACTGGGCACGCCCCTGAGCCAGCTGCTGCGCTGCGGAGCGGAGACAAAGGAGAAGATCGGAACCTATATCGACGCGATGGATTCCGACCAGGAGGCCTTCCGCTCCGCGCAGAGGGAGCTCCTGTCAAGACAGCAGGAGATGCTCAGGGAAAAGGAGGAACAAAAGCGCAGGCTCAACACCCTCGCGAACGAGCTCAAAGGCAGCCTGGGAGTCAAGACCGGTGAGGTTTACCGTCAGATGGAAGCGGAGGCCCTGGAACTGATCGCACGCATGAGCCCGGAAAACCCGAAAAAGGAGCTCAAGGACGTGGACAAGCAGATCCTCGTTGAAGAGACCGTCGGGAAGATCGACGCCATGTGCAGCGAAAAGCTCTCTGACTTCTGCGTGCGCATATGCGCCGAGGTGAACGAGGTCGTGGGCCGGGAGGCGATACAGGTGAGCAACTTCATCGCGAAGTCGCAGAGGGAGCTGCTGGATGTGCAGGCAATGTTCTCCCGAGACCCGGACAAGCGCATGACCCAGGTGGTGGACGCCATGGGCATAGCCCTGGACGTCGCGACCGACTTCATCGGCCTGTACGGCCTCGGAGGGGTGATCTCCGGTTTCCGGGCTGCGGGAGTGAAGGGGGCGCTGCTTGGAGGCGCGGCCGGGCTGGCGGCGAACCTCGCGGTCTGCAACCTGGTCTTGGCTCCGCTTGCCGCCCCGCTGCTGCCTGCGTTCATAATCAGCTGCGCCGTGGGCACCGTGGCCTCCAAGCTGGTGTGCAGCAAACTGTTCGCGGGCTCCAAAAACGAAAAGGAACTCGAAAAGCTCAGAAAGAGCGTTTCAGAGGCAACGAAGCAGAATTTCGCCCATATGCGCGAAGAGAGGGTGCTCGAAAACTGGATAGACAGCACCGTCACCGAACAGTTCGACAGCCTCTGTTCCACCATGGACAGCGAGTGCGAGAGCGCCGTCCGCGAGGCGGAGGAGTCGATAAGCAGGATAAAACTGGATCTGGCCAGGAGTTCGGCGGAGAAGAAGGCGGCGAAGGAGAGCTATATCGGCCTCGGCGAAGCCGTGGACGCCCTGATCATGAGCCTGGAGCCGCTCAGGCTCAAGCTGGCTGCGCACAGCGTACAGGGTGCGGTCAGGATGCAGTGATTTGGAGGACTGAACATGAATCTGACAGAGCGCACGCCGATCTCCGGCCTGGACTGGAGTTTCCGCAGCTACCTGGACAAGCGCCTTGCCGAGAACTCCAGGCACATCACCGGCAACGACGTACCAGACTACGCCTACGGCATGGACTATGAGCTGCGCCGCAAGCTCGACGCCGTTCCGGGCCTGCACAGCCTGGCGACCAAGATCTATGTCACCGAGGCCAGCAACGCCCTCCAGGAGATAAACAGAAACGCCATGGCCGTCACACCGAACCAGTTCCCGGATGTTTACGACATCGCCTGCGACTGCGCCCGGAGGCTGGGCATGGCCATGCCGAACGTATACATCGTGAACTGCCCCAACATAAACGCGTCCACGGTCTGCACCGACGACGTGCAGCCCATTATCCAGGTTTACAGCGGGCTCTACGAGCGCTTCACGAGAGAAGAGCTGAAGGCTGTGATCGGGCACGAGTGCGGCCATGTGCAGAACAACCACATGATCTACATGAACCTCGTGACCATGTTGGCGAACATCGGGCTCTCGGGGCTGAGCCTGCGTTTTCCCGATTTGACGGGCCTCGTTTCCAAGGGCGCCGCTGCGGCGCTGTACGCCTGGTCGAGAGCGGCGGAGGTGACTTCAGACCGTGCCGGCATGATCTGCGCCGACAACATTGAGGACTCGTACAAGGTCATGGCCAAGCTGATGTATGGCGCCACCTTCAAGGAGCAGGAGGTGGATTACCAGTCGCTGAAGGAGCAGCTGGACATACAGATGGACAGCCTCGCCCGCTTCGGGGAATACGAAGACGAGCATCCGAGCGGCGTGCGAAGGATAATGGCCGAGAGGGAGTTCTCCGAGTGCTCCGTGTTCTACTCCTGGAGGCCGGACTTGAAGAGGCCGGACACGGTCATGCGCTCCAAAGATGAGTGCGACGAGCGCTGCAAGGCCTACATCAGCCTTGCCAGCCGGAAGGGAGCGAGGTGAGGACGGTGGCGGAGCGATTCTATTACGACACGGAAGAGATAAAGCGCTGCATAGACCTGGAGCTCGACGAGCTGAGGCGCATACGCTTCAGCGAGAAGTACGGAGAACTGCTCGGAGACGAGTTCATGGGCAAGGTCAGGGACTGGGAGAACGCCATAAGAAGGCAGAAGGAGCTGCCGTATACCCTGGTCGTCTGCGGCTCGTTCAAGAGGGGCAAGTCCACCTTGATAAACGCGATACTGGGTGAAGACGTCGCCACGACGGACGTGACCACCGAGACGATAACGCTCAACCGCATCCTATACGGAGAACACAGCAACGCCCTCATCCTTGAGAACGGAAAGCGGATGCTGCTGACGGACGAGCAGCTGCGCCGCGACGGGCTCGAGGCCGTGCTCTCCGGGCTGGGCGGAGGCGCGTACCAGCTGGAGCTGAGAAGGCCGATCGAACTGCTGAAGGATGTCACCATCGTGGACACTCCGGGCCTGGACGACTCGCTCCACGACTTCGAATCGCTGGTGGATCAGGCTCTGCTCCAGGCGGATGCCGTGGTGTACGTCTTGTCCAGCGGCTACCCGATGTCTATCCAGGAGCAGCTCTTCCTGCGCACGGCCATATTGCCGCAGAAGCACACCGACCTGTTCCTTGTAGGCAACTATGCGGACGTGCTTCGGAACGGCGCGGAATATGAGCGCATGGAGGCCGAACTGCTCCGGAGGATGGAGGTGGTTCTGCCCGGGCAGCACGTGCATATGCTCAGCGCCCTGGACGAGCGATGCCGGCAGCTGGGAGCGGACAGGCCCAATCCGGAGCTCCAGGAGAGGCTGGCGGCGAATTTCGACGCCTTCCGCTCCGACCTGGGCCGGATGATGGAGGAAAAGCGCGAAGTGCTCCTCGCCGACCGTATGGAGAGGATGCTCAGGGGTATGCGGACTGAGCTGGGCGCCATGCTCGATGTGATGGAGCACGGGCTCCGCCTGGACAGGGAGCAGGCGAGCGGAGAGAGACGCGAAGCGGAGCAGGCAGTCCTGGACATGGACGCGAAGCAGAACCGGGTCACGGAGGAGATCAACTCCTTCATCGGCCTGGCCGAGAAGGAGGCGACGGTCTGGCTGCGGGAGCTGGTGGGCAATATGAGCGCGGAGGCCGGAACCCTGCGCGACCTGGATCTGACGCTGATTAGGAAGTATTACTCCATATATTGCATTGATATACTTCAAAGCGGCCTCAATCTGTGCATGGAGCATCACGGCAGGCAGCTGTTTGAGAAGCTGGACTCGGTATCCGGGGAGCTGACGCACAGGGCGGTGAAGGTGGTCGAGCACGGGCGTCCCGGCTTCAGCTTTATTCTGAACAACAAGACATGGACGAAGGGCGACAATGTTGGGTTTGTAGCCAGGTATCTCGGCGGAGGCATATTGAGTCTTGTGGGCATGACGGTGGGCGGCGCGATGAGGCAGAGCGAGATGAAGAGGTCGAATGCGGACGTATTTGAGGACATAGCGCTTCAGTACGATAAGCTGCAGGGTTCGCTGGCGCCGACTGTACAAAGGGCATATGCGGACATGGGCGGCCGGGTTCAGCGGGAGGTGCGCGAGTTTTTTGCAGACCGCACTGAACAGCTGAGGGCTCAAAGCGAGCAGGTCATCAGTTTTGCCCAGCGCAGCGAAGCGGAAAAGGAGCAGGCCCTGAGCGCCGTGGAAACGGTGCGCTCGATACTGAACGGCATGACGGTGTAGCGACAAAAAACAGCCTGCCTCTTTGACTTCTTCGGCAAGCTGAAAAAAACCGGCTCCTCGAAAGAGGAGCCGGTTTTTGAAGCTGGTGCGCGAGGCGGGACTTGAACCCGCACGTGCGTAGTGCACACTAGAACCTGAATCTAGCGAGTCTGCCAATTCCACCACTCGCGCATTTGGAATGCTCGATTATAATAGCACCAGTCGGAGCAAATGTCAACAAAAAAGTTGAGTTGAAGCGAAAGTTGACACGGGGGCCGCTAAGGTGTTAAATTAAAGAACACGCCGGTGTGGTGGAACTGGCAGACACCTGGGACTTAAAATCCCATGTGACGTCCAGAGCCCAACCGCCGGTTTTGCTTGAAATATCAAGGCTTTTCGCGCTTCCATCCGAGCCGCACTTCGTAGCATCCCTCCTGACATCCCTCCTGAGCAGCAACTATTTTCAAAAACCGCACGCCGTGCTATAATGGGCGCGTGGGATTCAACATACTTGCCGGTGTGGTGGAACTGGCAGACACCTGGGATTTAAAATCCCATATCCGTGAGG
>CABVBV010000052.1 GCA_902496595.1 uncultured Eubacteriales bacterium | reverse complement strand
CTTTCCTCGAGGTCTCGAGCGTCTCCTCGTTCACGACGAGGCAGCCCTTCTTGTTCGTCTCGAGGCCCGGCGTCGTCGTCCTCAGCAGCGGGTTCGGCGTGGTGCCGATGGCCACGATGACCGCGTCCGCCACGATGACAAATTCGCTGCCCTCGATGGGCGTAACCCCCCTGCGGCCGGAGGCGTCCGGCTCGCCCAGGCGCATCTTCACGCACTTGAGCCCCACGACCTTGCGGTTCGCGTCGCCCAGGATCTCCACCGGGTTGTTCAGCAGCCTGAACTCGATGCCCTCTTCTTCCGCATGGTGGACTTCCTCAGCTCTCGCCGGAAGCTCGTCCCTGCCGCGCCGGTACACGATGAACACCTCGTCCGCGCCCATCCTCTTCGCGCACCTCGCCGCGTCCATCGCCACGTTGCCGCCGCCGATGACCGCTATGCGCTTCGCGTCGGACTTTATCGGCGTATCGTAGTCCTCCCTGTACGCCTTCATGAGATTTATCCTCGTCAGGTACTCGTTCGCCGAGTACACGCCCAGCAGGTTCTCTCCGGGTATGTTCATGAACTGCGGCAGGCCCGCGCCGGAGCCTATGAACACCGCCTCATACCCCTCCTCGAACAGCTGGTCGAGCGGCATCGTCCGGCCGATGATGCAGTCCGTCACGAACTTCACTCCGGCTCTCTCGAGGTTCTTGACCTCCCTGTCCACGATGCTCTTCGGAAGACGGAACTCGGGTATGCCGTAGGCCAGCACGCCGCCGCACTTGTGCAGCGCCTCGAACACCGTCACCTCGTAGCCCTTCTTGATGAGGTCGCCCGCGCAGCTCAGGCCGCTCGGCCCGGAGCCGATGACCGCGACCTTGTGCCCGTTCGGCTCCGCCTTCTGCGGCAGCTCGCAGGAGTCCGCGTGTTCCATGTGGTAGTCCGCAACGAACCTCTCCAGCCTGCCTATCGCCACGGGCTCGCCCTTCACGCCCCTTACGCACCTCGACTCGCACTGCCGCTCCTGCGGACACACGCGCCCGCACACCGCCGCCAGCGAGTTCGTCGTCGCGATGACCTCATAGCCGCCCTCAAAGTCGCCCGTCTTCACCTTCGAGATGAACTCGGGTATCCTGACGTTCACCGGGCAGCCCTTCACGCACTGAGGGTCTTTGCAGTTCAGGCAGCGCATGGCCTCCTGCCTCGCCACGTACGCGCCGTAGCCCAGGGCGACCTCGTTGAAGTTCTTCGCCCTCACCTGAGCGTCCTGCTCCGGCATCGGGTGCTTCGTCATCCGCTTCACGGGGTTCTCGTCCTCGTCCGCCTCGGAGGGCTTGTACTCGCCCCTCCTCACACCGCCGGTTATCCGGCAGACGTGCTCGTTCTGGTCGGACTCCTCTCCAAGATAGAAGTTGTTGCGCTCCAGCAGACCGTCCCAGTCCACCAGGTGCGCGTCGAACTCCGGCCCGTCCACGCAGGCGAACTTCCGCTCTCCGCCCACGGTCAGGCGGCAGCCGCCGCACATTCCGGTGCCGTCTATCATGATCGGGTTCAGGCTCGCAGTAGTCCTGATGCCGTAGGGCCTCGTCGTCTCCGCGACGTATTTCATCATCACTATCGGCCCGCAGGTCAGCACGGAGTCGTACTGCACTCCCGCCTCGAGCAGCTCCTTCAGCTTCGTGGTCACGAAACCCTTCTCTCCGTAGCTGCCGTCATCCGTCGTGATATACAGGTTGTCCGACGCGGCCCTGAACTCGTCCTCCATGATGACGATGTCCTCCGACCTGAAGCCGCAGATCATGTCCACCGCGATGCCCAGCTTCTTGAGCTCCTTGGCCACGGGGTAGTTTATGGCGCAGCCCGTGCCGCCGCCCACGACGCAGATGCGCTTCGCGTTCGGGTCTATCTCCGCAGGCCGCCCCAGGGGCCCGACGATGTCCGCAATGTAGTCGCCCGGCTCGATGAGCGAGAACATCTGCGTGCTCTTGCCCGCGGGCTGGAAATTGAAGGACACCGTGCCCTTCTCGGGATCGTAGTCCGCGATGGTCAGGGGGAACCTCTCGCCGTACTCGTCCAGCCTGAAGATCGCGAACTGTCCGGGCTTCGCGCTCCTCGCTATGAGCGGGGCTTCGATGCTCACTCTGAAGATGGTTTTTGAGGTGTTGATCGGGTATTTCTCGGCAATTCTGAACATATTTCCATATCCGCCTTTCAAACGGGTCGCCCCTTCAAGGGCACCATACTTACAGTAACTATACCACTTTTTTTGTTTGAAAGTCAATCAGCTCCCTGTAAACGAGGCTACAAAAAACCGGGCTTGTCCAAAAGGCCCGCGGAGTTTCGCGGCTGCGAAACCCTGCGGGCCTTTTTTGTCTATCTGTCTTCCCTGAAATATGCCAGGCCGAGGTTTGCCGGTGGGTTGTTTTCCCTTCTTTTCCTCAGCGACGAGATGATGAGCACGGCGATGGTGACGAGATACGGCAGCATCTTGTAGAGCTCTTTCGCCGCGAGATTCATGCCGGCGGGGATGTAAAGGTAGAGTATGTACAGGCCTCCGAAGAGTATCGAGGCGAGCACGCTCAGGCTCGGCCTCCAGACAGTGAAGATGACGAGGGCTATGGCGAGCCAGCCCCTGTCCCCGAAGGCGTCGTTCGACCACACCCCGCTCGCGTAGTCCATGACATAATAGAGCCCGCCGAGTCCGGCTATCATGGAGCCCACGCAGGTCGCTCCGTACTTATACCTGGTGACGTTGATGCCCGCAGCGTCCGCGGTCGCGGGGCTCTCGCCCACGGCCCTCAGGTTCAGGCCCGTCCTCGTCCGCTTCAAAAAGTACGAGCAGCACAGGGCGATGACCACGGCGATATACGCCAGAGCCCCGTAGGACAGGAACAGCTTTCCAAACCAGCCCAGGTTCGCCGCAAAGGGCAGCGAGGTCTTGAAGTAGCCGCTCGTGGCGGACAGGGTGATGGAGGCCACGTCGCTGCCCGTCAGCTTTATGAGCGAGCCCCCGAAAAAGTTGCCGAAGCCGACGCCGAAGGTCGTCATGGCGAGGCCCGTCACGTTCTGGTTCGCCCTCAAAGTGACGGTGAGGAAGCAGTACAGCAGGCCCATGAGCAGGCTGCCCGCAAGGCAGCAGGCCACCGGTATGCTCACCGCCAGCAGGCCCGAGATCTCCTCAGCCGCCACGCTCTGCTCATACAGGAACGCGCCGATAACTCCGGAGATGGCCCCGACATACATGATGCCCGGCAGGCCCAGGTTCAGGTTTCCGGATTTCTCCGTCAGAGTCTCTCCCGTGCTGCCGCAGAGCAGGGGTATGCCCTGGGCCACGGCCCTCGGGAAAAAGGACACAAAGTCAAACACCGGCCTTCTCCTCCTTTCCCGGGACTGCGCGCTCGCGGCGCCTGAAGTTCATCTTGTAGTTAATGAAAAACTCTGAGCCTATGATGAAGAACAGGATGATGCCCGTTATGATGTCGCCGAAGGAGCTGTTCAGCCCGCAGGAGGTAGCGATCTCGCTCGCGCCCTTCTCAAGAAACACCAGCAGCAGGCTGGCAAGCACCATGAACACCGGGCTGAACTTCGCCAGCCAGGACACCATGACCGCCGTGAAACCCCGGCCCCCGGCCAGGGTGGTCGTGATGGTGTGATCCGTGCCCGCCACGAGCAGCAGGCCCGCCACGCCGCAGATCGCTCCCGACAGCAGCAGAGTGCGCATGATAACACGCTCGACCTTTATCCCCACATACCGAGCCGTCCTCTCGCTCTCACCCACGACGCTTATCTCGTAGCCGTGCTTGCTGTATTTGAGGTACACATACATGAATACAGTTATGAGCGCGACGACGATCACGTTCAGCAGGTACTTGTTCGAGCCGATCTGCGGCAGCCAGCCGGCCATCGAGTCCTGGTTTATGATGCCGACCCTGCCCGCGCCCTTGGGCACTTCCCAGAGTATGATGAAGTAGGCCACGAGCTGAGTCGCAACGTAGTTCATCATGAGCGTGAACAGAGTCTCGTTCGTGTTCCACCTGGCCTTGAAGAAGGCCGGGATGAAGGCCCAGATCGCGCCCGCAGCTATGCCCGCTATCGCCATGATGACGATGAGCAGCCAGTTCGGCACCGAGTCGCCTATGAGTATCATGCAGGCCGCGACCGCCAGAGAGCCCGCCAGCACCTGGCCCTCGGCCCCGATGTTCCAGAACTTCATCTTGAACGCCGGAGTCACCGCCAGCGACAGGCAAAGCAGCATCGCCGCGTTCTGGAGCAGCACCCAAGTCCTGCGCGAAGTCCCGAAGGAGCCGTCGAACATCGCCTTGTACACCGCCAGCGGGTTCTCTCCCGTGAACACCGTGGTCACCAGGGCGCAGACCAGCAGGGCGGCCACTATCGCGGCGGCCCTGATCCCCCAGGCCTTGTACCAGGGCAGCGCCGCCCTCTTGGAGATGTGTACGAAGGGGACGTGGTTCTTGTTATTCATCCTCCTTCGCACCTCCCAGTTTTGTCATCATCATCCCGACTTTCCGCTTCGTAGCGCCGCGCCCGTCTATATATCCGCTCACCTTGCCGCCGCAGAGCACGAGTATCTTGTCGCACAGCTCGAGCAGCACGTCCAGATCCTCTCCGACGTAGATAACCGCAACTCCGCGCTCCTTCTGCTTGTTTATCAGGTCGTAGATGATGTACGACGAGTTGATGTCCAGGCCCCTGACCGCATAAGCCGTCAGCAGCACCGTCGGCGCCGAGGCGATCTCCCTTCCCACCAGCACCTTCTGCACGTTGCCGCCCGAGAGCCTGCGCACAGGCGTCGAGACGCTCGGCGTGTTCACCTCCAGCTCTTCCACGACCTTCTCAGCCAGCTCGTGCGGGCCCTTTCGGTTCGTGAATACGCCCTTTGTCCTCCGAAACGAGCGGAGCATCATGTTGTCCGTCAGATCCATATTCCCCACGAGGCCCATGCCCAGCCTGTCCTCCGGCACGAAGGACAGCGCCACGCCCATATCGCCTATGTCCGCAGGGTCTTTGCCTATGAGCTCCTCAGGCTCTCCGGTCTTGGGGTCGATGTACGTTATCGAGCCGCCCTCGGCCCGGTGCAGGCCCGCGATGGCCTCCAGCAGCTCCTTCTGGCCGCAGCCCGAGATGCCCGCAACACCCAGGATCTCCCCGGAATTTGCCGTGAACGACACTCCGTCCAGCTTGAGCACCCCGTCCTCGTTCCTCACGGTCAGGTTGTCCACGATGAGCCTCGGCTTCGGCTCCTTCGGCTCCGGCCGCTCGATGTTCAGCACCACGGGACGGCCGACCATCATGCTCGTCATGTCCGCCGCCGTGGTCTCCTTCGTCACCATGTCGCCCACGAACTGGCCCTTCCTCAGCACGGCGACCCTGTCCGAGAGCTCCTCCACCTCGTGCAGCTTGTGCGTGATGATGACGACGCTCTTGCCGTCGTCCCTCATGTTGCGCAAGACCGAAAACAGCTTGTCGGTCTCCTGCGGGGTCAGCACCGCCGTCGGCTCGTCCAAAATGAGGATCTCCGCACCACGGTAGAGCGTCTTGACTATCTCCACCGTCTGCTTCTCCGACACGGACATATCGTAGACCTTCTTCTTCGGGTCTACCTCGAAGCCGTAGGCCTCGCAGATGGAGCGGATCTTCTCCGCGACCGCGTTCAGATCCAGCCTGCCTCGGCCCGGCAGGCCGAGAATGATGTTCTCCGCCGCCGTGAGTACGTCAACCAGTTTGAAATGCTGGTGGATCATGCCTATGCCCAAATCATAGGCGTCCTTGGGCGAGCGGATGGAGACTTCCTTCCCATCCACGAAGATCTGTCCCTCGTCCGGATAGTAGATGCCCGAGAGCATATTCATGAGCGTGGTCTTGCCGCTGCCGTTCTCACCCAGCAGCGCCAGGATCTCGCCTCTGTATATGTCGAGCCAGACCCTGTCGTTCGCCACTATGCTCCCGAAGGTCTTCGTGATGTTCCGCATCTGTACCGCTGCGGTCTTCCCGTCCAATAGGTTCCCTCCCCCTGATGATACGTGCTTTAAAAACTCCAAAGGACAGCGCAGCGAAAGACCGCTGCGTTGTCCTTTGCCGGCAAGCCCCGCGGAAGGGGCTTGCCGGGCCTGATGTCTGCTTGCAGAGCCTGGGATATCAACCGAAGTTGGTGTCGAGCAGGGTGATGCCGTCTATCTGCAGGTCGAAATACGGGGCCGAACGGGCGGTGGACTCGGCGAAGTAGCCGTCCACGATGGCCTCAGTGTCCGGGGTGTAGTCGGCGTCGGTGTCGACGTCGGCCATGTAGCTGGTCTTGGTCTCGCCGCCGACGGTGAAGGTGTTCACGTCGAAGACGTGCAGGGTGCCGGCCTCGAGCTCGGCCTTCGCGGCCTCGATGGCCTCGACGGTGCCCTCGGCGGCAGCGGCCTCGTTCACGTCGCTCAGCTCAACGGAGCCGGTGGCCAGGGTGCCCGTCCAGTCGGCGGCAATGGCCTCGCCGTTCACGACGCAGTTGATCATGTACTCGAAGTAGGGCTCCCAGTTGATGCGGGAGGACACGATGAAGGTGTTCGGGCAGGCGTCGACGGTGCTGCCGTTGTAGGAGACGTTCGGGACTCCGGCCTCTTCACAGGCGGTCGGGGCGCCCATGGAGTCGGCGTGCTGGCTGATGAGGACGCAGCCGCCCGCGATGAGGTTGTTGGCGCCCTCCTTCTCGGCGGTCTCGTCATACCAGGAACCGGTGAAGGTGACTTCCATGGTCACGCTCGGGCAGACGCTCTTGGCGCCCAGGTAGAAGCTGGTGTAGCCGGAGATGACCTCGGCGTAGGTGAAGGCGCCGACGTAGCCCATCTTGGCCTCGGACTCGGTGATCTCACCGGCCTCTATCATCTCGTTGAGCTTCATGCCCGCGGCGATGCCGGCGAGGTAGCGGCCCTCGTAGATGGAGGCGAAGGCGTTGTGGTAGTTAGAGAGGCCCTCGGTGTGCGCCCTGGTGCCGGTGGCGTGGCAGAACTGCACCTCGGGGAACTCGCGGGCGGCCTGGATCATGTAATCCTCGTGGCCGAAGCTGTCGGCAAAGACGATGTTGCAGCCGCTGTCGGCGAGGTCGGCCGCGGCGTCGTAGCACTCCTGACCCTCGGGGACGTTGGTGCGCAGCACGTACTGCTCCTCGGAGAGACCCAGAGCCTCGCAGGCGGCCTTGGCGGCGTTGATGAAGTTGAGGTCGTAGGTCGAGTTCTCATCGTGCAGGAAGATGAAACCGACCTTGATCTCGTCGAGGGGTATTCCAGCGGCGTTGGTATCGCCATCGGGAGCGTCGCTCACGGTGCCGTCGCCGGCGGGCTCGGTGGTCTCGGGCGTCTCCTCGCCGCAGGCGGCGAGAGCAAACACCATCACGAGCGCGAGCAGGAGCGCAAGAAACTTCTTCATTTTTTCTCCTCCAAAAAATAAAGTTTATCTAAAGGCGTGAGCCCATAGAACAAAATAGTTCGCGGGAACCCGAAAGTCCCCGCGAACGACGAAACCACAGGCGCGTTCTCCGCCCCCGCAGCGCGTCGATAGTCCGGCCATTTACGGCGGCCGGGTAGAGACTTCGGAACCCTATCATCCGATTTATATCGACAGTTATTTAATTTGTGTCAGGCCCGGATCAGCAAAACTCTATCTTCCCGTCGTCCGACATGGACTTTATCCTCGCCAGGGACTCGACCCTGACTCCCTCGGAGCGGATGAGCTCTCCGCCAGGCTGGAAGGCCTTCTCTATGGCTATCCCCGCGCCGACCACCGTGGCCCCGGCCTGGCGCACAAGCGAGATGAGCCCGTGCAGCGCAGCGCCGTTCGCCAGGAAATCGTCCACGATGAGCACCCTGTCCTCTGGGCCTATGTAGTCCTTCGAGACCAGTATCGTGTTCGTGTCGCCATGCGTGAAAGAGTGCACCGTCGCAGTCCAGAACTCTCCGAAAAGATTCCTCGTCCGGTTCTTTTTGGCAAACAAAACAGGGCACCCGAAAACCTGACCTGTGATGCAGGCCAGTCCGATGCCCGATGCTTCGATCGTCAGTATTTTGTTGACGCCCTCGCCCTCGTAGAGCCTGTAAAGCTCCTGCGCCATGGCGGTAAAGAGCTCGGTGTCCATGAGATGATTCAGAAAACCGTCAACCTTCAGTATGCCGCCGGGCAGGACTACTCCATCCTCCGCGATACGGCGCTCGAGAAGCTGCATGGCGCTCACTCCCATCCCCAATGATACGGCCCCCGCCGGCGAAAAAACTGCTTCTATGATACAACATCTTTCACCTCCACGCAACTGGCTTTTTGAACAATTTCGACCGGTTTCGACGGATTTTTTAAGTGTTTATCCATAGCTTTCGCACGCCGGGGATTTACAAAAACGGAGTATAGGTATAAAATGAGAAAACTCACAGAAGATGAACGGAGGATACCTGATGAGCAAACTCCACAAGAAAATGGTTGCGCTCGGCAACCTCGCCCACCACGATTACGACAGCATTGTCGCCGCCTGCGGCGAGCCCAGGGAGAAGAAGCCCTGCACCTTCTCCGACATCGGCGAGGGTTTCCGCGCCACCTGGACGGACGGGATCTTCGTCCTCACTCTGAACTTCAGCTCCGAGGGCAAGTACTGCGGCATCTACCACCACCGCAACTGGCAGCCCTACATAATCACGGCGATCGTGTCCGTCGTCATCATCGCCGGGGCGCTCATCGGCGGCTATTTCATGCGCCAGGCCAACGAGGCGAAAAGCGGCGGCGGCACGGCGGTGGAGACTGCGTATGAATACGAATACGATATTGAAGATCAGGAGGTAAGTCTGTAACCATGCTCAAATTCCCGGAAATGCCTTACGAGCGGCCCGATGTGGAGGCCGCCAAGCAGTTTCTCTCCGACGTGGCAGCGAGGCTGGAGGCGGCGGAGAGCTTCGAGGCCGCGGACGCGGTCTTCGCCGAGGTGAACGAGCGCAGCGAGAGCCTGAACACCATGTTCACCATCGCCCACATCCGCCACGACATCAACACCGAGGACAAGTTCTACGACGCCGAAGTCGAGTTCGCCGACTCCGCCCTGCCCGAGCTGCAGGAGTACGCCGACCGCTGGAACCGCGCCCTCGTCCACACCCGCTGGCGGCCGCAGCTCGAGGAGAAGTACAGCCGCGTCGCATTCCTCAACAAGGAGCTCGACCTGAGGGCCTTCTCCCCGGAGATAGTCCCTGAGCTGCAGCGCGAGAACGCCCTGTGCACGGAGTATTCCAAGCTCCTGGCCTCGGCCCAGATCGAATTTGACGGCGGCGTCTACACGCTCTCGCAGCTGACGCCCTTCAAGCAGTCGCCGGACGACGCGAAGCGCCTCGCCGCCTGGAAGGCAGAGGGCGCCTGGTATATGTCCCACGCGGAAAAGCTCGACTCCATCTACGACGAGCTCGTACACCTGCGCGACGCCATGGGCAAAAAGCTCGGCCACGCGGACTACATCCCCCTCGGCTACGACAGAATGCAGCGCAACTGCTACACGAAGGAGGACGTCGAGCTCTTCCGCAAGGCCGTGGTGAAGCACATCGTCCCGCTTGCGGACGCGGTGTACCGGCGCCAGGCGGAAAGGCTGGGGAAAGTCTACCCCATGAACTACGCCGACAACGCCCTCGAGTTCCGCAGCGGCAACCCGAAGCCGCAGGGCTCGCCGGACGACATCCTCGCCGCGGGCAGGAAGTTCTACCACGAGCTGAGCGGCGAGACCGCCGAGTTCATCGACTTCATGTACGACAATGAGCTTTTGGACGTGCTCTCCAAGAAGGGCAAGGCCGGCGGCGGCTACTGCACCACCCTCTCCACCTACCACTGCCCCTTCATCTTTGCAAACTTCAACGGCACCTCCCACGACGTGGAGGTCATAACGCACGAGGCGGGCCACGCCTTTGCCAACTTCACGGGCCGCTTCATCGTCCCCGGCGAGTGCCAGTGGCCCTCCCTCGAGGCCTGCGAGGTGCATTCGATGTCCATGGAGTTCTTCGCCTGGCCCTGGGCAGAGTATTTCTTCGGCCCGGACACGCGGAAGTTCCGCTACACGCACCTCTCCGGCGCTCTCACCTTCATCCCCTACGGCACGATGGTCGACCATTTCCAGCACCTCGTCTACGAGAAGCCGGAAATGAGCCCGGCGGAGCGCAACGAGGCCTGGCGCGAGCTCACCGGCATCTATATGCCCTGGATGAAGCTCGACGACATCCCCTTCTACGGCGAGGGCCGCGCCTGGCAGCGGCAGCACCACATCTACGAGAGCCCCTTCTACTACATCGACTACTGCCTTGCGCAGACCGTCTCCCTCCAGTTCTGGGCGGAGATACAGAAGGACTCGAAGGCCGCCTGGGAGAAGTACATGGCCTACACCAGACCTGCGGGCACGAAGACCTTCAAGGAGCTGGTCGCTGGAGCGGGGCTGGACTCGCCCTTCGGCGAGGCCGCGATGAAGACCATCGCCGAGGCCGCGGGCAAGTGGCTCGAGGACTACGACCTCTCCGGCATCGAGTGAGCGCTTAAAAACCAATACGTCCGTCCCGGTTCGGTATCGGGGCGGACGTATTTTATTTCGCGGCCGCAGCCGCAAGCTATACTATCCTCTTGAACTGCTTGTCGAGTTCTTTTCTCGATAGAGTCCAGCTCACGGGCCTGCCGTGAGGGCAGTAGCGGAGCTCTCCGGAGCAGACGGCTTCGGCCAGGGCCCTCAGCTCCTCGGGTTCGGAGCGCTTCCCGGCCTTGATGGCCGCTTTGCAGGCCACGTCCTTCAGGATCTCGTCCCTCATGTTGAAACTGTCCTGCCTCTTCGAGCCTGAGATGCGCTCCACCGCTTCGTCAATGAGCCTCACCGCCTCGTCGGGCTCTATACCCTCCGGCGTGGCCCTGAGCACAAAGCTCTGCCTGCCGTAAGGCTCCACCTCGAAACCGAGCCCGTTCATGAACTCCAGCTCGCTCAGGAGCGCGTCCGAGCCCGAAGCGCCCAGGCTGAAGGGCTGCGGCTCGAGCAGCCTCTGGCTCATGCAGGCCGCCGCGCCGCTCCTGAGCCTGTCGTAGATCATGCGCTCGTGCGCCGCGTGCTTGTCTATCACGACGAGCAGGCCGTTCCACTCGGCGAGTATGTAGAGGCCCAGAGCCTCTCCTATGAGCCTGACGGGTTCCGCTTCCGGAGTTCCGAGCCCGCCGGAGCCCGGCTCCGGCCCGCCAGAAAAGAGCCCCGGCGGTTCCGGCCCCTCCGGTTCAGGTTCCGGCTCCGGCCCGCGTTCGAACAGGCCGGGGCTCAGGTACGAGGTCGTGAACCCCTCCTGCCCACGCGGCTGCGCCGCCGGCTCCGCGGCCCTGAAGGGCGTATATCCCCAGCCTATCTTCGTCGTGCCCCGCCCGGACGACCGCTCCGGCTCGGGAGCCGGGCCTCGGCGCTCCTCGGGCGGCTCCGGCTCGGACGCGGCCTCGCTCATCGGATTCGCCGGCTCCCCGGGCTGCCTTTTCTGCTCCAGCGCACCCAGCACGGCGTAATGCACGGCGTCGAACACCCGCTTCTCATCCGAGAACTTCACCTCGGTCTTCGCCGGGTGTACGTTCACATCCACCGAGGCCGGGGACAGCTTCAGGTATATGACGCAGGAGGGGAAGCGCCCGGTCAGCATCGTGCTCCTGTACGCCTGCTCCACCGCAGCCTGGAGCAGCTGGGATTTGATATATCTGCCGTTGCAGAAGAAAAACTGCATAGACCGGCTGCCGCGGCCCGCCGACGGGGCGCAGGTGAAGCCCGTGACCTCCACAGGCCCCTCCTCGCTCCGCACCGGGAGCATGGATGAGGCGATCTCGCGGCCCAGCAGGGTGTATACCGCGCTGTCGGCGCGCCCGTCTCCTGGAGTGAAGAACTCCTCCATATCGTCCCTCAGGCACCTGACGCTCACGTCCGGCCTGCCCAGGGCGCAGCGCAGGGCGGTCTGGACGCAGGCCGCGCCCTCTGCCCGGTCTGTCTTCATGAACTTGAGCCTCGCAGGGGTATTGTAAAACAGGCCGCGCACGGTGAGGCTCGTGCCCTCGTTGCAGGCGGCCTCGCGCATATCGCTTATCTCGCCTCCGTCGAGCAGCAGCCTCGTGCCCATGTCGCTGCCCCGCTCCCGGGTCAGCAGCTCTATGTGCGACACGCTGCCTATGGCGGCGAGGGCCTCGCCTCGGAAACCCAACGTGCCTATGGCCTCCAGGCCTCGCTCGTCCTTCAGCTTGCTCGTCGCGTGGCGCAGAAACGCCACGCCCGCGTCCTCCGCAGACATTCCGCAGCCGTCGTCCGTGACCCTTATATACTCCATGCCGCCGCCCCTTATCGCGACAGTCACGTTCCTGGCCCCGGCGTCCACGGAGTTCTCAAGCAGCTCCTTCACCGCCGAAGCGGGCCGCTCCACGACCTCGCCCGCAGCGATAAGATCGGCCACGAACGGGGAAAGTATGTTTATCCTGGGCATCTCGCACCTCTTTTCTCCCGGCTATTATATAGTAAAGCCGTTGAACTTTCCAGAGTTAAATGTTAAAATATCTTGTTACTCTTTTCATCTGGAGGCATCATGGCTTACAACAGAGTTGAGATACCCGCGTCCGAGCTCGAGCGGCAGCGGGAGATATGCGGCAGGATAAAGTCGCGGCTGGGCGGCCGGCGGCCCCTGGCCTTTGTGGATACCTACGGCTGCCAGCAGAACGAGGCCGACAGCGAGGCGATAAGGGGCTATATCGAGCTCATGGGCTTTGGTTTCACCGAGGACGAGAACGAGGCCGAGCTCATCGTTGTGAACACCTGCGCCGTCAGGGGCCACGCCGAGATGCGCGTTTTGGGCAATGTGGGCGCTCTGGTACACGCGAAGGCCCGAAACCCCGGGCTCATCGTCGCGGTCTGCGGCTGCATGGTTCAGCAGCCGCACATGGCGGAGAAGATCAAAAAGTCCTTCCGTGTGGTCGACCTCTGCTTCGGCCCGCACGAGCTCTGGCGCTTCCCGGAGCTCTACGAGCGTGCGCTGACGAAAAAGGGACGGGTGTTCGAGACCTCTCCCTGCGAGGGCGTCGTCGCCGAGGGCCTGCCCGTACACAGGCAGGGCAGCGTCAAGGCCTGGCTCTCCATCATGTACGGCTGCAACAACTTCTGCACCTACT
>CABVBV010000051.1 GCA_902496595.1 uncultured Eubacteriales bacterium | reverse complement strand
TGTACGGCAGCCTGAGCATCAGCTCGACCTGCAAGGACGTGGACGCGGCCTGGTCTTTCGTGCGCACGCTGCTTTTGGAGGACAGCTACGACACCGACAGCAGCCATTTCTTCGGCTACCCCCTGAACCGTGCGGCCTATGACGCCGCCGAGGCAACCGCCATGGAGAAGCAATACACCACCGACCCGGAGACCGGCGAGCAGGTGGAGGAGCCGGTGAGCAGCTGGAGCTGGGACGCCCTCGATGTGGACATCTACGCCATGACCGAGGAGGAGGCCCAGGCCCTGCGCGAGCTCATAGCCTCGGTGAAGTATTCCTTCAGCTACGACGAGACGATAATGAACATGATAGCCGAGGACAGCGCCGCCTTCTTCGACGGAGACAAGAGTGCGGCAGACACTGCGGCCCTCATCCAAAACCGCGTCTCCACCTACGTTAATGAGCAAAAATAATACAAAAAATATGCAAAAATGATACAAGTCTGATGAAGTTCCGATACAACCGCCCTGTATGATAGCGATACAGGGCGGTTCGTGTCAAAGATATGAGAAAGGAACTTCGATGAAAAGGCTTATGTTGTTTTTGATTGTTGTTGTCATGGTGCTGCTGATGGGTATGGGCGCGGTGGAACTGTCCGGGAGGCTGCATGGGGACAAGGCTGCGGAAAAGGCATACGCCTCCCCGGCGCTTCCCGCGACGCAGGCCCAGGCGCCGGAGCTGCCCGCACCGGTGAAGGAGCAGGACTGGAAACTCAGGATCGTCAGCGAGGCGCAGCCCCTGCCGGAAGATTTCTCCGTTGAGACCGAGGAAGCCGAAAACTGCTATCTGTTCGACGCCCGCGCAGCTCAGGCCCTGCGCGATCTCCTTGCCGCAGGACGCGCCGCGGGCATGGATCTCGAGGTCGCTTCCGCCTGGCGCGACTGGGCCACGCAGGAGACCCTCTTCGAGAACAAGGTCGAAAGAGTCATGGCCGAAACGGGCCTCGAACGCGACGAGGCCGAGGAAATAGCCGCCGACGAGGTGGCGAGGCCCGGCACCAGCGAGCACCAGCTTGGTCTTGCGGTTGACATAATCTCAAATGACCACCCCTGGCTCGACGAGGGTTGGGCCGACACGGAAGAGGCCGCCTGGCTAGAGGAGCACTGCGCCGAATACGGTTTTATCCTGCGCTATCCTCCGGACAAGTCCGAGCTGACGGGCATCGTCTGGGAGCCCTGGCATTTTCGCTATGTCGGAGTTGAAGCTGCGGTTTACATAATGGATAATGGGCTCTGTCTTGAGGAATATGTGGCGCTGCAAGCGGAGCTGTGATATAATACCCGGCAGTTGAAACTCTGGGGGTATGGTTATTGTGAAGAGAGCCGCTCTTTTCGGGGCAGGTCAGGTCGGTACGATGCTGCTGAGGCTGCTTGCGGCGGAGTATGAGCCGCTATGTTTTATTGACAACTCTGCGGTGAGGCAGGGCGGGCTGGTGTCTGGCCTGCCTGTGCTCTCGCCGGACGACGCGATGGTTCTGGCTCCGGACTGCATCCTGCTCTGCGTTTTGGACGATGAGAGGGCCTTTCAAATGGAGGCGCAGTTGGCCGGGCTCGGTTACAGAGGAGAGCTCATAAGGCCGTGGCAGCTCAAGGTATTTGACGCCAGGGCTGCTGTGATGAGGCTGCTTGCGGAGCAGATCAGGTCGCTCGGCGTAGAGGGCTGTGCTGCGGAGCTGGGAGTATACCGTGGAGATTTTGCAAGGCTTATAAACGCCGCATTTCCAGACCGTCCGCTGCTGCTTTTCGACACCTTTGGAGGCTTTACGCAGAGCGATGTGGAGCTTGAGCGCAGTCTGGGGCTCTCAGGTGCGAAGACAGGGGATTTCTCCGACACGAGTGTGGAGGACGTAAGGGCCGTGCTGCCCCATCCTGAGCTTGCAGATTTCAGAGTCGGGTATTTCCCCGACAGTTTCCTCGGCTGCGAGGGCCTCGGCTTTGCTTTTGTCTCGCTGGATGCAGACCTCTACGCGCCGACTCTCTCGGCGCTGGAGCTTTTCTGGCCGAGGCTGAGTCCCGGCGGCTGCATTATGGTACACGATGTGAATGGGAAGCAGTATCCCGGAGCGGGCAAGGCGGTATCGGAATTTTGCGGCAGGAACTCTATTTTACCTCTTCCCATCTGCGACCTGCACGGCAGCGTGGTGCTCAGCAAGCCCCTCTGAGCAAAGGGTCGCTTCGTTCATTTTACTCAGGAGCCCTCGCAGAGTTCGGCCGCGAAACTCTGCGGGGCTTTTTTGACAGACTGACGCCCCTCTTTTCAAATGGAAAAGAGGGGCGTATTCATCTTGACGCAAAGTATGCTCTTGTTGCCTCGGCGTCCCTCTGGATCTGCTCCTTCAGGGCTGCCGTATTTGGAAAGCGCTGCTCGTCTCTGAGAAAGCTGTGGAACTCGACTCTTACTCTGCGGTCATAGAGGTCTCCGTCATAATCCAGGATATAGCTCTCCACGGACACGCGGTCGCCGCCCGAAACCGTCGGGCGCACGCCGATATTGGTGACGGCCATGAGGCTCTCGCCCGTGTCCAGAAAGACCTTTGCCGCGTACACTCCGTGTCTCGGCACGAGTACGCCGTCGGCGAAGCGCATATTGATCGTCGGCGCACCGAGTTTATGTCCCAACCTGAATCCGTAATGGACTTTATCCACGAGAAAGTGCGGGTGGCCCAGGAGCGCGTTGGCCTCTTCCACTTTGCCGTCCTCCAGCAGCTTGCGGATCCTGGTCGAACTCACGACCTCTCCGTCACGGCAGACGGCGGAGATGATATCGCAGCCCATGCCGTACTTCGTGCAGTATGCGGCCAGCCTTGCGGGCCGGCCCAGGCCCTTCCAGCCGAATGAGAAGTCGTAGCCCACCACCAGATGACAGGCGCCCAGCTCCAGCCTCAGCGAGTCCGCGAAGTTCTGCCACGGCATTCGCATCATGTCCTCATTGAAATGGATGAATATGACGCTTTCAATGCCAAACCGGCCCCTTATTATCGAAGCCCTGTCCTCCGCCGAATTTATGAGCGGCACCTCAACTCGCTTCACCAGCGTATCCGGGTGTGTGTCGAAAGTCAGCACTGCGGGCGTAGCCCTGCGCTCGGCCGCTCTGCGCTTTGTCATATCCAGGAGCGCGGCGTGACCTATATGGACTCCGTCAAAAAAGCCGAGGGCTATTACTCTCTTTTTATCAGCCATGGGCTCATACCTCGAAAAAGCTCTTTATCGTATGCAAGGCTCCGTCTTTAACAACTCCGAGCAGCAAAAACTCCCCATCCTTCGAATACACGCGGCACTCTCCCTCGAAACCCGCGTCGAGCTTCACGTCCATGCCGTTGCGCAGCGCCCTCTCCGTCTTCCCGTCCTTTATGAGCAGGATGGGGCGGCCCGCGAACATCGCGTCCACAGGCAAAAGGTACTCCTGAGCGCCGCGTCGCTCTATCTCCTCGAGCGTATGCGCGTCCTTCACTTCAAAGCCGCCGGAGCGCGTCCGCCGCAGGCCGGACATACAGGCCCCGCAGCCCAGCTCGCGCCCTATGTCGTCGCAGAGCGTGCGGATATACGTCCCCTTGGAGCACTCCACCTCGAGCTCAAAATCCCCGTCCTCGCTCTCGCCGGTACATTCGAGCCTGTATATCGTAACAGGCCGTGGTTTTCGCTCAACCTCTCCGCCTGCGCGGGCGATCTCGTAGAGTTTTTTCCCGTTCTGCTTTATTGCAGAATACATCGGCGGCAGCTGCTCGATATCGCCTCGGAAACGTTTGAGCGCCGATTCCAGTTCCGCCCTTGTCGGGCGTTCTGTCGATACCTTGAGCGCCTTGCCAGTAGTATCCAGCGTATCCGTCGTGAGGCCCGGTCTCAGCCGGGCAGTATAGCTCTTGTCGTGGCCCTCGGCAAACTCCACAGCCCTCGTGGCGCGGCCCAGGAACACCACCAGAAGGCCCGTGGCCATGGGGTCGAGCGTCCCGGAGTGGCCTATGCGCCTCTGGCCTGTTATCCTGCGCAGCCTGCCCACTACGTCGTGGCTCGTCCAACCCTCGGGTTTATCCACGAGCAGTATGCCGCTCAGTCCTCCGGCCATAGCTCATCTATCGTGCGGAGCATCTGCTCCAGCGCCGCTTCGGGTTCCGCGTAAATCGTGCAGCCCGCCGCCATGGCGTGGCCGCCGCCGCCGTAGGCCGCGCAGATGTCCGACACATTCACGCCCGGCTTCGAGCGCAGTGAGAACTTGCTCTCGCCAGGTTCCACTTCCCTTACAGTCACGCTCACAACCGAGCCCTCGGCCTTGCCCGCGAGGCCGGCCAGGTCTTCACAGTCGTTCTCCGTCGCCCCCGCTCGGGCTATCATGTCCAGCGTGACCGTGACGACGGATATCTTTCCGTCACGATAGAACCGCATCCCGCTGAGCATCATGCCTTCCAGCTTCATTCTCGCCCTGCTCTGGGTGCGGAAAAACCTGATATTCAGCTCCGAATTATCCGCGCCAAGTTCTATAAGTTCGGCAGCAGCCCTCAAAGTCGCTGCGTTGGTATTTGAGTATTGGAAGCAACCAGTATCCGTGCTCACGGCTATATACAGCAGCTGCGCCTCCTCGCGTGAGACACCGTTACCGAGGAGCTTTATGATTTCCAAGATCAGCTCGCCGCAGGAGGAACGCTCGGCTGCGAGGCAAGTCTGCTCTGCAAAGCCCGAATTTGACGGGTGGTGGTCTATCGCCAGCCGCACCTTCTCCGGGGCTCCATCCGGGAACAGGCCCTCGCTTGCGACATCCACCGTCGTCACGCACGACGGTTTAAAGCCCTCGGGGGCCGTATAGGCCTCGACGTAGGGCTTATAATTATCAGTCGTCTCTTGATTTTTTATGCAGTACGCAGTTTTCCCCAGCCTTCTCAGAGCTGAGCAGAGAGCGGCGCCCGAACCCAGGGTGTCCCCGTCCGGGCGCTTATGGCTGATTATCAGGTAGCCGTCGTTCTCGCGCAGAAAGGCCGCGCACTCACTCGCCGTCAGGTGCATCCTCGTCCTCCCTGCCGGTGTCCAGCTGCTCTATGAGCCTGCTGATATGGGCTCCATATTCTATCGAATGATCCAACTCGAACACCAGCTCCGGCGTATAACGCAGGCTCAGCGCCGAGCCCAGCTCGCGCCGCAGCCACGGCCCGCAGCTCTTGAGCCCGCGCTTGAACTCCCGCTCGTCCACTTCGCCGAGCACCGAGAGCCAGACCTTCGCATACCTGAGGTCGCCCGTGGTCTCCACACGGGTCACGCTTATCATGCCCTGCTGCACCCTTGGATCTTTCACCTGGCGCAGCAGCTCGGACAGCACTCTCTGTATATCGTCGTTCGTCCTGCCTATCCTGTTAGATGTTCCTGCCAATGTTATCCCTCTATCTGCTTCATCACGTAGGCCTCGATGATGTCGCCCTCGCGCTCGTCGTTGAACTTCTCGATCTGGATGCCGCACTCGTAACCCGAGGCTACCTCCTTGACGTCGTCCTTGAACCTTCTGAGCGAGGCCATCTCGCCCTCGAACACCACGATACCGTCGCGCACGACGCGCACCTTGCAGCCGCGCTGAACCTTGCCGTCCTGCACGTAGCAGCCGCAGACAGTGCCGACCTTCGAGACCTTGTACAGCTGCCTGATCTCCACGTGGCCGATTACCTGCTCCTCGAACTTCGGAGCCAGCATACCCTTCATGGCGGCCTCGATCTCGTTTATGCAGTCGTAGATGACCCTGTACATCCTCATCTCGACGTTCGCCCTTGCGGCGTTATCCCTCGCGGCGTTGTCCGGCCTCACGTTGAAGCCCACGATGATGGCGCCCGAGGTCGCCGCCAGCATGACGTCCGACTCGGATATCGCACCCACGCCGGAATGGATGACCTTCACGCGCACCTCGTCGTTCGACAGCTTCTCCAGCGAGGTCTTGACCGCCTCGGCGCTGCCCTGCACGTCGGCCTTCACGATGATATTGAAGTCCTTTATCTCGCCCTGCTGGATCCTGGCGAACAGGTCGTCGAGCGTGACCTTCTTCGCCACGCCGAGGGTCTTATCCTTCTCCTGCTGCTTGCGCTCCTCGACCAGCTCCCTCGCCATGCGCTCGTCCGCGACGGCGTTGAAGGTGTCTCCAGCTCCGGGAACTTCGCTCATGCCCGCGATCTCCACCGGTATCGACGGCCCGGCTTCGGTCACTCTCTGGCCCTTGTCGTTTATCATGGTGCGCACACGGCCCACTGCCGTGCCCGCAATGATGATATCGCCCTGGTGGAGCGTACCGTTCTGAACCAGCACGGTCATGATCGGGCCCCTGCCCCTGTCCAGCCGCGCCTCGATTACCGCGCCCTTGGCGGCGCGGTTCGGGTTCGCCTTCAGCTCCTGGATCTCGGCCAGGATGACCAGGTTCTCCAGGAGATTGTCAATGCCCTCGCCGGTCTTCGCGGATATAGGGCAGACGATGGTGTCGCCGCCCCACTCCTCGCTCACGAGGTCGTACTCGGTGAGCTGCTGCTTTACTCGCTCCGGGTTCGCGCCCGGCATATCCATCTTGTTCACAGCCACGACTATTGGTATGTTCGCGGCCTTCGCGTGGTTGATGGACTCTATCGTCTGCGGCATGATGCCGTCGTTTGCCGCGACGACGAGGATGGCGATGTCCGTCACTGACGCGCCCCTGGCCCTCATCGAGGTGAAAGCCTCATGGCCCGGGGTGTCCAGGAAGGTGACGGGGCTGCCCTTGACGTTCACGGTGTACGCGCCGATGTGCTGCGTGATGCCGCCTGCCTCGCCAGCCGCGACGTTCGCCTTGCGGATGTAGTCCAGCAGGCTGGTCTTGCCGTGGTCGACGTGGCCCATGACCACGACTACCGGCGCCCTCGGCACCAGATCCTCCGGCCTGTCTTCGCTGTCGTCTATCAGCTTCTCCTCGACAGTCACGACGACTTCGCGCTCAACCTTGCAGCCGAGCTCCATTGCGACCAGGGCAGCAGTGTCGTAGTCTATGATGTCGGACAGGGAGGCCATGATGCCGTTCCTGATGAGGGCCTTGACGACCTCGGTGCCGGATTTCTTCATCCTTGAGGCCAGCTCGCCCACGCCTATGGCGTCCGGTATCTGCACCTTGAGCTGGGCCTTCTTCGCTATCTCGAACTGGAGCTTCTGCATACGCTCGCGCTCTTCGGCCCTTCTCTTGGCGCTGGCCGCAGCCTGCTGCTGGCGCTGCTTCTGCCTGTTTTGGAATTTTTCCTTGCCGCGCTTCTCGTTCTCTCCTGCGTGTGCGCCCGCCAAACGGTCAAACCTCTCGTCATACTTGCCGAGGTTCACGTTGCCGCCGCCTCTCGTATCTATCACGCGCTTCTTCGGCTCCTGTCTCGGGACGTGCGGCTTCTCCTCCTTCGGCTTTGCCTGCTCCTGTGCCTGCGGCTTCGGCTCCTGTGCGGGCTTCTGCTCCACAGCGGTCTTCGGCTTTGCCTGCTCCTTCGGCTCCTGTGCCTTCGGCTGAGGCTTCGGCTCCGGCGCAGGCTTCGGCTCGGGCACCTTGAACAGCTCTTCCATCGACGCGCACTGGTTGTGCTGCGTGAGATACTCAAATATCAGGGACAGCTCCCCGTCCTCCAGCACCTGCATATGGTTCTTCGGCGCAGAAGCATATTTCGTCAGTATCTCGGCTATGAGCTTCGAGGGCAGCCCGAAGTCCTTTGCCACCTCGTGTACCCTGTATTTCTCAAAACTACTCATGGTGTTCCCTCCCCGGTTTGCATTTTGGGCCCGCGGCCCTGCGTCTCATGGCCTTGTCGGCCCGCTTCGTCATCTCCTCGGCCAGCTCCTCATACTCGCCCCCGCAGCGCTCCGCAAGCGCCCTCAACAGCGCCGCGGACAGCCCGAAGTCCGTACACGCGGCCATGCTGCAGCCGCTCTTGCCGAGATGCTCCGACAACTCCTCTTTTGTATACGGCAGCGGCACCAGCAACGCCCTGCGGCCCGCCAGATAGCCCTCCGCACGCTTTTTCGCATTCTCCGAAGCGTCCGACGCCAGCACGACCACACGCGCCGCTCCGGCCCGCACGGCCGCGCCCGTTGCAGTCTCGCCCAGCTCCAGCCGCCCGGCTCGCCGCATAAGGCCAAGATAATTCAGAGCTCTATCCGTTGTTACTCTCCTCCAAAATGCCCGCAAGTCTTGTCATTACCTCGTCGGGTATCTTCACCTCGAGCGCCCTGTCCAGAGCGCGGCTCTTGACCGCCTTCCTGAAACAGTCCGCATTCGGGCATACATAGGCGCCTCGGCCCGGTGCCTTGCCCCGGCTGTCCAGCGTCACCTCGCCCTCCGGCGAGCGCACAACGCGAAGCAGCTCGCGCTTCGGCTTCATCTCGCGGCAGCCCAGGCACTGACGCATCGGTATCTTCTTCGGCACCGGTCTCCCCCCGTTCGCTTACAGGCTCTCGCTCTCGGGCTTGATATCTATCTTGAAGCCCGTCAGCTTCGCCGCCAGCCTCGCGTTCTGGCCCTCACGGCCTATCGCAAGCGAAAGCTGGCTGTCAGGCACTACTACTCGGCAGCTCTTGCCCTCGTCCAGCAGCGTCACCCCGAGCACCTGCGCCGGAGCCAGAGCCGCCGCAACGTACTCCTCAGGGGTCTCGCTGTATTTGACGATATCTATCTTCTCTCCGCCGAGCTCTTCCACCACGCTCGCTACGCGGCCGCCCTTCGGCCCCACGCAGGCGCCTATCGCGTCAACCGCAGGATCCGCGCTCCACACAGCCATCTTCGTCCTGCTCCCGGCTTCGCGGGCGATCGACTTTATCTCGACCGTGCCGTCGAATATCTCTGGCACCTCAAGCTCGAAAAGCCTCTTTACCAGGCCGGGGTGCGTCCTTGATATCAGCACCTGCGGGCCCCTCGAAGATTTGCGCACCTCGACGACATAGACCTTTATCCTGTCGCCCTCGCTCAGCTCCTCGCCTTTGATGCGCTCCGACGGAGACAGCATCGCCTCGGTGAACTCGGAGTTCGAGCTTATCTTTATCGACACGCTGCCCGTTCTCGGCTCTATCCTCGACACTACGCCGGTCAGTATCTCGTGCTCCTTCGACGTGAACTCGTCGTATATCATTCCGCGTTCCGCCTCGCGTATGCCCTGGATAATGACCTGCTTCGCTGCCTGAGCCGCGATCCTCCCGAACTTCTTCGGCTCGACCGGGATCTGTATCACGTCCCCAGGCTTCGCACGCTTCGACAGCTTGTGCGCAGTTTCCAGGTCTACCTCAGCCGTCGGATCTTCCACCTGCTCGGCTACGGTCTTGTTCACTACGACCTCAATACGTTTCTTATCCTCGTCGATGATTACATCGACATTCTCGCCGTAGTCCGGATTGTCCTTCCTGAAAGCCGCGAGCATCGCCTGCTGGATCTTTTCGAACATATACTCACGGGGTATCCCCTTCTCTTTTTCGATGTCCTCGATCGCGGCGAAAAATTCTGCGTTCATTTTACAGTGCCCCTCCGTATCATATCGTCATGTGCAGGCGCACCTGAGCTACCTGCGGCTTTGAATATGTGACTTCCCTGTCTCCGAGCCCGATGGTCACGGCCCCGTCCGAATACCCGAGCAGCTTTCCGGTATGAGTCTTGGCGCCCTCTATCGGCTGGTAGTGCCTCACCTCGACCTCCGAGCCCATGAAACGCTCAAAGTCCCCGGGCCGCTTCAGCTCCCGCTCCGCGCCCGCCGACGAGACCTCGAAGGTGTAACTCGTCGGGATGGGGTCGTATTCGTCCAGCACCGGGTCGAGCGCCCTCGACACCGCCTCGCAGTCGTCTATCGATACGCCGCCTGCCTTGTCAATATACACCCTCAGGTACCACGCGCCCGCTTCCCTGACGTATTCAACGTCCCAAACTTCACAGTCCAGGCCTTCTACGATCGGCCTGGCAAGCTCAAGCACCGTATCCGTTATCTTGCTCAAGAGTATCCCTGCCTTATTCTGACAAACGATTTTATTCCAACAAAAAGAGTGGGCGAAACCCACTCAGCTACACTACTACTAAACTAACCTTATTCATACTACCACATTCACGCCCTCATTGCAAGCACTTTTTCACTATATACAAAGCCTGGGTCGTGCGGCCTCCGCCACACGACCCATGAGAGGTGGAAAATGAAATGAAAAAGAAGAAACCCTTGCTTGCGAGTTCTATATTATCAGGCAATTGTTAAGAGAACAACCATTCTCCTGTTACAGAAAAGTTAATTCAGGGTCTATTCTCCGCTTTTATTCTGCTTAGGCTTTCCGGCTTGGGGCTTGCGGCGTTTATTGGGGATGAAACGCCGCTGCTGCGGCTCCCTGTTCACGTCTTTGGACTGGAGCAGCTCCTTCTGCTGACGCTGTTCGCGCTTGGGCTGGCGCTGCTCCTTCTCCTGGGCCAAGGTCTTGGAGCCTTGCTCCGGTTTCCGGTTCTTCGGCCGGTTCTGGCCCTGCTTTCTGCGAGGCTGGTTCTCGTTTCCGCCCTTACGCACCGCGCTTCTGTCGGTCTCTTTCTCGGGTTCAGGACGCTTTTCCACAGGATAGAACCGTGGAGTCGCGGGCGCCTTATCCGTCTCCTCCGGTCTTATCTCCACGGCCGGTCTGCCGCTCAGAATATGCGGCAGGGGCTCTCCGGGCTTCGGCCTTCCACCGGGTATGGCCGCTATCTCGTCCGCAGAGTAGGTCTTGAACACATCCTCCCCCTCTCCGTCGAGCTTGACCTTCACCGTTCTCCGCAGCAGGTTCACCTGGGTGACATTGCCGTAACCCGCCGGGGTCTCGACGAACGCGCCGTTTTTCGGCACGGTCTTGACCAGGGTCTCGTAGGCCTCTTCCTCGTATCTCAGGCAGCACATGAGTCTCCCGCAGGTGCCGGATATCTTGCTCGGGTTGAGGGACATGGACTGTATCTTGGCCATCTTGGTCGATACAGGCTGGAACTCGTCCAAAAACTCGCTGCAACAGAACGGTCTGCCGCAGATCCCTATGCCGCCCAGCATCTTTGCCTCGTCTCTGACGCCTATCTGCCTGAGCTCTATCCTGTTTCTGAACACGGCGGCGAGGTCTTTGACCAGCTCACGGAAGTCAACCCTTCCGTCCGAGGTGAAAAAGAAGGTTATCTTGTTGCCCTCAAAGCTGCATTCCACGTCGACGAGCTTCATGTCCAGGCCGTGCTCGGCGATCTTCTCCCGGCAGATGCCCATGGCTTCGCGTTCCCTGTTCCTGTTTATCTCCGCGACTCTCAGGTCGTTCTCCGTGGCGACCCGGACGACCGGCCTTATCGGCGGGATGACCTTCTCATCGGGCACATAGTGGTTGCCCATGACGCACTGCGCGAGCTCCATGCCCTTCGACGTTTCCACAATGACCGGCTGTCCGGCCTCCACGCTGTTGCCTCCCGAGGCGAAGTAGTAGGTCTTCCCCCGGTTCTTGAATTTAACGCTGACGACTTCTGTCAATTTTACTTCCTCATTTCTAACTGCAGGCGCTTACTGCGATATAGCCGAGGACGTGTTTGACCCCGGTGTTGAGTTTGAGCATGGCTGAGCACTTTTGGAACATCGCGTCGAGCGAGGCGCAGGTCTCCGGGCTCAGTTCAGGCCCCTCCGCGCCCCGGAGTATATCCGCTAGCCTGGTTCTTGCGCAATTGAGCATTGCTGCCGCCCTTTTTGTATCCATGCCCTCTGCCGCAGCAGACCACTTGAGCATGGACGCCCGGCTCCCGGTTGAGACGGCCTCCAGCATTGACAGCGCATCCTGCACTGCCTGCTCGTCATCCTGCTCATCGTCGTTGCTCCTAAGAAGGATGCAGCGGGAGCGCACTGTCGGCAGCAGCAGCGCCGGATTGGCGGCGCAGAGCACGAAGGCAGCGCTCGCCGGCGGCTCTTCCAGGAGCTTGAGCAGAGCGTTCTGGGCAGCCTGGTTCATCAGGTCGGCATTCTGGATGACATAGACCTTGACCGAAGCCTCGTTCGGCATCACCTGCGCGTCGGCTGATATGAAGCGCACCTGGTCTACCAGGATCTCCCTCCGTTTCCTGCCCTTGTCGTCCAGGCCCGGAGAGATGGACACTATGTCCGGATGGATGCCGGAAAAGGCTTTCCTGCAATGCCTGCACTCTCCGCAGGGCCTGTCCCCATCCGACAGGCACAGCATTGCCGCCGCCGTCCTTACGGCCATGGCGGCCCTGGTCTCCTCAGACATAGAGGTCACGATATATGCGTGGAGTATACGCTCTCCGCGTCCAAAAGTAAGCATATCCATAAAACACATTTTACAATTTTACTCCGTCCCCGTCAACAGGATAATGCGCTGCCCTCGGCTTGTCGAAGAAACCGGGGCATTATTTGACAAACTGAGGGCCCTTCGCGGCGAAGGGCCCTCCAAATTCCCCGTTTTTCAGTTTCAGGCTTTGGCCTTCAGCTCTTTTCTCCAGGCATCCAGGACGGCACAGAACACCAGAGACAAGTAAGTCTCCTCCTCGTTCGCGCTCCGGCTGGTCAGGGCTATGGGCACCCTTGCGCCGACCACCGCGCCGCAGGTGACGGCGTGCGCGTGGATCAGCCAGCTCTTCACCAGCGTGTTCGCCGTGGACAGATCCGGCGCTATGATGCCGTCGAAGCCGCCGCCCGACCAGGGGCAGTCGTAATTCTTCAGCCTGGCGGCCTCTTTGCTCAGGATGAGGTCGTAGGCTATCGGGCCCCAGAGCTCGCAGTCGGCAAACGGCCGCTGCTTCTGTTCCGAAACCAGCCTCTGCGCTTCCACCGTGTCCTGCATATGGAAGGTGACTTTCTCCACCAGGCTCAGCAGCGCCAGCTTCGGGTTCTCGTAGCCAAAGGCCTTGAGCGCATCTGCGGTGTTCCTTATTATCTGCTTCTTCTGAGACATATTCGGCTTGATTATTACCGTCATATCGCTCAGCGCCAGGAGCTTTGGATACTCCGGCAGGCTCGCTAGAGAGACGTGGCTCATGAGCCGCTCAGTCCTCAGCTTGTTGGCCTTGTCCAGCACCGGCATGAGGAAGTCCCTGGTCGGGATGTTGCCGCGCATAAGTACGTCGCCGTCTCCGGCGTTGATTATATCTATTGCCTCCTGGGTTATGTTGTGTCCGGGAGGCGTATCGACCATCGTATACGGCTCGCGCTCGAGTCCGAACTGCTCGAGCACCGTTATCGTTCTCGCCCTGTCGCCCACCAGCACCGGCTGCACCAGGCCCTTCTCCTGCGCCGCGAAGATGCCCTTGAGCATATTTTCACCGTCGGAACCC
>CABVBV010000050.1 GCA_902496595.1 uncultured Eubacteriales bacterium | reverse complement strand
CTGTTTGCCGCACTAAACCTGGGCTTTTACCTGCGCCTGCGCAGCTCGCGCAGGCCCGCCGGGCGCTCCGGGGCCGGGCTGAGGGCCTATGAGTGCGACGCCGTCGCCTCTCCCTGCATCTTCGGACTAGTGAGGCCCGCAATATATTTCAGCGCATCCGACAGGGGGCATCTGGAGCACATACTCCTGCACGAAGACTGCCACTACCGGCAGCTCGACCACATTTGGGCGCTTTTGCGTTCGGTTTGCCTGGCCGTATACTGGTGGGATCCGCTGGTCTGGCTCGCGGCGGCGCTCTCACGCACGGACTGCGAGCTGGCCTGCGACGAAGCTGCGCTCTCGCGTCTGGGCGAAGGAGAGCGCAGCGCCTACGGCGAGACGCTCATCTCCCTGGCCTCGAAGCCGGGCCCGGCGGAGCTCCTTCGGGTGGGCAGCCCGCTGGGCTCCGGGAAGCGCGAGCTCAAAGCCCGTATCCTCGCCATCGCCCGTGGGAGGAAAAGGCTGGTCGTCCCGGCGGTGCTGGCCGTCGCACTGTGCATATTCTGCGCGGCCTGCGCCTTCTCCGGCGGAGAGACTGAGGAGCCGGGGCCGAGCGGCCCCGACGCGACGGACGAGCCCGAAGGCTTCGGGGAGTTTACGGCAGAGCCTGCCGAGGGCGTACCGAACATCTTCGTCTCGCCCACAGAGGCGGGCGGCGAGCTGTGCTTCTGGGCGCCGGAGGATCAGACGGAGCTCGCAGCGCTCTTCGAGGCGGCCATGGACGGCGCGGACGCCGGGGCATCCATCGAGCCCGGCGTACAGCGGCTCGGGCTGGGCGTCCTGGACGCGGAGGGCTATTACTGGGCCTTCCTCACGGACGGCGGTATGGCGACGACGACAGGGGCCTGGTACATTATCCCGGCCGAGGCCGCCGCAGCCCTGCGTGAGTATGTGGACAGCTCGCTGGCTGCCATGGGGCTCGGCGCGGCGGCAGAGCCGGGCGAGATAAGCGGCCTTGTCTCCGCTACGCTTCGGAACTTCTTCGGCGGCGACTACACGATTACAGACGAGGACGCGCTCGGGCAGATAGAGGCGCTGCTGGCCGCCTCTGAGCCGGCCTGCCCCGGTTCCTGCGGCTTTGATATGTACCTCGAGCTGGAGCTGGAGAACGGGGAAGCACTGACGCTCGGCATGGCGCAGGACGGCTGCCCGGCCTGGCAATCCGAGGGGCGCTATTATATGTACCCGGCTGAGTCGGACTCGGCGCTCTGCTCCTGGTTCGCGCTCGAGCCGATCTCGCGCCTGACGGCGTCGGAGCTTTTGGACTCGCCCCTGCTTTCATACCTGGACTGGTCGAAGTATTACAGCGCCATGGGTACGCTTTCGCTAATGCACGAGCTGGGCGAGGCGGCGCAGGCGGACGAGGCGGCCGCGGCAAAGTTCCTGGGTGCGCGGCTCGGGCTCGACGGGGCCTATGCCGAGGCGTATACGGAGGAGCTCTACGGGCTCTATCTGGCCGCGCCGGAGCAGCTGGCCCGGGCCTGGGAGGACTTGACCGCGAGCGAGCGGGCCGACACGGCGCTGCAGCTGGCCTTCAGGACGGACAGGGACGCGGACAGCGTCGAAGCCGAGCTGCGGCAGCTCGCCGCAGAGGGCCGGCGGCTCTACACGGCAGAGGGCTTCGGCGAGGACGCCTTCGCGCTGCTTATGACTGAGGAACAGCCGGATGGGACGCTGGACTTCACGCTACGGTTCAGCGAGGGCTGGGGCGAGACGGGCGACCCGTACGCCGCGGGCAGCCTCAGCGCCGTCACAGTGAGCGGCACGGCGCAGGCGGACGGGAGTTTCACGGCCCGGGCCTGGAGCCGGGAGCTGAACGGCAGGCTGAGCCTCACTGACGGCGGCGCGAGCTTCGAGTACCTGGGCTTCTCCGGGAGCGAGTACGACTTCACGGATCCGAAGCGGCCCTTCATACCCTCCGACGGCCCGGGCGGACTCGCCTACAACATCTACCTGCCCGTGGACTTCCGGGAGCGCAGGCTTTCGGAATACGAGGAGCTTTTGCGCGGCCTGCCCTATTTCTCGGGCGAAGAGGAACTGCCCATCCCGACCTATGCGAGGCCCTGTGAGATATTCGAGGCCCTCGGCCTGCCGGACGAGCGCCAGAACAGCGGCTTGTACTGGAGCATGACCTTCCCGCAGACCGTCGTCAGCGGGCTCGGCACGGAGCCCTATTTGGTGAGCTTCTACCAGAGCTCCGACCCGGAGCTGGCTCCGCAGCTGCGAGGGATAGAGCCGGGCTGCACCGCGCAGGAGGTGATCTCGCGCTTCCCGAACCGATATGGCAGCTTTGAAGCGCTGCTGGAGGCGGCGGGCGGCGAGGGCGGCGCGGTCTTCTACGGCTGCGGCCTGTTCTACGGCAGCTTCGGCAGGATGAGCCTCTCTGAAGGCGGCGGCACGATCCTGCTCTTCGACTCCGGCGTCAGCATCGTGTTCAACCTGGACGGCGGCCTGCGCGTCGTGAGCATAGAGCGCCGTGAGATGACATGAATCCAAAACCAATATAAGAGCTGTCCGCTTTCGCCCGGAAACCTGTCACGGCAGATAAAACGTCCCGCGCATCGATTCGGATGCGCGGGACGTTTGCATATTGCTGTATACTTATGCCATTATTCAAAGCTCAGAGCAAGACCGGCCGTGCCTGAGGGAGAACATATTCAAACATCTTCCTGTGCCCCTCGGGACTCGGATGTATGCCGTCCTCGCTGAAGAGCCCTTCAAAGTTCCGCTTCGCGAGGAACGCGCTGCGCACGTCCAGCATCGGCAGGCAGCGCTTTGCGGCTATGCGCATCACTGCAAGGTTGTACATCTCGTTCCAGTGTTCAATGCTCTCCGTCGAGCCAAGGAACTTCATCAGCGCCTTCGGATCCAGCTTGCGCGAAAACCAGTCAAAGTAGCGCTTGCCGTAGACGGGGATGAGGTTTATCACCACGGGCTTGCTGCCCAGGGCGATGATGCCGTCAAGCACCTTGTTGTAATACTCGGTGAACTTCTCAATGGGCGTGTTGCAGTCGTGCGCCGCCTCCGGCTCCGCAGAGACCGCCGGCCAGTCGAAGTCGGAGTCGTTGCCGCCCAGCATCACGAGCGTCGTGGGGCAGGCGGATATGTCCTTTGAATAGCGCTCCAGCCTCTTCAGCGCCGCCGTCGAGGTGCAGCCGAACTTCGAGTGGTTCTTGAGCTCGGAGTCCAGAGAGCTGCCGAGCAGGTTCACAAAGGAGTCCTTCCAGTGCGTGTACTTCGCGCAGTCAGAAAGATACACAACACCTCCGGTTATGGAGTCGCCTATTATGCAGATTGGATTACTCATGTTGCAAACCTCGCTTTCCTCATCTTCCATGTCTGCATTATACGACCATCCAGCCGCTTTGTCAACGCTAAAGAAACTATAAGAACAAAAGAATTTTTAGTTACTACAATCCATGCTGTACGAGAAGGTGCTGCCGACTCCCGGTTTGCTCTCTACGCTGAGTTTACCGCCGTGCGCGTCTGAGATCTGCTTTACCATGGACAGGCCCAGGCCGGAGCCCCTGTCCACGCCTCTGGAACTGTCTGCCTGCCAGAAGCGCTCCCAGATGTGGGGAAGGTCTTTCTTATCTATTCCGATGCCGTTGTCGGAGACGGAGAGTGTCAGCCTGCCGTTTCGGGAGCTGAGGCTTACGCGCACTTTGCCTCCTTCGGCGGTGTATTTGAAGGCGTTTTCCACGAGGTTCTGCACCAGCCTGGACATGAGCCCGACGTCCATGTTCGCGTATATGCCGGGAGCTATGTCCTTTTCCAGCTGCACATCACGGCCGGAGGCGGTCGCGGCCTCGTCGCACACGACTTCTGTGAGCTCGGAGAAGTTGGCCCGCTCTAGCAGTATCTTGTGCGTACCCTGATCCATGCGCGTGATGTTCAGCAGCTGGTTTATGAGAGCCGACATCTTCCGAGCCTGCCGCTCTACGACCTCCATGGATTCCTCGTAGTCCTCCACGGTCTTCGCATTCTGCCTCGCGTATTCGCATTCCGCAATTATCACCGCGATGGGTGTGCGCAGTTCGTGCGAGGCATCCGAGGCAAAGCGCTTCTCCACGTCGAACGAATGTTCCAGCCGGTCGAACATCCGGTCGAAGGTCGCGGCGAGCCTGTGTATCTCGTCTCTGCCGCGCTTGAGGCCGATGCGCGCCGAGAGGTCGGAGCCGTCGGAGATGGCGTCCACCGTGTCAGTTATCTGCCGCACCGGCTTGAAGGCGCGACGCGCTATGAGCCAGCCCACTATGGCTGTCAGCAGCACCAGTATCGGAAACAGCACCAGCGACAGGATGACGATGACCCGCACCGCCGAGAAAGAGTTGTCCGTAGAGGTGATGCCCCGCAGCCACACGTCGCCCTGCGGGTTCTGGACATAGAGGTCGTAGACCAGGTACCCGTCCCCTTCTATGTCTATCTCCCGCGTCTGCCCGTTCAAAAACAGGTCGTCGCCCTCGAAGTGCCTCAGCCCGCTGCCTCCTATGAGCTGCTCGTCCTCGTCGTACACCAGGACGTAGACGTTGTGACGGTAGAGGTTGAGTTCGTCGAGGTCAAGGTAGCCGTCCTTATACTCCACGTCGTCTATGTTGTCATGTACGACGTCGAGCAGCGTGGCCTCGGCGTTGTTTGTGATGACTCTGTTGCCGACGATCAGCATGAAGATCAGCACCAGCGCCACGACCAGCATCATCATGAGCGTGAAGTAGATCGTGACCCGGGTCTTAATCGTTATGAATCTCATGCCTCGTCCCTCAGCACCCAGCCCACGCCGCGCACGGTGTGAATGAGCTTCTTGTCGAAGTCGGCGTCGAGCTTGCGCCTGAGATAGCTCATGTACACGTCCACGACGTTGGTGCCGCCCTCCCAGTCATAGCTCCAGACGTTGTTTTCTATTGCCTCTCTGGAGAGGACGCTGCCCTTGTTGCGTATCATGAACTCGAGCACGGCAAATTCTTTTGCCGAGAGCTCTATGCCTTTCCCGGCTCTGGTGACCCTATGAGAAGAGCAGTCCAGGGTGAGGTCGCCGCAGGTGAAGACGTTTGTCACGCTGCCCGTGGCCTTCCTGGTCATCGCCCGTATCCTGGCCAGGAGCTCGTCGAAGGAAAAGGGTTTTACAAGGTAGTCGTTTGCGCCAAGATCCAGACCCTCGACCCTATCGCCAATGGCGTCCCTCGCCGTCAAAAACAGCACCGGGGTGGAATCGCCCCGCTCCCGCAGCCGCCTGACCGCCGTGAAGCCGTCCATCCTCGGCATCATCACGTCGAAGATGGCCGCGTCGTAGTCTGCAGATTCCAGGTAATCCAGGGCCTCCCTGCCGTCATAGCAGGCGTCGGTCGAATAGCCCGCGGCGGCGAGCCTCTTGCATATTATCCGGTTGAGGTCGCGCTCGTCTTCTACGACCAATATCCTCAATTCCATCGCCTCCCAGCGTATTTTTGCACATTTCGATTAAACCCTCATTAAAAAGCCGCCCCGGCCCTGTTTTGCTCCGGGCCGGGGCGCCTTGTCCCGTTTCATTATTCCATTGTCACGGCATAGCCCTCGGCGCCCAGCCTGTCAAGCAGCGCCTGGCCATGCTCCTGGCCGCCAACCTCACAGGCGATGTGGACGAGTATCTCGCTCGGCGAGAGCGTGGGGCAGAGCCTGTCGTGGTTTATCGTCATGATGTTGGCTCCCGCGTCCGCCACGGTCTGCAGCAGGCGCATGAGGCTGCCCGGCGAGTCCGGCAGAGTGGTCGCGAGCTTTATCCGCCTGTGCCGCGACACCAGGCCCAGCTCTATGACCCTGTGGATGAAGCTGACGTCTATGTTGCCGCCCGAGAGCAGGCAGACCGTCTTCCTGTCCTTAGTGTCCACCTTCCCGGCCAGCACCGCCGCTACGGAGCTCGCGCCCGAGGGCTCGACTATCTGCTTCGTGCGCTCCATGAGCAGCAGGATGGCGGCGGAGATGTCGTTGTCCGACACCGTCACCATGTCGTCCGCGAACTGCATGATCTCCTCTACGGTCTTCTCTCCGGGACACTTGACCGCGATGCCGTCGGCTATGGTGGAGACCTTATCCGAGGCCACGTGCTTTCCCTCGTGGAAGCTCCTGAACACGGCGTTCGCGCCCTCGGCCTGGACGCCGACCACCTTCACCCTCGGGTTCACCTGCTTTATGCAGGCGGAGACGCCCGCGAGCAGCCCGCCTCCGCCCACCGGCACGACCACCGTGTCCACCGTCGGCAGCTGGCTGAGTATCTCCAGGCCCACGGTGCCCTGGCCGGCCATGACCTCATAGTCGTCGAAGGGGTGCAGGAAGGTCGCCTCCTCCTCACGGCAGATCTCCATGGCCTTGTCAAAGGCGTCGTCATAGCAATCGCCGCAGAGCACGACCTTCGCGCCGTAGCCCTCCGTGGCCTGTATCTTCGCAATGGGCGCCGCCTTCGGCATCACTATCGTCGCCGGCAGCCCGTGCCGCTGCGCGGCGTAGGCCACGCCCTGGGCGTGGTTGCCCGCAGAAGAGGCCACCACCGCCTTCACCTCGCCCCGCTCCACCAGGGCGCCTATCTTGTTCGCCGCGCCCCTTATCTTGAAGGAGCCCGTCTTCTGCCTGTTTTCGCATTTCATCCAGACCTCGCCTCCGGCCATGCAGCTGAAGGTCGCGCTGTAATCCAGGTCGGTTTTGTGTACTATGCCTTCCAGCCTTTTCGCAGCCCTTTCAAAGTCTCTCAGAGTCAGTTCCATATCGCACACCTCACAATTGCCGTATACGGCTTGATTTCCCATACCTACCTCTATGATAAACTCACTTGTCCTCCCCGTCAACGCAATTTTATCCCTCTGCCACTTGCGAATAGCCCGAAAACTGCTATATTCGTCTCCAAAAGAAAAGGGAGGTATGCGTATGACGGCATACGACAAGAACATCGATTACTCAGACCTCATAGCGCAGGAGGCGGCTAAGGGGGTGAACGCCGACAAGGCGCTGCTTGCGCAGTATGAGGCCGCAAGAAACGCAAAGATCGCCGGTGAGGGCCTCGATTACGCGCAGACAAACTATTACACCCAAGAGGTGACGGAGCCGAGGCATTTCTACAAGGCCACAGATCAGAGCGACTATATCCGCGAGATATACGCCGCTGCGGAGCGGCAGAGCCTGGCTGCGCTGGAGAACGCCTACAAGGACGAGCTCGCGGCCTACGACGCTGAGAGCGCGGCTCTGCCCTCGATCTACCGTGACGCACAGAACAGGGCCGCCGCCGCCGGTGAGGTGACGCAGCAGGGCATGAACGAGCGATTCACGGCCCAGGGCCTGAACACCGGGGCGCAGGGCCAGGCAGCCCTCGCTCTGGGCGTCGCAGTCCAGGGCGAGCTGGCGGGGCTGGAATCCGAGAGGGCCTCGAAGCTCGCGGAGCTCTCAGCCCAGAGGGCAAAGGTGAAGTCGCAGTACCAGCAGGCGGTCGCCGACGCGATCGCACAGAATGAGATCGAGCTGGCCAAGGCGCTCTACGAGGAGGCCGTGCGCGTGGACAACAGCTACGCCGTGGCCGACGCCGAACTGCTGGAGGAGGTTTACAACACTAGCCGGGGCTACGGCTACACAGGCTATACGCCCTCGTCCGGCTCCAATGCCGGTGCCCAGCAGACGGCCCCGGCCCAGACCCAGACCCAGGCCCTGAGCGCTTACGAGAAGACCGCCGCACAGGTGAGCGCCCAGAGCTCCGCAGCTTCCAAGCTCTCCATCATCCAAAACGCCGTCGCGTCCGGCAGGATCAGCCAGAGCCAGGCGGCGCAGCTCAGAGCCCGCTTCGGCCTGGGCTCCGCGGCCGCTTCCACACCCGTGTCCACTGGCGGCGGCAGAGTCACGGCCGCGACAAAATGAGCCGTTCCTGGTCAGCCCATGCGCGTCAAAGGGCTTGAACAGGCTTGACTGACAACCTGAATCTGGTCTGACCTAATGACAGTAATTGTCATTGTGGCCAGACCAGAATGCTTTTATTTGTCCAAGTTCACATATTGTCAAAAGGCTGACGCGGGTCTAAAATTGTATTACTCTTATGTTGTAAAGGAGAATGAACAATATGGCGGAAGACGGCGTTCTCAGACGCAAAGCAAGAAACGCGCAGCTCATATATGAGGACATCCTTGACAGGACGGAAATGGACGGACTGCCGGTGACCTTTGTGGCGGACGAGGGTAGGAAATCCATGCTCTCGAAGGCGTGTTTCAGCTCCAATCCTTTTCCCATACCTCTGAATGTGGTTCTTACGAAGCTGAGGATACCGGCGGTGCGCAAGCTCTTTGAGGACGAGATCATTCCTCAGACCAGCGCGATCGCCGCCGTCCTCTCTGCCTGCAGCGTGGCGGCAACGGAGATAGGTGCGCTCAGGGGAGCGGACACCTCAAATGCCCAGATTCGCTGCGACATTGTCTTCTCCGGGCTTCAGGCGATCAGGCTCTATATGTCCGACCACAAACACTGTAAAGAGTTCACCAAGAGCCGTGTACAGTCGGCGCTCAGGGTAAACAACGCCCTGAACGGCTCCATGCACAAGTTCCGCGCCGGGGATGGAAGGGACGTTTCTTTCCACGTCTACTACCAGAGCCAGCAGGAACGGCTGGTGAAGGCGCTGGGGCTGGCCAAAAAGTCGGAGGAATATAAGTTCTTCTCCATGAAGAAGGATCTCAAGGAGATCGCCGCCAATGTTGCCTCAAAGACTGCGATGGAGCTGGAGGATCTCAGCTTTGACTGCGGAGCTTGCGGCTGCATGATAAGGAGCCGCGAGGAATGGGAGTCGAGCGAAGTCGGCAAGGCCGTCGTTGCCATGCCTCTCATCAGGACTGAGAAGGAAGCCGAGGCAGAGGCGCCTGTTTGGGGCAAGCCGAACGCGAGAGGCCCGCTCTCCGGTATCCGCGTTCTCGACCTGACCCACATAATCGCAGGCCCTGCCTGTTCGAGAGTACTTGCTGAATACGGCGCCGACGTGCTGCTAGTGCGCAGGGGAGACTTCAAACATCAGGAGCAGGCCATGCTCGAGTTCGACGGCTGGGCAGGCAAGCATTCCATCCAGCTGGACTTCAACGTGCCCGAGCAGCTCGAGCGAGTTAAGCAGCTCATCCGCGAGGCGGACGTTGTGACATATTCCTACCAGAACGGCTGCATGGACAAGTTTGGGCTCTCCGAAGCAGATATTAGGAAGCTGAACCCCGGCGTCATTTATGCGAACCTCATGTGCTTCTCAGACACTGTCTGGAAGGATCGTCCCGGCTGGGCTCCCTGCGCGGAAGACATCACCGGGCTGTCCGTAAGAAACGGCTCGCTTGAGGCGCCGAAGAACCTCAACGGCGTGCCTCTGGATTACTTCCCGGGCTTCATCCTGGCGTTGGGCACGCTCAGAGCCATCGCAAAGCGGATAAAGGAGGGCGGCGGCTACAAGGTCACCACGTCTCTTACCCGCGGCGCACAGTATCTGCATGAGTGCGCAGACCTGTGTGAGAATACGGAGGCCGTGCCGCAGGAGAGCTTTGTGGCAGTCAGGAGCAAGGATAAGATATGGGAGCGCGTTTTTGAGTATGTCAAAGGCTGCGCCACCGGAGGCGAATGCGGTTTCAGCTCCGCCCCGGTCGTCAACACGGCTTTCCCCGCAGATGAGCGCAACCTGATCTTCACCGACGGCTGCACGGGCTGGAGCCAGAGCTGAGCGAGTAAGGACTGAAAATATGAAATACCTCCTTGAAATGCCGCCTGGAGCGGACATTTCAGGGAGGTATTCTGTTCTCAGCGGCCTGCTTGCCCCTGATTTTGAAAGGTAAGACAGAGTTTAGCGCTTATTTGACCTTCTCCAGATCCTCTGGTTCTCAGCGGCTTTTATCAGTTCTTCACGGAAGTCCGGATGGGCGATGCTGATGAGCCTTTCCGTGCGCTCCCAAGTGGAAGCTCCGGCAAGGCAGATCACGCCGTTTTCGGTAGCGATATAGTAGCCCTGGCTTCTCGGCGAGGTCACTATATCACCCTCGAAGTGTGGAACTATCCTGCTGTGCGCGACTCCCTGCTTGTCTGTGAACATACTGCTCATACATATGAAGGCCTTGCCGCCCTTGGACATCGTGGCGCCCGTCAGGAAGTCCACCTGGCCGCCGGTGCCGCTTATTTGCCTGGTACCGGAACTCTCGGAACTCACCTGGCCGTACAGGTCTACTCCTATGCAGCTGTTCAGGGAGATGAAATTGTCAAGCCGTGCAATGACCTGCGGATCATTGACATAGCTTATCGGGTAGGCGGCGACTCCGGGGTTGTCGTCTATCCAATCGTACAGAGCCTGGGTGCCTGCGGCGACGCCGAACACGGCCTTGTTCTTGTCAATAGTCTTGCGCCGGTTTGTCAGTTTGCCGGAAGCAAAGAGTTTGTAGAAGGCGTCCGTCGCAAATTCCGTGTGCATACCCAGGTCTTTCAGGTCTGATTCAGCAATCATTACGCCAAGAGCATCCGGCACTCCGCCGATGCCCAGCTGAATCGTCGCACCGTCACAGAGGTACGGAATGACGTTTGCCGCAATCTTTTTGTCGACCTCGCTGGGAGCTCTGCTCGGCAGCTGGATCGCCGGGCCGTGTTCGCCCTCAACCACCATGTCGACTTCAGAGATGTGTACGCTCTCTTCCTGCCCGCCGCAGGCTCTCGGCAGACCCTCCAGAACTTCTATGACCACGATGTCCGCGTTCTCAATATAGACCCTGGAGTTTCCGGTAGAGATGGATAGATTGAAGTACCCGTGCTCGTCCATGGGCGCGGCGCCGATGAAGGCCACGTTTATATGCAGGAAATTGTCGTAGTACCAGCGCAGGTTCCGATAGAGCATGGACTGATAGTAGCAGAGTCCCTTGTCCGCCAATTTGCGCTCGTAACCGGTCAGATGCCAGGAGTTGTAGGTGAAGTGTCTCTGCTCCGGGTCGCTCTCAACCACGGCTATCGGCCCATAGCAGAGCATACCGCGCACTTTTACGTCCGTCAGTTCCTCAACGCGCCTCGCCAGCGCCTGGTCACAGAGCGTCGGATATGTCACGCCGCAGCCGTACTCGACCCAGTCGCCGCTCTTCACGGCCTTCACCGCCTCGTCGGCCGTGCGCAGCTTGCTTTTGTATTCGCTCAAATAATCCATTTGCATCCTCCCATATTTTATCCGCCGACGCGGACTTTCTTGTTCAATATTATCTCACACCCCAAAGCCCCGCACAAGTATCGACAAGAGACAAAAAATCTGCTATAATTTTGTGTCAATGAATCAGAAAGGTTGGTTTACCAGGTGAAAAAGCTGCTCAAGCTGCTGTTCTCCAGGCTGGCGTTCGTGGCGCTGTTCATGCTGCTCCAGATCGTCGTGCTGGTGTCCACACTGTTCTATTTTCAGGATGTTTTCGCAACGGTGCAGACCGTCTCCGTTGTGCTGTCTCTCGTTACCGTTGTATACATCATCAATCAGGACGGCAGTTCGGCGTTCAAAATTGCGTGGATAATCCCGATAGTATTCCTGCCCCTTTTCGGAGTGCCTATCTACATACTCTTTGGCAAGAAGCGCACTCCCGAGAGCAAGAGGGAGCAGCTGTTGGGAATGCTGCTCAGGTACCGGCAGACCGCGAGCATGGTGGTATCCAAGGCGGCAGACCTGGAGAAAGTCGAGCCGGAGGCTGCGCTTCAGTCTGCGTATTTGGAGCGCTGCGCCGGGGCTCCGGTCTTCACGAGGACGGAGACGAAATACTTCAAGCTGGGCGACGAACTCTTCCCGGCAATGCTGGAGGAGCTGAAAAAGGCCGAGCGCTATATTTTTATGGAATACTTCATAGTCGAGCCGGGCGTCATGTGGGATGCCATCCTTGAGGTGCTGGAGGACAAGGCGGCTGAAGGGCTTGACGTGAGACTGATTTACGACGATATGGGCTGCATACTGACCCTGCCAAGGAATTACAACAGGAGGATGGAGAAGCTCGGCATCAAGTGCTGCACATTCCACCGTTTTCAGCCGGTGCTTACCGGCACCTTCAACAACCGGGATCACAGGAAGATCTGCGTCATCGACGGAGCGGTCGCCTTCACCGGCGGCGTGAACCTCGCGGACGAATACATCAACCGGCGCGAACGCTTTGGGCATTGGTTGGACTGCGGCATCATGCTCAGGGGAGAGGCGGCGTACAGCTTCACACTCATGTTCTTGTCCATGTGGGACTATATCAGGCACGAGGAAGACGACCCTTCGGGTTTCCTCCCGAAGCCTGAGCTGCTTCGGGGCATAGAATCCGACGGTTTTGTGCAGCCGTATTCCGACACTCCCTCGGACGATGAACCCGTGGGAGAGACTGCCTACATCAATATGCTCTCCAGGGCCAAGAGGTATGTGTATATCTGCACACCGTATCTCGTGATTGACAACGAACTTATGAACGCTCTGACGAGTGCGGCGAAGTGCGGGGTGGATGTGAGGATGATAACCCCCGGCGTCCCGGACAAGTGGTATGTCCATATGGTCACGAGGTCGTACTATGCACCGCTGCTGAGGGCGGGGGTCAGAGTGTACGAATATATCCCGGGATTCATACACTCCAAGACGATGATATGCGACGATGAATACGGCATCTGCGGTACGATTAATATGGACTACCGCAGCCTCTACCTTCATCACGAATGCGCGGTCTGGATGCACGGCTCAAGCGCCATAGGGGACATGAAATCGAGTTTCAAGGACACTCTTACGAAATGCGTGGAGATCACGCCGGAGCTCTACCGGAACCGCAGCTGGCTCATGCGGCTGGGCCAAAGCCTGCTGAGGGTCTTCGCCCCGCTGATGTGAGGCAGGAATAAAAAAATAATGCAGCTTGTCCAAGAAGGCGAAGCCTTTTTATACAAGCTGCATTATTTTTATCTCAGAACTTTCGAGAGGAAGTCCTGGAGCCTCGGGCTCTGGGGATGCTCAAAGACCGCCTCGGGCGTGCCCTCTTCCACCAGCTTGCCGTCGGCCAGGAAGAGGACGCGGCTGCCGACTTCGCGTGCGAAGCCCATCTCGTGCGTCACCACGGCCATGGTCATGCCCTCGCGAGCCAGCTGCTGCATTACTTCGAGCACCTCTCCGACCATCTCCGGGTCTAGCGCGCTTGTGGGTTCGTCGAAGAGCATGACATCGGGATCCATGCAGAGAGCGCGGACGATCGCCACGCGCTGCTTCTGACCGCCGGAGAGCTGCTGCGGATAGTTGTTCGCCTTGTCCTGAAGCCCGACGCGGGCCAGAAGCTCCATGGCCTTGGTCTCGGCCTCCTGTTTTGACTTCTTGAGCACCCGCATCGGCGCCAGAGTCATGTTGTGCAGGATGGTCATGTGCGGGAACAGGTTGAAGTGCTGGAAGACCATGCCCATCTTCTGGCGGTGCAGGT
>CABVBV010000049.1 GCA_902496595.1 uncultured Eubacteriales bacterium | reverse complement strand
CTGCACAGCGACGAGCCGAAGACGGTGTATATAGAGGCATCGGGCGAGGGCGAGGTCACGGCGGGCGACATCAAGGCGGACGGCGAAGTTGAGATACTGAATCCCGAGCTGCACATAGCGACTCTGGGCCCGGACGCCTCGCTGTCGATGGAGCTGACCCTTGATCACGGCAGGGGCTATGTCCCGGCGGACAAGAACAAGAACCCGCAGCAGATAATCGGCACGATACCGGTAGATTCCATCTACACACCTGTTCTGAAGGTGAACTACGCGGTGGAGAATACCCGCGTAGGCAACCAGACGGACTTTGACAAGCTGACTCTTGAGGTCTGGACGGACAGGACGATAAGCCCGAGAGACGCGGTTTCGCTCGGAGCGAAGATACTGGTGGATCACTTCACGCTGTTCACGGATCTGTCGGACAGCATCGGCAGCCGTTCTACTGTTGTGGAGAAGGTAGAGACGCAGCGGGACAAGGTGCTTGAGATGACGATAGAGGAGCTCGACCTCTCGGTGAGGAGCTTCAACTGCCTCAAGCGCGCCAACATCAATACTGTCGAGGATCTTATCAGCAAGACCCAGGACGAGATGATAAAGGTTCGCAATCTGGGCCGCAAGTCCCTGGAGGAAGTCGAGCACAAGCTCGCGATGATGGGACTGAGCCTGGCCAGCGACGACAACCAGTAAGGAGGAAACCACAATGCCCGGTACAAGGAAACTCGGCAAGCCGACAGCGGCTCGCATGGCGATGCTGCGTCAGCAGGTGACGGATCTGCTTGACAAGGGCCGGATGGAGACGACCTTCACCCGCGCCAAGGAGATCCAGCCGCTGGCCGAGAAGATGATAAGCCTCGGCAAGCAGAAGGACATGGCGGCCTACCGTCAGGCCCTGAGCTTCATCACCCGCGAGGACGTGGCGCACAAGGTCTTCAACGAGACCGCCGCCAAGTACGCCGACCGCAACGGCGGCTACACCCGCATCACCCGCACCGCGCCGAGGCGCGGCGACGCTGCCGAGATGGCGGTCATCGAGCTCGTGTGAAAGAGAAAAATTCCCGGCACAGACGTGCCGGGAATTTTCATATTCTCAGGCGTCCGCGCCGAGACAGGAAAATGTGCTTGCTATCGGCAGGGGACTTTGGTATAATGTGTCTTGTTAGGAGATGATGCTGGTGAGAAAATCTCTTGGTGCGATACTTAACTCCCTGCGCAGGGAAGCAGGGTTGACTCAGCCGAGGGTCTCCGAGCTCCTGGCGGCAGAGGGTGTCGATATAAAACCCGCTGGAATAAGCAAGTGGGAGAAGGACATGACCATGCCGAATGCCGCCCAGTTTCTGAAGCTGTGCGAGATCTACGGCGTGACTGACGTCATGGGCACGTTCACGGACAAAAAATGCGGCGCCTCAGCTTTAAACTCTGAAGGCCGCAAGCTGGTATCGAACTATATCAGAGTCCTGATAGCGAGCGGGCTCTACGCTGAGGCAGAGCCGGAGTCCGGCAGGGTGCTGCCGCTCTATACCCTTGCGGCTTCTGCCGGCACCGGCCAGTTCCTGGATGGGGACGACTGTGAGCCCATCGACGCCGAGAACGCGCCAAGAGACGCCGACTTCGCGGTAAGGATAGCCGGAGACAGCATGGAGCCTGAGATAGAGAATGGCCAGATCGTATGGGTAAGGCGCAGAGAGACGCTTGACAGCGGCAAAGTAGGTATCTTCGTTGTCGGAGGCATGGCCTATTGCAAGCGGCTGCACGTAGACGAAAAAGGGGCCTGCCTGGTGTCGGCAAACCCCGCTTATGCGCCTATCGTTTTGACGCCGGAGACGGAATACAGAGTCTGCGGCGAGGTGGTCGGCTAATTCCCGGAGGCGAAGCGGCAGACGTGCCTGACGCAGCATCCCTCGCATTTTGGCGACCTCGCAGTGCAGACCGCCCTTCCGTGCAGGACTAGCCTGTGGCAGAAGTCGGAGCTCTTTTCAGGAGGCAGAACCTCGCGGAGCGCCGCTTCGATTTTTGGGGGATCCTTGGTGTCAACAAAGCCCATACGGTTTGAGAGCCTTATGCAATGCGTGTCGACGACAACTGCGCCAGGGGCGCGGAACACGTCGCCGAGGATGAGATTCGCCGTTTTGCGGCCTACGCCCGGAAGAGCCAACAGCTCGTCCATGCTTCCGGGAACGCGGCCGTTGTGCTCCGCCAGCAGCACCTGGGCGCAGGCTACGATGTCCCTGGCCTTGGTGTGGAAGAAGCCGCAGGAGCGTATGTATTTCTCAACTTCGGCAACGTCGGCCTCGGCGAAGGCCTCGAGGGTAGGGTAGCGCTCGAAAAGCGCCGGGGTTATCATGTTGACACGCTCGTCCGTACATTGTGCGGCGAGCCTGACCGAGAAGAGCAGCTCGTAGTCCTTTCCCCAGTCAAGGGTACAGTCGGCCAGAGGATATTCGTCTTCCAGCCTGGAGACTATCTCGGCGACCTGTTCGGGAGTTCTGATAATATCACCGCTTTCGATTTTTTTCACCAGTTTAGCAGATTTCAAATGGGATTTCAACGACAAACGGAGGCAGACTATGCGCAGACCGCTGGCGGACGAGATAAGACCTCAGGAGCTCGACGAGGTCGTAGGGCAAAGGCATATTTTAGGAGAGGGCGGACTCTTGAGACGTGTCATAGAGTCCGGACGCGTGCCGAATATGGTCTTCTATGGGCCGTCCGGCACCGGCAAGACTACGGTCGCGAATATCATTGCCAGGAAAACGGACAGAAGCCTGAGAAAACTCAACGCCACGAACGCGGGCCTGTCCGATATCAAAAATATAATCTCCGAGCTCGATACAATGCTCACCCCCGGCGGAGTGCTGCTATACCTGGACGAGATACAGTATTTCAACAAGAAGCAGCAGCAGAGCCTGCTGGAGTTCATTGAAGACGGGCGCATAACCCTCATCGCTTCAACTACCGAGAACCCGTACTTCTATGTCTATAATGCGCTCCTCTCGCGCAGCACAGTGTTTGAATTTAAATCCGTTCCAGCCGAAGAGGTTCTTCCGGCGGTGTTGAGAGCGGTTAACATAATATCTGAAAGGGAGAATATCAGCGCCGAACTGGAGGATGGTGTGGCGGAGCACATTGCCAGGAGCTGCGGAGGCGACGTTAGGAAGGCCCTGAACTCTGTGGAGCTGCTGTTCTCAGCCGCTCCGAGGCGGGATGGAGTGGTTAACATAACACTTGAAGACGCCGAGGCGGCGACCCGGAGCGGGGCGATGAGATACGACCGGGAAGGAGACGAGCATTTTGACAGTGTTTCGGCGCTCATGAAATCTCTGAGGGGCTCAGACCCGGACGCGGCGCTGCACTATTTGGCGCGGACTCTGGAAGCCGGGGATCTGATCGGGGCTTGCCGAAGGCTGCTGTGCTCGGCTTCGGAGGATATCGGCCTCGCGTACCCGCAGGCGGCGTCCATCGTGAAGGCCTGCGTGGATTCGGCGCTGCAGCTGGGGCTGCCGGAGGCGCGGCTGCCTCTGGCCGAGGCGGCCATACTGCTGGCGACGGCGCCTAAGTCAAATTCTGTCGTCATGGCGATAGACAGGGCTATTGCCGACGTGAGGGCCGGCAAGGCGGGGCCGATACCGAGAGAACTGCAGAACGTTCACGCCGACGGAGCAGGCTTCGAGAGGGAGCAGGGCTACAAGTACCCGCACGAGTATCCGGGGCACTGGGTGGAACAGCAATACCTGCCGGACGTCATAAAGGACGCCGTGTACTATGAATACGGGGAGAACAAGAACGAGCAGGCAGCGAAGGCCTATTGGGACAGAATTAAAGGAGGCCGCTGATGGATATCCGGGTCGGAGACATACTGGTAATGAAAAAGCAGCACCCCTGCGGCTCGAACCGATGGCAGGTGCTGAGGATAGGCGCGGACTTCAAGCTCCGCTGCGAGGGCTGCCGGAGAGAAGTGATGGGCGCACGCTCGAAGTTCGAGCGGAACGTGAAAGAGATAGTGAGACAGGAAGCGGAGGAGCAGTAAATGCCGGCATATGATGAGAAACTGGGAAGACTCCGGAGAGATGCGGCGCGAAAGGGCAGGCTGGAAGCCATGCTCAGGGAACTGCGGCAGCAGCAGAACGAGCTGGAGGTGAAGGCGGAAGCTCTCAGAAAGGTGAAACTGGACGAGCAGGCGGATGTGGACAGGCTGGAGTCCGGGGGCCTGACGTCGATGCTCTATTCGCTTCTGGGCAAGACCGAAGAGAAACTGACAAAAGAGCGCCGCGAGGCAGCAGCTGCAGCGCTGAAATATGAAGCGGCGGAGAGGGAGCTTTGTTCAGTCAGGGATGACATTGAGAGATGCGAGTCGGAACTCTTGTCGCTTGGCGACTGTGAGCGGGAGTACGAGGCCGCGCTCGAGGCAAAGCTGGAGGAGCTGAGGAAAAGCAGCGGCGCGGCGGCTCAGAAGCTGCTGCAGCTGGAGACTGAAGCTGCGGGGCTTGAGAGCCGGAAGAAGGAGATACTCGAGGCCATTGCCGCCGGGAGCGATGCCATGACGACTGCGGATGATATCCTGGCCGAGCTTGACAGCGCAGAGGACTGGGCGACCTGGGACGTCTTGGGCGGAGGACTGATCGCCGATATCGCGAAGCACGACCATCTGGACGGGGCCCAGATGATGGTCGAGCGGCTCCAGAGCGAGTTGAGGGCGTTCAAGACCGAGCTCGCAGACGTGGGGGGCCTCAGCGCCGATACCCGGGTGAATATTGACGGTTTCCTGAGGTTCGCGGACTACTTCTTCGACAGTATCTTCGTAGACCTGGCGGTGCTTGACAGGATAGGCGAATCCTTGGAACAGGTTCAAAGCACAAGAGCGCAGATATGCAGCGTCCTGGACAAACTCCACCAGCTGCTGGGCAAGACCGAGGAGGAGCTGTCGGAAATTAAAAAGATGACCGAAGAGACAGTGCTCCAGGCTCAATAATGAACCCTGCCACTCGGAGTGGCAGGGTTCTTAGTTGAATTTGGCCGTAGTAGCGCTCAGAACATAATTGTTTTGCTCAAAAACCGGCATTTACCAACACTGGTGTTGCATTTCGGCAATGTGTCTGTTAGAATAGCAGTAATCTGAAACCAGGGTGCGGTAGATGAAGTTCAAAAGATTTATTCCTATCTGTATCATGCTCTGCCTGGCGGCAGGGGCGGCATATCTGATGCTCACGGGCGACGGGGTCACGGTCGAGATGCTGACCGATTACGCCCCGAAGAACACGGCGCTGGCGGTCATCGTCGCGCTTTTGGCCTACGCGGTCAAGAGCCAGACGGTGTTTGTGCTGTATGGGGTAGTGGCGACGGCGGTGGGCATAGTGTTCGAGCCTCCGCTCTCGCTCATCGTGAACGCCGTGGGCTCGGTAATATGCATCAGCATACCGTATTTCACGGGCCGGGCCTCGGGCGGGGAGGCGGCGCAGAAGCTGCTGAAGAAGTATAAAAAGCTGGGCGAGGTCTACGAGGGCAACCGGAGCAACCTGTTCCTCGTCTCGCTGGTGCTGCGCGTCACGAACCTCTCGAACGACATCCTCGGCCTGTTCTTCGGTGCGCTGAGGATGAATTACTGGCAGTACCTGGTGAGCAGCTTCATCGGCATCCTGCCGACGATGGTGCTCTATACAGTGTTGGGCAACGACCTCGACCTGACGTCGAAGCCGGTGCTCATCTGCGCGGGGGTGGACGTGTTCTGCATAGCGGCGGCCTGGCTGGCACTGCGTATGAGGAAAAGGAGGAGAAAAAATGACGGGGAAACGGCGGGATAAAAAAAGCGGCGAGAGTATACGCGCTCTGCTCAGACGCAAGCGCGTGGAGGAGCCGGGCGCATTCTGGACGTATATCGTCCTGCGCTTCGTCGTTTTTTTGATACTGCTGCGCTGCATACTGCGCGGCGACGTTGAGAGCGCCTTCGTCTGCATACTGGTGCTGGCCATCTACCTGCTGCCGCAGCTCATAGAGGCGAGGCTGGATATAGAGATCCCGAACGTCCTGGAAATAATCATCTTCGTCTTCGTCTTCGCGGCGGAGATACTAGGCGAGCTCCAGGCGTATTTCATCCGCTACGAGAACTGGGACACCATCCTGCACACGACGGCGGGCTTCCTTATGGCGGCGGTGGGCTTTTCACTGGTGGAGCTGCTCAACCGCAGCGAGACTGTGAGGTTCGAGCTCTCGCCGGGCTACCTGGCGCTCACGGCCTTCTGCTTTTCGATGACCATGGGCGTGCTCTGGGAGTTCATAGAGTTCTCTGCGGACAGGCTGTTCCTGCTCGATATGCAGAAGGACACCATCTTGAATCAGATAAGCTCCGTCAGCCTCGACGCCACGAACAGCAACATACCCATTACGGTCAAGGGCATTGAGGACGTCATCCTCGTCACGGGCTCGGGCGAGATGCCGCTGGGCCTCGGCGGTTTTCTGGACATAGGGCTCTACGACACGATGGAGGATCTGTTCGTGAACTTCGTCGGCGCTGTGGTGTTCTCGGTGGTCGCGTTCTTCGAGTGCAAAAGCGAAAAGCGCCCTCTCACGACGGCGCTTACGCTCAGAAGAAAGAAAAAACCGCAGAATACCTGAGTTATTGGCAGGCGGCGAGCACGGCGCTAAAGACCTCGCCCGGCATCTTCACAAAGTACCAGCCGAGCCATTGATAGCCCACGTAGCCGCCCTCTATGAGCCGCAGTTCAACGGTCGTGCCGTCGGACATCGTGAAAAACAGGTGCCCCTGTACGGGCCTGTCATAGATCTCGCGGTCGGTCTCCCAGGTGTAGACGAATTTCCCGGCGCAGAGCTCTTCGAGGAAGTCGGAGACGGTCTCTTCGCTCAGCTCCGGCGTGCGGTAGTACTTTACGCCGTTGTTCCAGTCCTCGTGCGTGAGGTAGGTAAGGCTCTCGAGGCGCTCCGGCAGGTGCAGGCGGGTCTCGAAGAGGTCGGCGCCGGTGTCGAGGGTGATGCCGTTCAGGCGCTCGAGCAGCATGGCAGAGCCGTCGTCGTTGAGGCAGCAGATGCGGAAATCGGGGTCGTAGCCCTTGACGGCGTAGATCTCGCCGGACATGGTGCCCGCGAACTCGACGTAGTACTCGGACTCGTCCGACCACTCGTCGATGCCTCCCGTCGCGCAGCCGAGGTATTCGCCGACGAGGTTAGAGGCGGCGTCGAGCCATCCGCCCTGGGTGTAGACCGCGCCGTTGTAGACCACGCAGGCCATCATGTCTGCGTCAAAGCCGGCATCGGCTTCCGGCAGCTCGATGGCCGGGACGTATACGCCGGAGGCCGAGGCCGGGGCCGAGACAGGGTCAGAGGCCGCGGCCGAGCCCGGCGCTGAGCCGACGGGCAGGGCGTCCGAGACGCCGTAGGGGCGGTATACAGCGAAGATGAGCAATATACAGGCTGCGAGTGCGGCGGCAAGGTAGATTGGGCCGCGCCCGCGGCTTTTCTTTTTGTAGTCGGCCGCCTCGTCGATGAAGCGCGGGTCAATGTTCCCGAGGCAGTCCGAGAGTCTGTTTACGTTCATATTTCGATACCCTCCGAGTTGAGCTTTTCCCTGAGCGAGCTGCGCAGTCTCGAGAGCAGGGAAACGGTTTTGGACTTCGACCAGCCCATGCGTTTGGAGAGCTCGGCAATGGAGTCGAGATACCAGTAACGCCGCACGAAGGCGACCCTTCTGTCCTGGGGCAGAGAGGCCAGCCAGCGGTCGATGCAGGCGCTTATCTCCGCGTTCTCAACGCTGCGCTCCGGAGTCCCGTGGTCGGGCACGCAGTCGGAGAGCTCGCCGAGGGCGAGGATGGGCTCGCCTCCGCCGCGTTTCTGCCGCTGCGAGTCGCGCAGGGCGTTGAGCGAAACGTTGCGCGTCAGCCTGCCGATATAGGCCCTGAGGCTCAGCGGCTGCTCCGGCGGGACGCTGTCCCAGAGCCTGAGCAGGGCGTCGTTCAAGCACTCCTCGGCGTCCCGTTCGTCACCGAGTATCGACATGGCTATCGAGCGGCAGTAAGCGCCGTACTTCTCGCGGACGGCTCCAACCGCGTCCTCGTCGCGCTGCTGGAGCAGCAGTATCAAGGCTGTGTCGTCCATTGACATCCCTCCTGAAAGGCCCTTCACATATAAAGACACCGTTTCACAGGCTCAGGTTGCGCCGCGCCGCGCAAAAAAGCGGCCTCGTTGACTTTGCGGACGCAGTGTGGTAATATTTTGTCAGGATATTGACAAGGAGTTGATAATCATGCTTCTTACACCCGAACAGCAGGCCATGCTGGACGGAGCTCAGGGCGAGGTGATGGCCAAGGTCATGCGCTCGCTCGTGATGTACGGGGAGACTTTTGGAGCGGAGAAGATGGTGCCTGTGACCAGCGAGTACGGACATACCGTCATCAGCTTCGGCATAGGAGTCATGAAACCGGTATACGACCTATACGACCAGCTGCTGGAGGCGGGAGCCGTGTCGAAGCAGAAGTTCTCGGCAGACCCGCTGCCGCTCGACCCGAAGGTGCCCTCGAACCTTCTGCAGAACGTCATTTTCAAGGGCATAATGTATTCACAGCAGAAGCGCTATGAGGAGCAGCTGGAGAAATTCGGTATGCTGGGCAGGGACGCTTTCACCTGCGCCTGTTATCTCGACGAAGTCGGCAACAGGCCGAAGATGGGCGAGGTGCTGTCCTGGGCTGAATCCTCGGCGGTTGTCTATGCCAACAGCGTCCTCGGCGCGAGGTGCAACCGGAACTCGGGTATGCTGGAACTCATGGGCTCCATCGCGGGCTGCGTGCCTTATTTCGGGCTTCTCACCGACGACGGCAGGAAGGCGGACTGGATAGTGGAGGTCAAAACCGAAAAGAGGCCTGAGGCGCAGCTCCTGGGCTCCGCCATAGGCATGAAGGTCATGGAACAGGTGCCCTACGTCAAGGGCCTGGACAAGTGGCTCGGCACGGAGATAAACGAACAGGCAACGGCGTACCTGAAGGACTTCGGCGCTGCCACGGCCTCGAACGGAGCCGTCGGGCTCTACCACATCGAGAACCTCACTCCCGAGGCGAAGGAGCAGGGCGAGAAACTCATCCGCAAGGATGCCAAGACCTACGTCATAGACGACGCCGAGCTGGAGCGCGTGAAGGCGGGCTATCCCTGCGTGTGGAAGGATCTCAACGCCTCTCCCAAGCTCTGCTTCGTCGGCTGCCCGCACCTGACCCTCGGCCAGCTGAAGGACTGGACGGAGAACATTGAGAAGGCGCTCAAAGAAAACGGAAAGAGCAAGGTGACTGTCCCGACCGTGTTTACGGCGGCTCCGGCGACAATAAAGGAGTTTCAGAAGACGGTGTACGCCAAGCGGCTCGAGCGCACGGGCGTCATACTGTCCTATATCTGTCCGCTCATGTACATGAATAACCCGCTCTCGGGCAAGATGCCGGTAATAACCTGCTCGAACAAGCTGAGGACTTATACAACGGCGAGGTACTACACCGAGGCCGAGATACTCAATAAGATAACAGGGGGTGCCTGCTGATGGCTTCTAAGGTATTCAAGGGCCGCCCGGTCGTCGCGGGCAGCTGCACCGCACCGGCGCTCGTCTCGCACGGAGGGTTCAACACACTGGCCAGCTTTCAGATGGCTATGATGTTCGGCGACAAGAAGGTCAAGTGCGGCGACCAGAACAACGCCGACCTGTACAAAAAGCCCATGAAGGGCACAGCGCTCTGCCTGCCGCAGACCATTGGCTCCACAACAGGAGGCATGGTGCTGTATACCGCCTGCGCGACGGATAACCAGCCGGCTTGTATGCTGTTCTCCATGACGATAGACAGCCTCGCCGCTTCCGGAGCCATCCTGGCCGCGAACTGGACTGACGCCAATATGCCTGTGATCGACAGACTGGGAGACGAGTTTCTGGAATATGTCCAGGACGGTATGAAGGTAACGGTGGAACCGGACGGCACAGTGACCGTCGAATGAGTATAACGGCAAACACCGCTCCGGGAAAACGCGGAGCGGTGTTTTTATGCCCGTAAGAGCCAAACTTGACAAATGCCGTGCTCGTATTTAGAATCATTGTGGGAGTTGATTCTATGAGCGAGCATACACATATCGGAGCCGACGGGGCCGCATATACCCACTCTCATGAGCATAAACATCAGCACACGCAGACCAAAGCCGTGCTCAACAGATTGTCGCGGGCGATCGGACACCTGGAATCGGTCAGAAAGATGGTCGAGGACGGCAGAGATTGCTCCGAGGTGCTCGTGCAGTTGGCGGCCGTGCGTTCCGCACTCAACAATACCGCAAAGGTCATACTCAAAGACCACGTGGAGCACTGCCTCGCCGACGCCGTGGAGAGCGGGGACATGGAGGCCGTGGCGCAGCTCAACAGGGCGATCGAGCAGTTCATGAACTAGATTATCATGCCGCCGTCGATTCCGAGGATCTGACCCGTGATGAACGAGGCGGCGTCGCTCGCCAGGAAAGCCGTTACCCGGGCTATGTCCTCGGGCCTGCCGATGCGGCATAGAGCGGAGGCCTCGGCCATCGCGGCCTTGTCCTCATCGGTGAAACAGGACAGCATATCCGTGTCCACCGCTCCGGGGGCGACGGCGTTCACCCTTATCCCGGAAGGGCCGAGCTCTTTGGAGAGCCCCTTCACAAAGCTGATCACGGCGCCCTTTGTCGCGGAATACGCCGTTTCGCAGGAGCCGCCGCGCACACCGAGAATGGACGAGGTGCAGATTATACAGCCGCGCTTTTCTTCCACCATATGGGGTATCGCCTCGCGGCAGCAGTGGAACATACCGTTCACGTTTACGTCGAAAATGCGCCTCCACTCGGCGTCGGTCATGTCCTGTAAAAGTCCCGACCACGCTATGCCTGCATTGCAGACGAGCAGCTCGAACGGCCCCGCGGCTTCGAACATCGCCTTGACCTGCGCGGGAGACGCGACGTCCGCGCATATTGCCTCGGAGCCCAGTTCGGACGCCAGAGCCTCTGCCTCGGCGCGGCTGTTTAGATAGTTTATTGTTACTCGCCAGCCGTCTCGTGCCAGCGCCCTCGCGGTGGCCGCGCCTATGCCCCTAGAGGAACCTGTTACCAGAGCCTTTTTCATCTTATCACCCGTTACGATTTTACCACAGGCCGCGAAATTGTAAAGCGCCTAATTCATTCGCACAGGAGCGATATGGAATGGAGAACGAAAGGAAAAACGAAAATAAAAGACCGGCTGACAGGGGATATAGGGAGCCGGAAGAGGATAGTGGAACTCCAAAAATGCGTACCTGGGGCTTTGTCGTGGGCGCCGTGGTGCTGCTCGCCGTGCTGACGGTTGTGCTCTGCGCCATGGCCGGCGTCTTTGACTTCGCCGGAGATGGAGATAAGGACGCCGCAGAAACGCCGGCGTCGCAGACCCAGCCTCCGGAGACAACGGCTGTGCCCGATCCCACCGAGCCGCCTGTCACCGATACTCCGGAGCCGGAGGAGACCGACGCCCCGGTGACTCATACGGTAAACGCCATCGCAGGAAACGGAGGCAATATCTCTCCGTCGGGCATAGTGCAGGTCGAGGACGGCGGCAGCGTTACCTTCACTATGACGGCCGACCCTGGCTATGAGCTGTCGGAACTCATAATAGACGGTATGTCCGTTGTGCTCTCGGACAGCTATACGCTCAACAACGTGACGACTGAGCACACGGTGTACGCGATATTCAGGGAGAAACCGCAGCCGACGGAAACGCCGGAGCCGGAACCCACGCCCACGGAGACGCCGTACGAGGATCCATGGTTCCCCTGGTTCCCGCCGGAAGACAATAATGAAGGAGACTGGGACGGCCTGGTCACGGACGAGGGATTTTAAGTGCTTGCCATTCCCCACCTTAAATGCTATAATAACAAATTGCACAGCGTGTTCCCCCACGTCTGAGCCGTTTGCGCGGAAAGGAGGCGGGCGCTTTGAAAACAAGGCACATACTCATGGCCTTTGCATTTATTCTGCTGACCATCTTTCTGCTCATCATCATCTTCTCCAGATCCTCTGAGGAGCGTGCGCTTGCCGAGGACTACGTCGTCCCGGACGCCGGCCTTGTCCAGACCGTGCCCACTAGCTCGCCGAGCTCCGACAGCGTCATAGACGTTAACCCGGCTCCCACCAAGAAGCCGATATCTGATGAGAAGCCGGATATTGACATCAGCTCCTGGGAGTATATCCTCGCGAACAGCGAGCACAACATCGGCAAGTACGCGCCGACAGTCGTGGCCATCGAGGATACGGCGCAGTTCTTCGACGAGAGGGCCGTGGACGCGCTTGTGGACTTTCTGAACGCCGCGAGGGCCGCGGGATATACCCCATATATAAATACGGCGTACAGGCCGTACTCGACGCAGGAGTACTATTATAACGGCAAGGCGAGCCAGATAAGCTGGCCGGATTACCCGGACGCCGAGGATTACGCCGCTGCCGCCCTGCTGGTCGCGCCTCCGGGCACCAGCGACCACCAGACGGGCCTGGGCGTGGATATCACGGACAAGTATTACAGCAGTTTGGATGCGTCCCAGATGGACGAAGAGTTTTTGGACTGGCTGGCAGACCACTGCGCGGAATACGGGTTCATCTTGAGATACCCGAGCCTCAGAAAGACAATTACGGGCTGGGACGAGCCCTGGCACTTCAGATACGTCGGAAAAGAGGCTGCGGAGTATATAATGGAGAATAACCTGTGCCTGGAGCAGTTTGTGGAGATGTATAAATGAGCAGTGACCCGCCTTGAAACATGGCGGGTCACGATTTTTTATAGAAAAAATTCTTGACTAATCTTGTGCAATATGCTAAAATCTATCTTCGCTCGGGCATTGGTATGCCCACGAGCGAAAAACTGTCTCAAAAGTGCCGTTATTGGCTAAAAATCGGGGCTTTGAGAACATTTGAGGAAAGGAGGAAAAATATGCCGACATTCAATCAGCTGGTTCGCAAGGGGAGGGAGCAGGCGACGTACAAGTCCACTTCTCCTGCCATGCAGAAGGGTCTGAACACGATCAAGAACTGCGAGACGAACCTGTCGAGCCCGCAGAAGCGCGGTGTGTGCACGGCGGTGCGTACTTCGACTCCGAAGAAGCCGAACTCCGCTCTGCGTAAGATCGCCCGTGTGCGTCTGACGAACGGCTATGAGGTGACTGCCTACATTCCCGGCGTCGGCCACAATCTGCAGGAGCACAGCGTTGTCATGATCCGTGGCGGCCGTGTCAAGGATCTGCCTGGCGTGCGCTACCACATCATCCGCGGCACTCTGGATACGCAGGGCGTCGACGGGCGCAGGCAGAGCCGCTCCAAGTACGGCGCGAAGCGTCCGAAGGCCGGAAAGACCGGCAAGAAATAAGCCGGCGGCCAAAGCCCTGAATGTTTATATGATATGAACCGTATCGTATAGGCCGGGGCGCAGCGGGGGGCTGGGGAGCCTCTCGAGTACCGATGAAGTCATTTTTTAATGAAGGAGGGAAGT
>CABVBV010000048.1 GCA_902496595.1 uncultured Eubacteriales bacterium | reverse complement strand
CGCAAAACCGAAAACCCACTAAAAGCGGGAGCTCCAGTTACGGAGCTCCCGCTTTTAGCCTGCCTCCGAGCCTCGCATAGTCGCAGCAAAATCATGACTGCTCGTCAAAGAACGGAGATATGAGATAGATCGAATCGCTTTTCGCGTCATATGTGACGCCGTCTTCAGAATAGTATGGCAAAGTGAAGCTCTTTGAAACGCCGTCCCCATAGCCGGCGGTGATGATGACCGAAGCCGCTCCGGGTTTCGACATATCGGCGCCTGCGCTTTGGGAGTAGGTTATCGCCTCGGCGGCCTCGAGCAGCTCGTCGATCTCCGAAGCGCTCAATTCTCTTGCCGCTCCATTTTTGAAAATGGATACAGAGCATATGTCGCCGGAAAGCAGGCTCGCCAAGGTCATGCCGTCTTCAGAGCGCAGTTCGCCGCAGGCGGAAAACAGGCACATGGCGCACAGCATAAGCGCGGCAAAAACGCACAAATGAAGCTGCCTTTTCACCATTGTCACCTCCTGACCTATATAAACATGGAACACAGCCGCAGCGGAGTGTCAACGAACACGAGCACAGACGCAGGCCGCTCATGAGGTCGGCAGTTCTCTGGACGAAGCAGCTCGTGGGAAAATAAAAGGGCATGACCGGCAAAATACCAGCCATGCCCACTTCCACAGGAGGCCGCCACTTGGAGGGAAAGTCCTAATACTAGCTTCCGGTGGAAAACGAAGGACGAGCCTTCTATTAACAAATACAACCAAACGGCAAAAAATGCAAGGTCTAAATTTTATTTCCTGAAAATTCTTTTTACGAAACAATAAAAACAGGAAGCGTCAAAAGCCGCCTCATGATTGCAGAATCAATATAATTACAGCTCCGACTCAACCGGAGCGTCTGTAAAATTCCCAAGAGTTGGTGAGCACCTGACACCCGGCAGTCGGATATATGACCATGCGCTTTTTTGTCCCGTCGTTGATGAGGGAGAGCGCCTCAGCCCAGGTCTTGACGTATACGGCACCGGAGGCTTCATCGATGTACCAGGGGTCGCGCATACCTTTTACAGTGTGCTCGGAAAAGACTATCGCACGGCCCATGCGCGGATCTACCGGATAGCAGCCGGCCCACATCAGGCCGCCGGGAGCCGAGTGCCCCCACTTGTCGTAGAGATAGTGTACACAGGAGCCGAAGGGGGAGTTGGCCGAGAGAATATATGTCCCGCCGGGCTTGAGCGAGGCTATCGTCTCCGGAGTGTAGGCGCAGCCGGCCTCTGCGGGCTTGAAATAGCAGTTGGAAAGCACCACGTCGCAGTCGGGCACGAAGTCGGCCAGATAGTGCTTTGAAGCGTCAAGCTCAGCAGCCGCCCACTCCGCTTCCACATCTCCGGCGTACAGGGCGCAAACCTGAGCCCGGCCGTTCAGCAGTACGTCTATCTTGTAGTCGAGTCCCATGGCCCTTGCAGCCTCGATCGAGTCCAGGCGCATGACCGTGTCAGGGTTGCCCATGTTGAACTCCGAGGGCGTAGTCCGGCTGTGGTTGGCAATGATGCTGCGCATTGACGATACCCCCGGCAGCACACACTTAGCGCCGCCAGAAAAACCGAAAAAGCTGTGCGCCATTATGGTGCCGATCGCGACTTTGTACTCCGCCGTCATAACATCGGAGTTTATCTCAATGGGCACGTTGTGGCTCGTGTTGCCGAGAAATACATGGTTAAAAAATGGGTTGTGGTTGTGGATCTCAAATTCGTCGACGATGTCTGCGCCCAGCTTTTTGACGAAGTGCTCCCGATACATACAGGAGTGAGTGCCCAGAGCGGCGATGAACCAGATATTCTCCTTGGGCACACCCGCCTCAAGCAGCTCTGCTATGACAGCTTTTGCAATGTGCTCGCAGGGCGTCGGCCTCGTGATGTCGTCAAAGATTATTACGGCGCTCTTCTTGCCCGCCGCTCCGACAGAGATGGGAACAGTCCCGACAGCGTCGTGAACCCTTTCCGCAATCTCTTCCGGGGAAAGAGCGGGCCTGCGGAAGCCCGCAAACTCGGAGATGTATACTTCCCAGTCGTCGGGTATAGTGATCGGGATCGGCTCGTCCCCATATAGATTGTTCGATGGCAGCTGATAAATCATAAAAAACACCTCCCGTGCTCTCTCGCGTCCAAACAACTATTGCCGTCCATAAAAATGGGCGGCGGCGAGAAATATGGAGGTGACAAGTCATTATTACCATAACTAAAACGTAAAGTCAAGCAGTTGTGAGCGGAATTTAGCAAAATAAATAGTTAAAATATTAACTTCGCAGATGTCTTCAAATCAGTTGACAAAGCAAAATCATAAGGTTATAATCTACAAAAGAAGAGCAATACAATCCGGTTTATATGGCAACTTGCATATTCTACACAAACGCTTGCGGCGTTTTTTAATTTGAAACATATTGTCTGACAAATAGACATACAGACAAAATTTTCACGAAGGTGGGATGCGTATAAAGCTGGGTTACAAGCGGCGATATGGTGGTGACGATAAAAAATGAAAGGGGAAGACAAATGAAAAACGGCAGAGTCAAATACTTTATGGCGGTCATCTCACTGGGCCTTGTATACGGCACGATGTTCAATTTGCCATATATGAAGTACATATTCTACGATGCGATGATAGAGGGCATGAACTGCACAAATGCGCAGCTTGGCCTGTTGGTCACGGTGTACACCGCGATCAGCTGCATTGGGTTGATACCCGGCGGCTGGATAGCCGACAGATACCAGACTAAGGGCATTATTGTCGTTTCGGCGATAGTGCAGGGCATCATCAGCATTTTCTTTGCGTTCACCATGAGCAGCTATGTCTGCGCGATGATAACCTGGGTCATCTCCGGTTTTGCCGGTGTCACGGCGTTCTGGGCGGCGATACTCAAGGCGGTGTCGATGGTCGGCGCCAAGGAAGAGCAGGGGCGCACCTACGGCTACTATGAGGCATTTTGCGGGGTGTCCGCAACGATAACCAACATTGTTGCGCTCTCCGTCTTCGCGGGATTTGACGACTCTGTGACGGCTCTCAAGTGGGCTGTCATCGTCATGGGTATCATGAGCCTGGTAGGAGCCGTGCTGGTGCAGGTGTTCTTTGACCAGAAGACTACGGAAGTCCACTATGCGGAGGCGGCGCACAAAAAGGTGAATATCAAAGAGACGATGCGCGTGTTCCTGATGCCCAGGTTTTATCTGTCCTGTCTCATCGTGTTCTGCGCCTACGGACTCTACACCTGCCAGTCCTTCATCACTCCGTATTTCACAAATGTGCTGGGCGCCTCGGTAACTTTTGCAGGTTTTCTGTCTATCCTGAAGCAGTACGCTCTTAAGTTCGTGGGCGGGCCCATTGGCGGAGTGGTTGCGGACAAACTTAAGTCCATTTCAAAGCTGCAGATAATAGTTTTCGTACTCATGTTCGGCATAATCCTCTATATCGCCAACGTCTCCGGCGGCGCGGAACTTATCACTGTGCTTACCGTTCTGACCTTGGTGCTTGCAACCCTGTGCTTCATGTCGAGGGGCACGATGTGGGCGACAATTGACGAAGCCGGGGTGCCGAAGGAGATATCCGGAACTGCAATAGCCGTAGCGTCTATCATCGGCTTCAATCTGCCCGACCTCATTCTCCCGACGCTCATTGGCAATTGGCTGGACAAGTTCGGCAATGCGGCTTATACGAGGGTATTCACGCTGCTGGGCGCGATGTGCGTCATAGGAGTCGCGGCGTCCGTCGCTCTTCTCATCAGCAACAGGGCGGTCGCGAAAAAGGCGGCAGACGCCGCTTGATGGCTTAAGGAGGCTTGAACCGGAATGATCATAATCAAACAGGAAAACTGCAAGGGCTGCGGCCTTTGTGTCAGCGTCTGCAAGAAAGAGGCGCTGAAGCTGAGCAGCGTGATGAACAAAAAGGGGTACTTCTACGTGACGGCCGAGCAGGACAAATGTATTTCCTGCGGTATGTGCTACCATATGTGTCCCGACTGCTGTATCGAATTGACGGACTGAGGGGGTGCGACGATGGAGAAGGTATTGATGAAGGGCAACGAAGCCCTGGCGGAAGCGGCCATTCGAGCCGGCTGCCGTTTTTACAGCGGATATCCCATAACTCCGCAGACGGAGATCCTCGAATATATGGCTTGGAGGATGCCGGAGGCAGGGGGCACGTTCGTGCAGACCGAGTCTGAACTTGCGGGAATCAATATGCTTTACGGCGGAGCGGCTGCCGGAGTTCGCGCAATGACCAGTTCCTCCGGGCCGGGTTTCGCGCTGCTGCAGGAGGGGATATCCTACCTATGCGCCGCAGACCTGCCGGCCGTTCTTGTAAACGTTATGCGAATAGGCAACGGCCTCGGCGACATCGCCCAGGGTCAGGGCGACTACTGGGCGCTCACCAGAGGAGGAGGCAACGGGGATTACCGCACCATAGTCCTGGCCCCGAACTCGGTGCAGGAGGGCATGGATCTCGTGGCCGAGGCCTTCGAGCTCGCCGAGAAATACGTCCATCCTGTGATCATAGGCTCGGACGCCGCTATCGGTCAGATGATGGAGGAAGTCGAGCTGCCTGAGATGCACGAGCACGATATCGACGCCTACGACTGGTCGGTGAAGGGCACTCGCAAAGGAGAGCCCCACAAAGTGGTCAGCAATGTTTGCTTTTATGCGCATAAGGACTACGAGGACTATTTGAGGGGCAAGTACAGGCAGATAGAGGAGAACGAACAGCGCTGGGAGAGCGTGGCTGTGGATGACGCGGAAGTCGTGACAGTGGCTTTCGGGATCAGCTCCAGGATCTGCAAGGAGGCTGTGAAGCTGGCCAGAGCAGAGGGTATAAGGCTGGGGCTCATCCGCCCGATAACGCTCTGGCCGTTCCCGGAAAAGGCGTTCAGAGAGCTGGGGCCGGACGTCAAGGGACTTATGAGTGTGGAGATGAACATCCTGGGCCAGATGGTGGAGGATATCAGGACTGCAACTAAGTTCAAATACCCCGTGGAATCGTACCGCACATTCTGGAGCGTGCCCGATTCCGAGCAGATAGTGGAGCTCGCGAAAGCGATGCTGGCAGGTAAGGAGGCGGAAAAATGAGACTAAAGGCACCTGAAAGCGTTATCAATCCGGGAGGTTCCTTCTGCCCGGGCTGTTCGCACGGAGTATCGGACAGAATGATAGCCGAGGCGGTGGAGGCGCTGGGTATGCAGGAGAACTTCATCGCAACAGTTGATGTTGCCTGCGGCGCCTGGAGCATGGATAACTGGAACTTCGATACGGTCATGTGCGCCCACGGCAGGCCGATAGTCGTGGCGGCCGGAGTCAAACGCGCCAGACCGGACAAACTCGTGGCAGCGTATCTAGGCGATGGAGCGGCATATTCCATCGGCACTGCGGAGACGGTACACTGTGCGCTCAGAAACGAGAATATCGTGGCGATCGTCCTGAATAACGGAGTGTTCGGAATGACAGGAGGCCAGATGGCGCCTACGACTCTTCCGGGCCAGAAGACCGTTTCCTGTCCGTCCGGACGCGACGTGCGCAAGCAGGGAGGCCTGTTCGACGTGGCGAAGATACTGGGGGGGATGGACATAGCGTATCTGGCAAGGGCCGCGCTGGACAGTCCGGCGCATATCATGCAGGCGGAGAGGTACATAAAGAAAGCGTTCGAGAAGCAGCTGCGAGGCGAGGGCTTCTGCCTGATAGAATTGCTGGGTATTTGCCCGACAAACTGGGGCCTCACCCCGGCAAAAGCCTGCGAGCGCATCCGTACCGAGTCTCTCAAATACTACGAGCTCGGCGAATTTGTGGATAGGAAGGAGTGCTGAGCCATGACAGAGATCATATGCGCGGGCTACGGCGGACAGGGCGTTCTTGTGGCGGGACATATCCTTGCCTTTGCAGGTATGCTCGACGGCAGGAAAGTTACCTGGTATCCCTCCTACGGCTCGGAGATGCGGGGCGGTACGGCGAACTGCAATGTCAAGATAAGCGACGACGAGATAGCTAGCCCCTATGCGAAGCATCCCGACCTGCTGATCTCCATGAACGAGGTGTCGCTGGACAAGTTTGAAAAGATGCTGAAGCCGGGCGGCGTGCTCGTGGTCAACAGTTCGCTTTGCGGCGCAGACAGAAAGTTCAGGGACGACATCCGGGTAATAAAGGTGCCCGCGAGTGAAATCGCGAACTCGCAGAACAACCCCAAAGGCACAAATATTGTCATGCTTGGAGCGGCGGTAGCCGCGACCGGACTGTTTGAGCTCGAGACCTTCACGGCGGCGATCGACGAGTTCTTCGCACGAAAGGGCAAGACCAACCCCAAGAATGCCCTGTGCTGCCGCGAAGGCGCCGCCTGCGTAAAGTAGGCGGGGCATTGGAGGGGGATATATGTGGAAGCTGTAGATATTTGTTTCATCGTAGTATACCTTGTGGGAATGCTCCTCATCGGCCTGTACTCGAACAAGAAGCACAAGGGCGTTGAGAATTACTACGTAGCCGGCAGGAGATCCAACTCGCTAACCATAATGTGCCTCTGGCTGTCATGCTGGATAGGGGGCGCTTCTGTGATCGGCACCTCCACAAAGGGCTATGAGCTGGGCATAACGGCGGTGTGGTATGTCGGGACACTTGCCATAGGCTGCCTCTCGTTTTCACTGCTGTTTTCCGAGAAGGTCAAGAAGATCGGGGACAAGCTGCACCATCTGACATACCCCGAGTTCATCGAGAGCCGCTATGACCCAAGGGCGAGGGCGGTGGCGACGATTTGCACACTGCTGGGCATGATCGGAGTTACGGCGGCTCAGCTGGTGGCGGCGGGCGAGATACTGAACACACTCACGGGCTGGGGCCTCGGGGCCAGTTTTGTCGCGGCTTCAGCGGTGCTGGTGCTGTATACCGCCCTGGGCGGATATATGGCGGTGGTTTTTACAGACTGGGTTCAGGTCGGCCTGCTGCTGGCCGGGGTGGTGCTGGGCGTGCCCTTCGCCGCAAAGGCCATGGGCAGCCTCGACGCCGTTAAAGCCCTGCCGGAGAGCTACTTTGATATCGGCGCCTGGGGCTGGCCGACGATAATCGCCTTCTGCCTGTCGACAGTCATGTCGTTCTATACGACTATGGACAGCTACACGCGCTGTATGTCCGCAAAGACCCCATCTGCTGCACGCAAGGGCGGACTGCTTGCGGCGGTGATCATTCTCCCGATAGCTATCTGCGCAACATACGAAGGTATGGCCGCCAAGGTGCTTATGCCGGAGCTGCCCCAGGGCGTTAACGCAATGACGGGACTGATCCTTAACATTTTCCCTGTCGGCGTTAAAGGGCTCGTGATCGTCGGAATACTGGCGGCGATCATGTCTTCGGCCGATATAGCCATTATCACCGGCTCCGCCAACATCACGAGGGACATCTATCAGAGATATATTGACAAAAACGTGAGTGAAAAGACGACGATGCGCCTGGGTTTCGCCAGCTCTCTGGCCATAGGCGTGGTGTCCGCGCTGCTTGCCTGGTATGAGCAGGACATTATGAATGTGCTGCTGATAACCTTCACCATACTTTCAGCGGGCTTGTTCGTTCCCACCGTGCTGGGTTTCGTCTGGAAAAAGGGCAGCGCTGACGCTGCGTTTTACAGTATGCTTCTGTCGACCGTAGTGGTTATTGTCTGGAGCATAGGAGCTGCGGCGGGCTGGGGAGACATTTTCAGTGTGGACGCTCTTTGGCCGGGCCTTGCGGTGTCGGTCGCGGTCTACTTCCCTGTGTCCCTGTTTGGAAAGCAGAGCGATGCGGAGAAGGAGAAGATAGTTGCCTTCCTCAATCTTGACAAGGAATAAAAAATCCGCAGCCTTCAACGGCTGCGGATGATGCAAAACCAATTCAGTCTTTGTCGGAGGAAGATAGGAAGGGATCGTCGTCTGTGTCGGAGTAGAAGTACTTGCCCTGAAGCTCCAGATCCTCCTCGGTGAAGTTGAAATGTACGAAAAGCTCGCTGGCTGCGGAGGCGAAGTCCCGATTTTTGATTGCCTCATATATGGCCGTGTGCATCCTGACCGAATCGTCAAGCTGGCCCTTTTCCTCAACCACCTGATGTGAGTAGGAGATGTCCTTCGCGAATATGAACAAATGGGCGTTCAGAAGAAAGTCGTATAGGGGATTGTTTGCGAGGGAGATGAGCACGGTGTGGAAGTTCTGGTCGCAAATCTTGCGCGTTTCAATGTCGGAGGCGTCGACGTACTTTTGCAGCGCGGCGCCAAGCCTGCCGATCTCCTCGTCAGAGCACCTGTCAATGATTGTGCGTATGGCTCCGAGTTCCAGTGCAACGCGCATATCGACCAGGTTCTGAATGGAGCAGCCGTTGAGCATGAAATACATGGAGAGGCTGTCGGTCATGCTCCGGTTGATGTTGTTGGCGATGAAGCTGCCGCCGCCTTTCCTGGATTCAACAATGCCCAGCACCTCGAGCGACTTGAGCGCCTCCCGCACTGACGAGCGGCTGACGTTGAACTCCTGAGCCATGTCAAGCTCATTCGGCAGCCTGTCGCCCACCTTGAGCCGTCCGCAGATTATGGCGTCCTTTATCTGCTTGATTATTTGCTGATAGTTTTTGCTGTTAGAGATTGATGTGAACACTGTCTCAACTTCCTTGCAAATAAACTGCCGTATAATCCCGGTACATTTGATAATTTACCACATTATTAGCCTATAAGCAACAAAAAACCGATAGAGCAACAGGGAGGTATGGGTATTGAGCGTGAAATGCAAGCTGCCGCTTGAAGGTATAAAGGTAGTCGAGCTGGCGACGGTGGTCGCCGCTCCGACTGTCGGCAGGATGCTCTGCTCCTACGGCGCGGAGGTGGTTAAAGTCGAGAGCCCGTGGGGAGACGAGCTGCGCGGCGTCGGAGACTTTGAGCGGGTGATCTGCGAGGAGGAGCGAAACCCGCTTTTTACGATACAAAACAGCGGCAAGCGACTGATATCAATTAATCTGAAGACCGAAGAGGGCCGAAACGTATTTATGCGCCTGTTGGAAAGAGCCGACGTTTTGGTGACGAACGTCAGGGCGGCGGCCCTAAAAAGATTGGGCCTGGACTATGAGACTTTGCACGAGCAGATGCCCTCTCTGGTGTATGCCCACCTGTCCGGCTTCGGCCCGGAGGGCCCTGATTCCGGCAACCCGGGCTTCGACAGCACGGCCTTCTGGCTGAGGTCGGGCCCAATGGCCGATTGGCAGGTGCCGGGCTCGTTCCCGTTCGTGCCCACCTATGCCTTCGGAGATATGGCCACCAGCTCCGTGCTGCTCTCAGGAGTTCTCATGGCGCTTATCGGAAGGGAGCGGACAGGAGAGGGGACGTTTGTAAATACTTCTCTCTTCGCCAGCGGGATCTGGTGCAACTCGATAGCCGTCGTGTCCCACCAGCCCCAGTTCGGCGGCGAGCGACCGGTTGACCCCATGCGTCCTCCAGACCCGTTCTCGCAGACCTATCTCTGCTCCGACGGGCGCTGGATAGGCGTGTACGACAATGACTACAAGAGAGAGATTCCGAAGTTCGCAAAGCTGTTCGACTTGCCAGAGCTCGAGAATGACCCGCGCTGCGCCGACCTGGAAAAGTTGGCGGATACGGGCGCTATTGTTGAGATAACCCGGAAACTGAACGACATTTTCCTCACCAGGAGCAGCTGGGAGTGGCGCGAATACCTGCTGGCGAACAGCGTGTCCTGCGAAGTCATGCGCAGCATAAGGGACGTGAGCAGCGATGAGCAGGCGCTTGCGAACGGATATGTGAAGAAAGTAGACTTTGGAGAAGGACTGGAAGTCATGATGCCGATGCCTCCGGTTCACTTCTCACGGTACGAAGTGCGCGAATATGAGCCCGCCGGAAGGCTCGGCCGCGATACCGACGAGGTGCTCGGAGAACTCGGCTATTCCGTCTCTGAAGTGGCCGGTTTGCGGGAGAAAAAGGCAATAGTCTGATCAAGATAGGAGTGTTAAAAATGAAAGTAGTCTTTGCAGAGGCCCCCAGTACCTGCACCCGAGATATGAGCATTGAGATGTCCGTGTTCCCCGAAGGCACTGAGTTCGGCATAGCCGTGTTTGACGAACACAGCAGCGATAACGACAGGTTCTATGAGGACATATCCGACGCAGATATCATTATAAACGGCTATATTTACTTTGGGAAAAAGGAGCTGGACGCCCTTAAACACTGCCGGGTCATCTCCTTCCAGTCCACAGGCTTCAACGAGGTGGATATAGACTATGCAACGGAGAAGGGCATCGCCGTGGTGTCGATAGAGGACTATTGTACTCAGGAGACGGCCGAGAACGCCATCGCGCTGATGCTCTGCCTGCAGCGCGGACTAAGGATATATGACAGGAGCGTTCAGCAGGACAGGGAGTGGATATATGACAAAGCTCCCGGCCTGAAGCGTATAGAAGGCCAGGTCATGGGCATAGTGGGCCTTGGCAGAATTGGCCGCTCCGTCGCAAAAAAAGCGCATGGATTGGATATGGAGGTCATAGCCTACGACCCATTCATCCCTCAGGAGGTCGCAGAGGCTGCCGGAGCGAAACTTGTGGATATAGACGAACTGCTTGCCGAGTCCGACGTCATCTCCGTGCATATGAATCTGACGGAAGACAACGTACACTTTTTCAACAGGGAGAAGTTTGAAAAATGCAAAAAACAGCCCATCATCATCAATGAGGGCCGCGGCGCGATGATAAGCGAGAAGGACTTGGCCTGGGCGCTGGATAACGGCCTTATCAAAGCCGCAGGCTTGGATATGCTTGAGTCGGAGTTCCCAGACCTAAGCGACTGCGAGCTGCTGGGACGCGATAACGTCATCATAACCCCGCACAGCGGATTCTTCTCCGACACCTCGATGTACCTGCTCTGCAAATGCTCGGCGGACAACGCCCTGTATTATTATAACCGCGAGTTTGAAAAAGTACATATTCTGAGAAACAACGTCTATAATTGAGCTGCTTACAATATGGCAAGCGCCGGAACAGGACATCGGTCTGTTCCGGCGCTTCAGTTTGTCGAAGGGGGCGGAGCCTTTTTCGACAAGAGGGATTGCGCCGCGCTCAGCGAGAAAATAATTGAAATTTATTCTTACGGCCGCGGCCGCAGATCCTGCAAGGCTAATCCAGTCATACCACCCTGCGGCCGGATATGAGGACGCAGTCCATGCCGACCGGGGGAATGTCGGGATGTTTGTAGCTGCCCGGCTCATGGATGCTGCCCGGGTCGAAGAGGCAGAGATCGGCGTCGTAGCCCGGTCTTATATAGCCCTTTGTCATCAGGCCGAAGCGCTCGGCAGGCTGACTCGTCACCTTCTTCACGGCTTCCGGAAGGCTCAAGACGCCAAGCTCGCAAACATATCTCTCTATCAGCCTCGGGAATGTGCCGTATACCCTGGGATGCAAAAGTCCGCTCGTGGGATAAGTGGCGTCGGAGATGACTCCTGAGAAGGGGGCCCTAAGTATATCCTTGATGTCCTCCTCGTCCGCAATAAAGTCTATCATGGACACTGCGCAGCGCTCTGAAGCAAGCAGGTCGAACAAGGCGTCGAACTCGGAAACACCGCGCTCCTGAGCTATCTCTGCAATCGAGCTGCCCTCGAATCTTTCGTTTTCCGGCAGATGCAGCGAGGTCGCACGGATGTTTTCAAAGCCGACGAGAAGCGAGATGTTCTCGAAATCCGAACCGGTCAGCATCCTCTCGCGCATCCGTTCGCGCTGCGTCCTGTCCCGGAGCAGCTCTGTCAATACCTCAGTCCCGCCGGCCTGGAACTCCGGAGGAAGGACGTGGATGAGCTGAGTCGAGCCGGCAGGATACGGATAGACGTCGCACATCACGTCCAGCCCCTCGGCTCTGGCTATGCGAATGAGCTCCAACATCTCAGGAACGGCCTTGCGCCAGTTTCTGCGGCCTATTGCCTTGAGATGGCTGACCTCCAGTTTCAGCCTGAGCTCCCGTGCAACAAGGAGCATCTCGCGCAGCGCCTCGACGACGCCGTCGCCCTCCTGCCTCATATGTACCGTCACCGGGAGCCCGGAACCACGGAGGGGCTCCAGAGCGCGTATTAGCCCCCGCGTGTCGTAAAAGCACTCCGGAGCATAGCCCAGGCCGAGAGAAACTCCAAGCGCCCCGTCAGAGAGCGCCGACTCCAGCAGAGAATGGATCTGAGCATACTGCCCGTCGGAGAGCGGGGCGTCGGAAAACCCGGCGGCGCAGGCCCTGATCGTGCCCATGCCGGCCAGCATGAATGTGTTCACGGCCGGAAGCTCCTGCACGACCTCGCGCAGATACGAGGCCATGGAAGGGAACCTGCGTCCCTCCGGCAGCTCGCCGACGATGGGAGAGAGGTAGCGCAGTATCTCTTCCTCGTGCTCACCGCAGACAGGGGCAAGCGAGAGCCCGCAGTTGCCGTTTATCACCGTGGTCAGGCCCTGAGCAAGCTCTGCCGCGCCCCAGCCGGGCCTGAACAGCGCCGCGTCCGCGTGCCTGTGTATGTCGATGAACCCGGGAGTGAGGCAGCGGCCTCCGGCCTCGATAACGCTTCCCGCGCCCGCCCCGCCAAGCTCGCCTACCGCCTCTATTTTGCCTCCTGAGATGCCGACGTCGGCCGGGAACGCCTCGGTTCCGGCGCCGTCAAGCACCATTGCGCCCTTTATTAAAACGTCAAACATATGACCGCCTCCATGCTCCGTTTCCGATATTATACCACCTGCCGCGCCGTAAGCAAGGCAAAAGACTTTACCTTCCGCGCCCCGGCATGTTACAATACTATGGAAAGGGTGGAGACAGGATGGCTGTGGATATGAAGAGAATCATAGCGGAGCACTTCGATGCTCTTGTACGGCAGAAAGGCATAGACAAGGTGACGGTGACGGCCATCATCGAGAACTGCGGTATTTCACGCCAAACATTCTATTATCATTTCCAGGATATCATGGACGTTGTTGAGTGGTCTGCCAATCAGATGGTGGAGCGTATGGTGGAGCGGAGCCTGAAAGCGGCCTCGGCTCAGGACGCCCTGGCCGAGCTCATCCGTTCAACTGCGGAGAACCGCAGCTTGCTCAAAAAACTGATCGATTCGCAGAGACGCGCACAGGTCGAGAGGATCCTGTTCAGAGCCATGCATACGTACCTTGAGGAGCTTGTACATAACAAGCCCCTCAGAAGCGGGGGAGATTACAACGATACGAAGCTGGCCCTGGATTTCCTGAGCTTCGGACTTTCCGGCATCCTGTTCGAGCATAGCGGAGACCCGAATCTGGATCCGGACGAGCTGGCAGGCAGGCTGCTGCGCATACTCGGAGAGAGGCTCTGAAGCCGAGGGCCGCGGCTGCGAACAGACGGGGCTTTCGGCGAAGCCGGAGATAAACGACAATGCACCCGAGTACGTGCAGTTTTGTACGTTCGCTCCGGTACTGCACTCAAAACAGAAAAAAATATTCCGAGACAAAGGGAAAAAATTGTGCCTTTTCTGTGCAAAAAGTGGTTTACAGGACGAGGTTTGGGTGATAAAATTATAACGCTTTTGGAACCCAGGATTAAGCACCCGAGAATTATTTTTGTGTGGAGATGAAAGTATGGCGAGAAAACTCAAGACCATGGACGGCAAC
>CABVBV010000047.1 GCA_902496595.1 uncultured Eubacteriales bacterium | reverse complement strand
AGCCGGGAGATGAGGCTGCCGCCGCCGATGCCGAAGAGGTTCGAGAGGGCGTTCAGGATGAAGAACAGCGTGTACGCCAGCGTCGCCGCCGCGACCTTGTAGGGGTCCCTGGTGCTGCCGATGAAGAAGGTGTCGGCGAGGTTGTAGACCATGGTGATGAGCTGGCTGACGATGGTGGGCACGGCCAGCCCGGCGAGGGCGCGGGAGACGGGCATGGCCTCGAAGAGTTCGCGGTTTTCCATGTCTCAGTCTCCGGAGCGCTCCGCGTCCATGTTCGAGAGCGCGACGCCGAGCAAACGGTAGAGTTCCGCTGCCTCGGCCCCGGTCATGCCCCGGAGCAGAACGCCCTCTGAGCTGAGTGCAATGCCCTGCAGCTCGGCCTCGAGCGCAAGGCCGGCGGATGTGAGCCTGATGATGCCGCGCCGTAGGTCGCGCTCGTCGGAGCGGCGTTCGATGAAGCCCTTGTCGCACAGGCGCTTGAGTATGCCCGCGACGGTGGACTGCGAGAGCCCCAGCTCGCGCATGAGCAGGCCCGCCGTGACCTCTCTTCCACGGTGCAGGAGCAGAAACCGCAAGACCTCAAATTGGCTCGAGGTCAGCCCCAGCCTCTCAAGCTCCCTGTTCCGAAACCATATAAGCGCATTGCAGAGCCGAATCATCCGCCCGCTTATCCTGTAAATCTCAGCGTCCATTTCCAAGCCTCCAATACATCGCATATGATATATCGCATACGATGTATTATAATACAGCTCACGCCAAAATGCAAGGGCAGGCGCAAGCCGGTTACTTCATAGGAAAAGCGAAAGCGCGCAGTATACCAGCAAGAGGGCCATGACGGTATTTGTGATTTTCGCATACTTTGAAAACAGCAGCCTGAACACGGAGCCGAACAGCGACCAGCACAGCGTAAATACAAAGCCTATAAACGCCAGCAGCAGCGCAAAGAAGACCAATGCCCTCCACTGTCCCTGGTAGAACGGCAATATGTACGCTTCCATAGATACGATGCAGTAGATATAGATCTTCGGGTTTATAAACTGCAATACGAGCCCGGAAAGCAGACTGCTGCGGGAATGCGACTCCTCAATGACAGACGAGCTTTTGAAGGTCTTCCACGCCAACCAGAGCATATAGAGCGCGCCCAGTATGAGCATGGGAGTTTTTATCTTGGGGATGACGGCAGACAGTGTGTTGCAGAAAAAAGTGCATACAAGCATGACAAGAGAAAACCCTATCCAAATGCCAAGATTGAAAGGGAAGGACTTGCGAAAGCCCAGGCGGCTCGCGTTGGACATGGACATGATGTTGTTAGGCCCCGGCGTCACGGCAGTTACCACTGCATAGGACAAAAAACTCACCCAGCTAAACATATTGACCTCCTCAAACTCCGATGATATAATAAATCTAAAATCCGATATATCGGAAATCTTGCATATTGTACTACCAATCTAATATATTGTCAATAGGAGCTGCTATGGAATTACAAAAGGTGATCGGGAACAACATTAAATCAATACGGGAGCAGAAAAAACTCACATTGGACACCGCCGCAAAGCAGACGGGCGTATCTCGGAGTATGCTTGCTCAGATAGAGAAGGGGGATGTCAATCCGACCATCTCGGTACTTTGGAAAATCGCAAATGGCTACAAGGTGTCGTTTACCAGCCTGATGGACACCCATACAGAGGCGCCGCTGCTGATCCGGGCGGGGGAGGTTTCCCCATTGGTCGAGGACGGAGGCAGGTATTTGAATTATCCGGCCTTTCCGTTTCAGGAGAGCAAGTTGTTTGAGACCTACCGAATCCAGATAGAGCCGGAAGGCTACCTGCTTGCGCAGCCACACATGGCCGGGACGGAGGAGTACATTACTGTATTCGAGGGCGAGGTGGAGGTTTGCGCCGGACAAGAGGCGTTCCGGCTCGCAAAGGGGGATTCGCTGCGGTTTAAGGCAGACGCAGAACACTCGTACAGGAACATCGGCCAGTCCACCGTGAACCTGAGTATGCTGATATACTATGCGAAAAAGTAAGGATAAGACAACGGGCTGCTTCTCCGCGCCTGAACATAAGAATCCCCGAAACACAGTCGTTTCGGGGATTTTGATATAATTTGGTGTCATGGATGGCGCTATTATCTGAATGTATCTATCAATGCCTCGAGATAACTTGCCGGGTCGATATCATCTTCGCCAGCAAAGCCGCCGACGGAAATGTTGTACAGGATGCCGTCATAAACAAAATAGGCGCTTGCCCGGCCAAGGGCCCCGTAAACGGCGAACCTAGCCGCTATACCGTTCGCTTGGCTCACATATTCATACAGGGCCGCGTCCTTTTCCATCAACTCCGGGTCGAGTATCCGGGTGACCTGCTGGTATGCGTCGGATGCAGTGATGGATATATACACGGACATATCGATATAGCCGGACATACCCGAGCCGGTATCATGCCTGCTGTAGAGCGTGATGGATGCGACCGGCTCTTCGCCCTTAAGATTGGAGCCCTGAATATCGACGCCTTCGCCGAGTATAGCAGTCTCAAGCCGCTCGCTGATCAACAGGTGAACGCCAAGATAGTCTTCCACCTCGCCGTATGTCGCCTTATAACCCTGATACGGCCAAACACTGAGCTCCTCCAGGGCGTCTTCGGAGATGGTTTTGGGCTCCACCTCTGTGCTCACAACATAAGACGGCGGGTCGGAGTCCCGGTTGGCGATGAACACTTGGTAGATGTAGGCCGCAGCTGCGGCTACGGTGAGGGCAAGCGCCGCGATCACGGCGGCGACCAGTACGACCCTCAATTTCCGCCCCGAAGAAAAGCTGCGGGACACGGACACTGCTTCGCTGTCGGTCATGCCGCCATAAGCGGCAGCTTCCACATAATATTTGCTGTCGATCTCGCTTATTGCTTCGGAAAGCAGTCTGGCGTTCATACTAATACCTCTCTCTCCATCAAATACCGCTTCAATTTCCGGCGTATCTGGACTAGACGGACGGATACGTTTTTTTCAGATATCCCCACGCGCTTTGCTATGTCTGTATAAGTGTCCATATACGCATACCGGCACATGAAAACTGCCCGCTCTTTTGCGGTCAGCGTGTCCAGGAAGCCCTCGATGATGAGGGCAAGCTCACGAGCCTCCAGTGCGCCCTCCACGGTCTCAGGGCCTGCGATGCAGTCGCCGAGTTCCTCCAGGGCGACGGTGTATTGCCCGCCGCGCTTGGCGGCCCTGCTTTTCCAGTAGGTCTTGAGCGAAACGTTTCGGACTACCTTCACGATATAGCTCAGCAGTGAGTCGGGCCTGGCCGGCGGAATGGAGTTCCATGCGCCGAGGTAGGCGTCGTTGACGCACTCCTCTGCATCCTGCCGGCTGTTCAAAATGTTGAACGAGAGCCTGCGGCAGACAGCACCGTATTTGCTGTCCAGCTCCCGTATGGCATCTTCAGAGCGTTCGAAAAACAGGTCGATGATCCTCTCATCGTCTATCATCCAACCGCCTCCTTCCACAGCTTCACCCATGTACTACGGTTTCATCGGCAAATACTAAAGGGAAGAGAAAAGTTATTTAATTAACAATGTATTCCATATCCGTGTCGCACTCACCAAACCGTATCGAGATGTATGCTTCTGCGATTGAGTTGAAACAATCATTTTATTGTGCTATGATTTCCGAGCAAGCGGTATGGAAGGGGAACAAATAATGACATATGAGTAGGGAGATAAGGGGCAAAAGTATAATTCTGCGTGAGCAACGGGAAGAGGATGCACCATATTTTACCTATTGGTTCAATCAGCCGCAAGTCATGTTTCAATGCAGCTTTGAGAAGCCCACTAACGAGGAAGAGGTAAAGACCTGCATCAACGTAAACCATAGATCGGCTGACTCGGCCTGGTTCACGATAACAGACCTCGATGGCAACATCATAGGCGAGACCGGCCTGCTGCGTATGTTTCATGCGTGGCACCAGACCGACCTTACGATAATTATACCCGATCCGAAAATGCAGTATAAGGGCTATGGGACGGAAGCGATACGCATAATGCTCGATATACTTGCTCATTTTGTCACCTCCTTTTCAGACCTCGTAGCCTTCGACCACCTTGTTGAAGCTGTATTCCTGAGACGGGAAACTGCCGTCGAGGGTCTCGGAGTGGAAGGTGTTGAGGCCCTCGACCATCGCCTTGCGGATGTGGGCGAAGTGCTTTACGAACTTGGGCTTGAAGTCGCCGTACATATCCAGCAGATCCTGGGTGACGAGCACCTGGCAGTCCACATAGGGGCCCGCGCCGATGCCGAGGATGGGCACGCTGACGGCCTCGGTGATGGCCTTCGCCACGCCGTTCGGCACGCACTCGACCACGATGGAGAAGACGCCCGCGGCCTCGAGGGCCTTCGCGTCTGCGACGAGCTTTGCCGCCGTCTCGGGCGTGCCGCCCTGAACCTTGAAGCCGCCGAAGCTGGTGGCGCTCTGCGGAGTCATGCCGATGTGGCCCATGACGGGGATGCCGACGTCCACCATGCGGCGGATGGTCTCGGCCATGTTGCTGCCGCCCTCGAGCTTGACGCAGTCGCAGTTAGTCTCCATGAGCATACGGCAGGCGCTGCGTATGGCCTGCTCCGGGCTCTCCTGATAGCTGCCGAAGGGCATATCTCCAACGACGAAGGTGTCCGGCGCGCCCTTCACCACCGGGCGTATGTGGTGGATCATGTCGTCGAGCGTCACGCCGACGGTGCTGCTGTATCCCAGCATGACCATGCCCAGCGAGTCGCCCACGAGGATGACCTCGGTCTCGCTCTCGTTGACTATGGAGGCCATCGTGTAGTCGTAGGCCGTGACATAGGTGAACTTGCGGCCCTCCTGCTTGTACTTCTTGAAATCGAGTACCGTCATTTTCTTCTTGGCCATTGCTGCATTCTCCTTCCTTGTTTTCCAATTTCGCCGTCCGCACCGGCCGGCGGCTGCTTCTGTTATTACTATTATCACAAATGAAAGGATTTGTATAATACTTGTTGCACATTGATAATAATCGTGATATTATGATATCAAGCAATAATCACAAAGATTTGAGTGTTTCATTGTAATATTCAACAAATTCAGTTTTATTATTAAGTACAGTGTTGTCAGAAATGCAAGGGAGGCGATATCATGTATTCGGGACAAAATACTACTTTATAACTATTGCAGAAACGCTGAATATAACCAGAGCGGCGGAACGGCTGCTGGTGTCGCAGCCCTCTTTGACGCAGTATCTGAACCGGCTGGAGAAGGAGTTGGACATAAAACTTGTAGACAGGCAATTCACTCCGCTGCGGCTGACGGAAGCGGGGAGGGTGTACTATGACTACCTTCTTCAGGAGCGCAGAGAGGAGGATGCACTCAACGCTTCGCTGGCCCGGCTGCGTGCGCATGGGCGGCGGAAGCTGCTGATCGGCATACCGCTTCAGAAAAGTCACGAGCTGGCCAGCCGCGTCATCCCGGACTTTGCGCAGGAGCACCCGGAGATTGAAATCACCATCTGGGAAGGCACGTCGCAGACGGTGCGCGAAAGGGTAGTTAGGGGGGAGCTGGACATAGGCTTCGGCCATACGATGGACGAGGAGTTCAAAAACTGTCTGATAAAGCCACTAAACCGTGAAAAGCTGCTGCTTATTTGCAGCCGCGACAACCCTATTGTCTCTGGCAGGGAGTCCTCACCGGAAGACACGCTGCTGGTCAGCGCCGAGATGCTCAGCAGTCTGCTGTTTTATCAGATGTCGGAAGAGTATTATCTCTACGAGGTCGAGTCACGGCATATGCGGGCTCACGGAGTTATTCCCGGCCGGGTGACGGTGATGTCAAATCTGCACTCCATCATTGCCTCAGTCATAGGCAGCGACGGGTTTGCGTATATGCCGGAGTATGTATTGGACGAGCTCTGGCCGCACAGCGTCATGGAGCGCCTGGCCTTTCTCCGCCTGGACGAGCGCGACTTGGAGTGGAACTTCTCGATGTGCCGCTCAAGCCTGACGCCGATGAACGCACCAATGAAACTCTTCTGGAACCGCGTGGTCGAGACCTGCTGTTCTGAATAGATATGCATTTTGAAAGGGAGGATAAAAATGGTTAAGACTAGCATCCGCGTTTGTGGCATCATTATGGCTGCTATTATACTCATTACGCTCCTGCCCGCGGCGGCCTTCGCAGACGGCGGCTTGCCGGAAGCGGGCTCAGACGGAAGGATCGTGCTCACCGGGGACGTGACGCTTTCCGGCAATGTCACGCTCACGGACGGCCAGACCCTCGTCGCCGGCGGTTTCGAGATCACCGGTGGCGGGTACAAGATCACACTTGAGGATGGCGCTGCCGTCACCAGCGACACCGGCAACGACCTGTATGCGATCCTTTCTGGGCCCAGCAACTATGCCGTGGTCTATTCAGACAGCGGCAATACGCGCACGTATGAGCTGAGCGATGTGATATGCAAGAATTATGACGTCTATATGGGCGGTCACGCTGCAGTCATCGAGAAGTACGGAGATAACGAGAAAAACCTGCTAATAAGCTACACCGAAGGCGGCCGCACGTATTACCTGCGCTATGAGAATGACAACGGCTGCGCCGCCGTCGTCTACGGCGGGGTGAAGGACAAGGCTGTCGATGGCCTCAACACCTCGCTAACTCTCAAGTCCGGCACCCTCGCGGCTATGGTCGCCGGCAGCAAAGTGAGCTCAGGCGGCGGCAGCGTGAATAACGCCGTCATCAATATCGAGGGCGGCTCGGTAGTAGGAGATTCCAAGTGCTCCGGCCAGCCCTACGCAAGCCAGGGCATGGTCATGGCCGTGTGGTACTGGGGCCCGGACGTGGAGAACTTCACCTTCAATATGACCGGCGGCAAGGTCGTGGGCCAGGTGTTCGGCGGCTCCGCCACAAGCACAGCCGCCAACACCACAGCCGTCACAGTCAACAACTTCGTCGCCAACATCTCCGGCGGCATGATAACCGGAGACCTGTTCGCGGGCGCTCAGGATGTCAACACCGCGGCTGACTCCACCCAGACGGTGAAGAACGCGCAGATTAACATCTCGGGCAGCGCCAGCGTCACCAGCGTCTTCGGAGGCGGCTTCGCCAACTGGAACGGCGCACTCACCGTGGTGGAGAAGTCCGAGATAAACCTGAACGGCGGCAATGTCGGCATCATCTATGGCGGCGGCCAGAACGGCCTCAGCAACCAATACAACAACTCCGCCACCTCAAAGGTGGACGACGTCACGATAAACATCAACTCCGGCGAGGTTATTGAGGTCTACGGCGGAGGCTACAACTTCCACTGGGTCAACTCTTACTGGGTCGCTGACGACGGCAGCGTCATCAAGGTGAATTATAATGACGAACCCATCGCTGGCGAGATGCAACATTACAGTGACGTGACGAGCAGCACGATAAATGTCAACGGCGGCACCATCATCGGCGAAGTGTCCCTCGGCGGCAGGAGCTGGGCCCACGTCGGCACGTCTACGGCGAACATCAACGCCGATGTGGACAGCGTCTCGGGCCTCGGCAACTACGGCTATGTAGAAAACTCCAACATCAACGTCAGCGCCGGAGCCTCGGTGGGCACGCTCGACCTCGTGCGCAGCGGCATCGTGGGCAACTCCACCGTGACCAACAACGGCAGCATTGGCACCCTCATAGCCGGGGCGCCCGCGAACCGCTATGTGGACAACATGGGCGTGAACAAGGTGGGCGTGCTGGGCGATGTCGTGATAAGCGGCGATGGAACGGTGGACAAGGCCGAACTCACCTACGGCCTCGAGCTTGCAGACAGCGTCACATCCAACGTGCCGCTTGTCACCACAGCCGTGAACTATGGAGAGGCCAAGCAAGGCAGCTCGACCAGCCTTGAGACAAAGGCAAATTCCGACTGGAGCGGCACGACCGTAGTCCTGGGCGCGGGCACGACCTTCAAGGCCGCGAGCGGCACCCAGGCACCGACCGTGCAGCTCGGCGACGGCACCGTGGTACAGCCCGGTGCTGACGGCAGCTACTCCGGCAAGGCCGCGAAGGTGGGAGACAACTACTACCCCAGCCTCGCGGAAGCCATAACGGCAGCGGCGGCGAACGGGAAGACCGTCACGCTCCTGTCCGACATTACCGACCAGGGCCTGATAGAAGTGAACGGCGGCAAAACGCTCACCATTGACCTCAACGGCTTTGACATAGGCTTTGCGGAGGACAGCTATTTCAAAGTGGACGGCGGCAAGCTGCACCTGACGGGCAGCGGCAAGGTCTACGAGCAAAAGCCCTACGACGCCCCGGTCAAGATCTGGGGTTCGACCACAGACACGGCGGATTACAGCGTCGTGACCGTGGATAAGGACGTCACGCTCGAGGGCTGGGCCGGCATCTTCATCACCGTGAATCCGGACGGCTCAGGCGTGAACCACGCCTTCGGCGTCGAGGTGACGGTCAACGGTACCATCTACTCGGTTCGGGACAAAACCGGTTATTGCGGGCACGGCGTGTACATAAACGGCATGAATCAGGACACCACCGGCAACGTGCCGCAGATAGTCCTCGGCCCGGACAGCAAGATCATCTCCGAGGGCACGGGCATCTACGCCGCGGGCTACGCCGAGTGGGAGCTGGCGGGTGACATCACCGGCACCGACGCACTCTCCCTCAAGAGCGGCACCTTCAACATCGCCGGCGGGACTTACCACTCGACCGGAGAGTACAGTGACCCGGCCGCCGCCAGCAGCAACGGCACTGAGGACACTGGCGCGGCCCTGAGCCTCACCAGCAACGACGACTACGCCCCAATACTCGTCGTAAACGTCAGCGGCGGCACCTTCATAAGCGACAACGGCTACGCGGTTTATGAGGGCATAGCAGAGAAAGAGGGAACCCCGGCGGCGGAGCAGAGCTACGCCGTGATATCCATAACGGGCGGCACCTTCACCGGCAACAGCGAGAGGGGAGCCGTGAGCATCCAGAAGGCGGGTAACAAGAACGTCATCTCCGGCGGCACTTTCTCCTCCAGGGTCGACGAGTATCTCACCGATTCGGTGAAGTACGAGCTCGAGCGTGGGGAAGGGGAGAGCTTCTCCTATTTCCAGAGCTTCGCAGCGGCTGAGGCCGCAATGCGTCCGGGCTATACCTTAAGAGCGGTCAACGTCCCGCAGGACGTTGTTGTCAGCAGCGTAACGCTCAGGTTCAACGACGATTCCACGTCCGACATCTGCTATAAGGTTGAGAACGGAACAGAGCTTAGCCTGCCTTCACCCGAGCGCGATGGATACAGCTTCAACGGCTGGAGAGACGGCAGCACGGTCTATGCCGGCGACTCGGGCTACACCGTTTACGGGGACGCTGTTCTCAACGCGCTGTGGAGCAGAGCGACGCAGGGCGGCAATATCAACTTCTATTCCGTCGGCGTTGCAGCGGGGATCGAGAACGGCACGATAAAGCTCAGCACCGACCGGGCCTCGAGCGGTGCGATTGTCACAATCACCGCCATACCAGATGCGGGTTACAGGCTCGGCAGCCTGAAAGTCACAGGAGCCGACGGCAAATCCCTTGAGCTGACCGAAAAGGGCGAGGGCAAATACAGTTTCTCGATGCCGTCCTGCAATGTAACGGTGTCTGCGACCTTCACAAAGACCGGAACAAATCCGTTCACCGACGTATCGGCGGCTGATTACTACTATGACGCCGTGCTCTGGGCCGTGGACAACGGCATAACGAACGGCACTGGCGACACTACTTTCAGCCCGAACATGAGCGTCACCCGGGCGCAGATGGTGACTTTCCTCTGGAGGGCTGCAGGCAGCCCGAAGGCTGCGGGCTCGAATCCCTTCACCGACGTGTCGGCGTCCGATTACTACTACGACGCCGTGCTCTGGGCTGTTGAAAAGGGCATAACAAACGGCACGAGCGACACCACATTCAGCCCGAATATGACGGTCACAAGAGCCCAGGCCGTCACCTTCCTCTGGCGCGCTTCCGGCAGCCCTGCGGTTGAAGGAAGCAGCCCGTTCACCGACGTAGGCACGACAGACTATTACTTCAACGCCGTGCTCTGGGCCGTTGAAAATGGCATAACGAACGGGACGAGCAGCGCCGCGTTCAGCCCGAACACCGGCGTCACACGGGCCCAGGCCGTCACCTTCCTCTACCGTGACAGGGCCTGACGAACGACAAGCAACAAGTTAAATAAGCAAAAAAGTGAGTCCGGAATACTCCGGGCTCACTTTTTTATGCGCTCGAGGCCGCAGCTTTTATTTGAGCGGGCTCGGCCTCATCCTAAAATGTATCGTCCTTACGGGGCTTTGGAAAGTCCAGGATCTTTTTGATGAACAGGGCATAGACAGCAACGCTGGCAATGGGGCCGAGGATGTCGGATACCGGCTCCGCCCAGAAAGCGGCTCTCGCGCCAAATGCCGAAGGCAGCCAGAACAGGGCAATGAAGTAGACGAGTTTGCGCCATGCCGAGAGCGGCAGCGCGAGCTTCACCTGAGCCATACCCGTGAAGCCGTCCACCAGCGCGTACTGCACACCCAGAGGTATTATCGCCAGAGTACACACGTGGATCGCGGAAAGCGCCTCCTCCGCAAGCCCGGCCTCGGTGGTGAAAAGCCTAACAAAAAGCCCTCCGCCCAGCCGCGCAAAGGCGAACATCAGAGCCGTGTAGCCCACGCAGAGGAGCATTATGTGCTTCTGAGCCTCCAGTATCCTGTCCCTGCGATGGGCACCGTAATTGAAGGCCAGAATCGTCTGCGTCCCGCCGGAGATGCCTCCAAGCGGCATGGTGACTACCAGCATGAAGCTCTGTGCGATAGTGGCGCAGGTGATGAGCCTGTCGCCCAGCTCAGGCCCTCCGGTGCTTTGGAGCACGGCGTTCATGGAGATTATCATGATGCTGTCCACAAAGATTATTAGGAAAGGAGAGATCCCGGTTAGCAGGATGCGGCCTATGAGCTTTCCGCTGTATTGCCCGAAGCCGATCCTCACCGGAACGTTCCTCCCGAACAGCACCAGAAGTACATAGACGCAGCTGGCAAATTGGGATATGACAGTAGCAAGCGCAGCCCCCGCAACGCCCATGTCGAAAACAAAGATGAACAGCGGGTCGAGAGCAATGTTGAGCGCTGCGCCCAAGACCACGGAGACCATGCCCTTTTTGGCGAAACCCTGGCTGATTATAAACTGGTTCATACCGAGCGAGAGCAGGTTGAACGCCGTCCCTGAGAGGTAGATTGTGAAATACTTCTCCGCATACGGATAGGTGACGCCGCTTGCGCCGAAGAACATGAGCATCGGCCTGCGCAGGGGGAAGACAGCCGCCGTGAGCAGCAGTGCGCAAATGCACAGGACAAGGAAACTGTTGGAGATGATCTTCCTCGCCTCGTCGTATCTGCCGGCGCCCATATTGATGCTCATGAGCGGCGCGCCTCCGACTCCGACAAGAAATGCGAACGCCCCGAGCATGGTAACAACAGGCCCGCACACACCGACTCCCGCGAGCGCCGTCTCACCGGTCACGGGTATGTTGCTTATGTAGATGCGGTCGACAATGCTGTACAGTACGCTGACGAACTGAGCCAGCATACTGGGAAAAGCTATCCTCCAAACCAGCGGCCGGATCGGGTCGGCGCCGAGGTTGTTCTGCACTCTCACTGTAAAGCTCCATTCACTCAGATCTGCCGGCAGGGCCGGTAAAACTCATTATAATCAATTCTGCTCCCAATGCAATACAGCGGAAAAGCCCAGAAAAAAATTAGGAACATTTAAGCCGCATTTAATGTACGTTTCAATCAATATAGTGGTCTAACCAGAGGCGATAGGGCAATAATGCATTTTATCGGGCGTTAAAAACTTATAAAAACGGAAATCGGGCACAAAAAGTACCTAGTGTTGAAAAAATGTGTTTGACAATTAACGAGTGCTTTGGTATCCTTGACATAGATAAGGTGTTTTGTCTTGTTTGTTTTGTCAATTATCATAGAGGGGGATTGGAATGAAAGACCTAAAGCACCTGATTTTCTTTGAAAATCTGCTTCAGGAAGCGAACAATGAGCTGGTGAAGCAGGCCAAGAACGAGGGGAAGCGGGCATTGGGCTACACCTGCTACTTCATGCCCGAGGTTCTGTTGGATATCCCGGGCTGCTTTGGCGTCAGACTCAGAGCGCCGAGATGCACCTCGCCGGACATTGCGACTTACTATATGTCCGGCCGTACCTGTCATTACGGTCGAAGCCTGCTGGAACGTGCGCTTGAGGGAGGCTACAATTTCCTCGATGCGCAGATGGCCACCGAGACCTGCACAGTCACCTGCCGGTTTCAAGAACACCTTCAGATGATGGATCTCATCCAGAATCCGGACTTCTTCTGCGAGTTTTCGGACGTGCCTTTCAAAAAGACGGAGAACAGCTTCGAGCATTACAGAGAACAGCTCCGGGCCCACGTACTCAAGCCGCTGGGCGAGAGATTCGGCATAGACACCTCAGACGAGGCTCTGCTGAAGGCCGTTGAAGAGCACAACGAGGTCTGCCGCCTCATCAACGAACTCGGGGAGTATCGCAAGCTGGACAACCCGACCATAACGGGCTACGAATTCCACGTCATCCAGCTGGTGTCGCTGGTATGTCCCAAGTACCTCATCCTTCCGTACCTGCGCGAAACTGTGGAGGAGATGCGGACGAGGGAACCGGATATCAAGCCCTGGTTCCGCTGCAAGGTGATGCTCTCCGGATCGGAGAACGACGACCCGGGTTTCACGCAGCTCATAGAGGGCTGCGGTGCGATGGTCGTGGCGGACAGGTACTGCTACGGCTCAATACCAGGCAGGGAGGAGATAGTCGTGGAGGAGGGCCAGGAGCCGCTCGACGCCATTGCAAGGCACTATCTCAAGACCGGTATGTGTCCGAGATTCATGGGTCAGGACGAGATGCGCGGCCGCAAAAAGCAGCTCGCGGACATCGCGAAGGAGTACCACGCCGACGGCATCATCGTCGAGTCCAACAAGTTCTGCGAGTATTGGAGCTACGAGCGCACGATAAACACCATCGTGTTGAAAAGAGACTTCGGCATCCCGGTCTGCTCCATCGAGAAGGAGTACATAAACAGCGCCTCGGGCCAGCTCCGGACGCGCTTCCAGGCGTTCATCGAGAGCATTGAGATAAAGAAGATACAGGAGGGCAAGTGAAGATGAAGATGCAGAAGGTCAAGCAGCTTGCCCGCGACTTCTGGTACGGCAAGCCGCATAAGGAGCGCCGCCTGGGCGACCTGTACATACCCAAGACCGGCCTCTACAAGCACCGCGAGTGGCGCGGGTTCATGGACACGATGTACTATTTCAACCGCATCTGGCTGTACAACTACGGCATGCTGGTGTACGACGTGATGCGCTACGGCGGGCCGGTGCCGCTGGCAAAGGGCATCTGGCGCTACCGCTGGGTGGGGCAGACCTACCTGACGGTCATGCACTGGTTCGACCGCGGTTTCGAGGGCATGCGCGGCGAGGCGATGAAGGCCACGGGCTGGCACTACCGGGCCATGGTCAACGAGACCATAAGGCAGTTCATGCGCATGTTCACGGCGGACGCGAACCTCCACGGCGGCAAGCACAACGAGAAGTGGCACCACACCATCGCCCACGACGAGACCGTGGCGGGCGCCATCTTCTACCCCTGGCGCGACCGGATGGACGACGTGCCCCTGCAGATGATACCCTAC
>CABVBV010000046.1 GCA_902496595.1 uncultured Eubacteriales bacterium | reverse complement strand
CGGGGCCTCGTTCTGTCTCCAAGCCTCGCTGAGTTTCGCGGCCGCAGCCGCGAAATAGATTTTGATCATTTTCGGCGGCGGCGTGTACGTCGCCGAAAATACTTCACGCGGAGCGCAGTGTCGCAGCGAAGCGAGGCGCGGAGCGCAGCGCTATATCCTTTGTCTAAGAAGGCAAAGCCTTCTTAGACAAGCTGAGGCCCCGGGGTCAAAACCCCGGGGCGTTTTTGTGACTTTATCACGGACAGTTAGCGCCTCCTAATGTATAGTTAGCTCATCCAAACAAAACAGCTTTAGGAGGCAGCAAAAATGGAAAACAACATTCAGAACCGTATGCCGCTCATTGGTGATATCGCTCCTAGCTTCAAGGCCGTGACCACTCAGGGCAACATCAGCTTCCCCGAGGACTACAAGGGCAAGTGGGTCATCCTCTTCAGCCATCCCGCCGACTTTACCCCCGTCTGCACCACCGAGTTCATGACCTTCGCCTCCATGGCCGACGAGTTCAAGGCCATGAACACCGAGCTCGTGGGCCTGTCCGTCGATTCCCTCTACGCGCACATCGCCTGGCTGCGCAAGATCCAGGAGCTCAGCTGGAACGGCAAGGAGCACGTCGAGGTCAAGTTCCCGCTCATAGAGGACATCCGCATGGAAGTCGCAAACAAGTACGGCATGATCCAGCCCGGCCAGAGCAACACCCAGGCCGTCCGCGCCGTCTTCGTCATCGACCCCGAGTCGAAGATCAGGCTCATCCTGTATTATCCGCTCAGCACCGGACGCAACTTTGACGAGATCAAGCGCATCATCCAGGCCCTGCAGAAGGCCGACGCCGAGAACGTAGCCACTCCCGCCGACTGGAGGCCCGGAGACGACGTCATAGTCCCCACCGCCGGAAGCTGCGGCACCGCCAAGGAGCGCATGGACAACCAGACCGACGACCAGTACTGCCTCGACTGGTTCATGTGCTTCCGCAAAGAGAAGAAATGAGGCCATAGCAGAGAGCCGCCCGTCAAGGGCGGCTCTCTCAGTTTGCGCTCAAGGAACATTTGCTGAGGCTCCACGTCATAGCCTCGGGTGATTTGAGATGAAAAGAGCAATCACAGCCGCCCTGCTGCTGGCCCTGCTCTGCGGTTGCGGCCTTGCCGATGATTCTTTGCCAACTGCGGACGGACTCTCTCCCGTCCCGGCCGAAACAGTCCAGCCGAGCCCGGCTCCTACGGAGAAGACCGGGCAGGTTCAGACTTGGGAACCCGCCGAGGAGAGCCCGGAGGATATGGTAGAGGTAAAAAGCCTTGTCCCGGACGTCCGGGTCGAACTGAAATACAGCGGAGCCGACAACTTCACCGGGACAGCCTTATACGACTTCGACACTGCCTACCTGAGACGCGGCACCGCGGAAAAGTTGGCGGAGGCCCAGGAAAAACTCTCTGAGTACGGCTTGTCACTCTGCATATGGGATGCATGGCGCCCGGTTGCCGCTCAGTTTGCACTCTGGAGGGCCTGCCCGGACGCGAGATTTGTGTCTAACCCGTTCAACGGAGTCACCAATCACTGCCGCGGAAACACAGTCGACGTTGCACTCGTCGGCTCCGATGGAGAGCTAATAGAGCTCCCAAGCGGCTTTGACGACTTTTCCGCCCTGGCTGACAGGGATTACAGCGATGTCTCAGGGGCTGTGGCTGAAAACGCCGGGCTGCTCGAACAGGTCATGACCGAGTCGGGATTTACCGGATACTTCGCAGAGTGGTGGCACTATACGGACACCGACGACTATGAGATCGTGGAGAGCGTGACCAGCCTGCCGACGGCGACTGCCGATTGCAAAGAGTATCTGAGTCTCAGAGCCGCCCCGGACGCCGCTTCAGAAGCCCTCGGCCACGTGCCGGCAGGGGCGGAACTGCTTGTCCTGGATACGGTAGGCGACTTCTCTCTGGTGAGGTACTGCGCCGACTACGGATACGTCATGAGCGCCTATCTGAAATATAAGTTGACATAACGTAGGCTTCGTGTGCTTTCATTGTTCGTATTTTTCGAGGTGTGATTTCAGCTTTTCAAAGAAGCTCCGATGCCCGGCGGACGTCAGATGGACTCCGTCGAAGTCGAGAATGCCGGGCCCCTCGGGAGGCGGCATATAGTCGGTTTCGAACGCTGCGGCTAGTTCCCGATAGAGCTCGGGAAGCCTGGCAGACTCGTCAATCAGCCTCTGCTCAGTCACCCATTGCCCGCGGATCATGGGGACGGGAGGCACGAGCAGGATCTTCGTCCCGGAGACACACGAAAGGCCTTTGAGATGCAGCAGAAATTCCTCCATCCTCTCGGCAACATCCTCCGCAAAATAGTCCGGTTCTGACAGCAGGTCGTTCCCACCGAGCATTATCAATATTATGTCAACTATTCCGCAGGCCTCGATCTCTCGGCCTGCGTTTTTCAGCTGGTAGTCCCTGTGCGGGATGCATCTGCCGTTCTCCCCGCGTTCATAGACCTCGACTCCGGGTAAGGCGCCCAGCAGCCCCGGCCAGCGTATACCCTCACCGTAGCGGCTGCCCAGATACGAGCGCGGGTCGTAGCCATAGGTGTTGGAGTCGCCGAAACATAGTATTTTCAAGGGAAAATCACCCCTTGAGCACTGAAGCTAGTTCCGCGACGTCCGCCATGACCCAGCCCGGCTTCGTCTCGCTCTCATCCAGTATCTCCTGCGTCGTCTCTCCGGACATGACCAGCACAGACTGCGCCCCCGCATTTACCGCGACCGCAATATCCGTATACAGCCGGTCGCCGACACAACAGATCTCCTCGTTCGGGATCCCGGTGAAGCCGGAAATTATGTCAACCATACTCCTGTTAGGCTTGCCAATGTAGAAGGGCTTTACACCGGATGCGGCGGTGAGCAGGGCGCAGATGCTGCCGCAATCGGGCAGTACCTCTCCTGCCGGCATGGGGCAGACCCAGTCCGGATTCGCCGCTATGAAAGCCGCGCCGCGTCGAAGGAAATGCACAGCTCGGTCGAGCTTTTCATAGGTCAGAGTGGTGTCGAAGCCGACACAGACGACACCTGCGTCATCTCCTGATGCAAAGGGCGCCCCGTAGCTCCTGAGCTCGTCCAGAAAAGCCGGGGTACCGACCGGATAGACCGGGACACCCTTGAAGTGCTCGTTCAAATACATACCCGTCGCCATGCCGGAGGTGAAGACGTTCTCCATCTCGCAGGGGAAGCCCAGCTTCCGCAGCCGGTTTACATAATCCACGCCGGCCCTCGAGGAGTTGTTGGTCAGGTAGATGTAGTTTCTGCCTGTGGCAGAAAGAGTGTTGATGAAGTCCACGGCGCCGTCGAAGACCTCGTCGCCGAGGTAGAGAGTGCCGTCCATGTCCAGCAGGAAAAGCCTGCAGGCTTTGAGCTTGTCGTAATTCAAGTGTTGCCCTCCTCATTAAGATCCTCGGCCAAGAGCGCCATGAGCTGTTCGCGGCTTGGGTCGGGAAGGGAAGCTACGCGGTTCGCCTGTCTCGCGACAGCGTCCTCAAAAATGTTGCGGACTGTCCGCCCGTTCCCGAAATTCTCGTCCCTGTTCTCATAGAGCTCGCTGAAGAGCCGCTCGGCAGCGGCCTCGGCCGTGTCATCCAAGGTGTAGCCGTTTTTTCGGCATTGCAGCCGGAACATCTCCATGAGTTCAGAACCGTTGTAGTCGGGGAAGTGGATGTATTTGTTGAACCTCGACTCCAGGCCGGGGTTTGAATGTATAAAGTCTTCCATAGGTTCGTCGTAGCCCGCGACGATTACAACCAGTTCATCCCTATGATCCTCCATGGCCTTGAGCAGAGTCTCGATTGCCTCGCGCCCGAAGTCGTTCTCTCCACCGGAGGCCAGAGAGTAGGCCTCGTCAATGAAGAGCACGCCTCCGATAGCCTTTTTAATTACCTCGCTCGTTCTGAGCGCAGTCTGACCTACGTAGCCTGCGACAAGGCCGGAGCGGTCGACCTCAACGAGCTGTCCCTGTTTGAGCGCCCCGACAGCGGCGTAAAGACCTGCGAGCAGCCTTGCAACGGTGGTCTTGCCCGTGCCCGGGTTGCCCGTGAATACCATGTGCAGGCTCATTGGAGCCGTGGAAAGCCCCTTCTCCTCACGCAGCTTTCTGACTTTTACAAGGTTAATTAGACTGCGCACCTCGCGCTTTACGCTGTCGAGACCGATAAGCGAATCCAGTTCAGCCATGAGAGCGTCAAAATCGGGCTTGTCCGTGGCCTTTGCCTCGGGCTCTGAGGCGGGAGCCGAGGCCTCGCCGGAGGGCTGGGCGCTGTTTCCGACCGGATGTTTGTCAATGAAGGAGGGCTCTCCACTGGTGACGAAGTCCTTTGCGTTCAGGGCAGGCTTGGAGGGCTTCACACCGGCGGAGTCGCAGACGGCAGTGAGCCTGTCGGCGCAGTCGGTGATGAACTCCGCCTCTGCATAACTGACGTCGTCGTCGACGGCGGCAAGGTGGAGCAGGATGTTCGTGACCATGCGGACGAAGACACGGGAATAGTCGCGGCCCTCGCGCACATCTCGGTCGGCGAGGCTCCAGAAGAACATCGGCGGGAGAACTTCGTTTGCGGAGCAGATCTCTCCTGTGAGCTGCCAGAGCAGCCGGGTTCCCTTCTGCCGACCCTTGGAGTAGAGTTCGTTGATGGCGTCGACCTGTGCCTGAGTGACGGAGCCGGCTTTGGCCCAAAGTGCGACAGCGCAGCTCTGCATGAACGAATCGAGTTCCCGCATACAGGCCCTGCCCGCGACGCGGTAAAAGGCCTCGGTGTTCTCGACATATACCTTGTGCAGTTCCTCCGGTGAACGCTTCCAAGACGTAGGCATAGGGCACCTCCTGCAAAACATCTCAATTATTATATACCGAAACGACATAAAGAGGCAACATATAAAAAGCAGCCGGATAAACGGCTGCTTTTGGTTATTTGAACTGAGATATGAGGTCGGAGAGGAGCCCTTTCTGCTCAGGCGAGAGGGCAGACCAGCGTTTGAAGAAATCATATTGTTCCTCTGTCAGCTCCACGAGACAACCCTCGGCAAAGAATTGAGAAAGGGTGATGCCGAAGCTCCTGCAGATGATCTCAAGTGAGGATATGCTGGGCTGGTAATTGCGGTTAAAGATATTGGAAATGGTAGACTGCGAGACCCCGCACTCTTTTGCCAGCCGGTATTCCGACCAGCCACGCTCGTCCATCATCTGCCGAATACGCTCTTGGGTATTAATAGATATCACCACCATGAGCATATTATAGTTCACAAATGTGAAGTAATATACTTCCCAAAGTATTGACATTACTTCACAATTGGGCTATATTGCTTATGATACCAAACTGTGCCGGGGGCGCAGATAATATTTTGGGGGTCTTTGTATGAAAAAGAGGTTGTTGGTACTGTTATTAGCGGTAGTGCTAGTAGTGTCCTGCCTGAGCGTAGGCGCTGCGGCAGATAACCAAAAAGCGATGTGGATATTTAAAGAGTATGTTTATGTTACAAACAATGCTGATGGCCATGCATATAAGGCAAGTTATCCTTACCGTAGGCCATTTGATGTTGTGGCATATTCTTCTAATACCACGGCCCTTGCGCCTTTCGACGCAAAAGTTGTTGCGATTGACAATGCAAATGGACATGTAGTGCTGATTGAAAGCACTGAGCCTGTGGAACTTGCAAACGGGAATACATCTTATGTATCGGCTTTATTTGCGCATGACAACGATATAAGTGATTTGTATGTTGGCAAAACACTAAAGCAAGGAGAAGGTTTTTATACACAAGGTACATACGGACAAGCATCTGTAGCACACATACATATAGAGGTGGCCTTAGGCAAATATAGTGACGTTGGAGGAAGTATTTTTTCCTTTGTCCGTGCGCAGAGCAGGGCAACAGATCCAGATGAAGTGTTTTATCTGTATGAAAACACAAGCATTACAAAGTCTGGAGGTTATAATTGGAAATATGTGACCTCAAGCTCAACCGTTACCGAACCTGCCGCGCCCTCTGCTTCGGTGGTGGCCATAAACTACGCCGCCGAGACAATCACCTATGACGGCAAATACGAAGTCAGCGCCACCAACTTCGGCTCGGTGATCCCGAGCGGCGGCTCCATATCCTCGCTCGTGGGCAGCATCAGCAGCCCAATATATGTGCGCGTGAAGCAGGACGGCAGCACGCCCGCCAGCGACGCGACGAAGGTTACACTCCCCGGTCGCTCGTCATTTGTCCCGATAAACTTCGTAAACTACGCGAACGAGACTTTTGCGTCCGACTCCACAATGGAATATTCGCTCAACGGCAGTACGTGGACGAAGTGCAGCGGCCCGACGCCCATATCCGCAGCGGGTTCCAACAGCAAGATCTACTTCAGATATTCGGCAACGTCCACAGGATTTGCGAGCTCACCTGCTGAGGTCGCAGTCCCCACCCGTTCCGGGGCACCCTCGGCGGATGTGGTGACGATAGACTATGTGAATGAGACTATCAGCTTTGACAGCGCCTATGAGGTCAACACCGCCGCAGATTTCTCCGGTTCTGCCATCGTGAGCGGCGGAGCCATACAGCCCGGAAGCAGCGTTTACGTCCGCACAAAGGCCACCGGCAGCGCACTCGCCAGCGCCTCGGCTCCGGTGAGCATTCCAGCCCGTCCCGCCGCGCCCGAGGTCACGGCAGTTGACGAGACCATAGACGGCAAGGCCGACGGCCAGATAACCGGCGTCAGCACGGCCATGGAGTACCGCGCATCATCCGGCGACTGGACAGCCTGCGAGGGCGAGAGCGTGACCGGCCTTGCAGACGGTACATATAACGTCAGGAACAAGGGCACCGAAAACAGCTTTGCCGGTGAAGCGGCCGCCGTCACGGTCGGCAAGGGCGTGCCCGCGACCTATACGCTGAGCCTTGAGATAGCCGAAATCGAGACCGAGATATACAACTACGCGCAGCCCGAGGGCTCTGCCCTCGTGCTCACGAGCTCCGGCAACAGCAAAGCGGAGATAGTGTCTGCCGTTGTTGACAATACTGAAGCCTTCGAGATCGTCGGCTCCGACCGGTATGTCGAAGCGGGCGGCAGCCTCAGCAGCTACATAGTCAGGCCCAAGACCGGGCTCGAAGCGGGCGACTACACCGCTACTGTCACCGTGACCTATAAGGGCGGAGAGAGCTATTCCGGCAGCGAGACCTTTACAGTTGAGGCGGACGTTGCCTTCACCGTTGAAAAGGCTCCTCAGGAAGCCCCCGGAGCCCCGGAGCTTTACAGGAGAGAGCTCGACAGCATCACCTTGAAAGCTCTGCCTATCAACGCCAATGGAGCTCAGCCTCAGTACAGGATAAACGGAGGAGCTTGGCAGTCGAGCCCTGTCTTCGATGATCTGAGATACGGCACGAGCTACACTTTTGAGCAGCGCTATACCGCAGTCGGTAGTTACCTAGCTTCCGAGCCGAGTCCTGCTGTGGAGTATTCAACATTATTCCCCGTATTTGACAAAACGCATGAAATTAACATCGCAACTTCGGTCAACGGCGCCGTAAAGAGCAACCTGTCCAACAGCTCAAAGGGCGGCAGAATTATTCTGACGGTATTTCCCGCCGAGGGATTTGAATTGGCGTCTTTGCGTGCCGTTGGAGCGGATGGGCAAGGCATCGCAGTTGAGAGGCAGAAAGACGGGACGTATCTGTTTACCATGCCCGACTGCGCCGTCACAGTTTATGCCGAGTTCACGGACGGTAGCACAAAGCTGCCCTTCCTCGACGTTTCCACATCGGCTTGGTACTATGACGCGGTGTCGTATGTGTATTCCAACGGCTTGATGACAGGAGTCGGAGAAACAGCGTTCGGGCCTGAGTCGGGTATGAGCAGGGCTATGTTCTGGACGGTTCTGGCCCGCATCGACGGCGCAAACGTGGACGGAGGAGAACCCTGGTATGCCGCCGCACAGAGTTGGGCTGTAATCTCCGGTGTCTCCGACGGTACAGCGCCAAACGTCAACATCTCACGTGAACAGTTCGTCACCATGCTCTGGCGCTTTGCCGGGTCGCCTGCGGCTTCCGGCTCACTATCCGGTTTCCCTGATGCCTCCCAGGTAAGCGACTGGGCTTCCAACGCCATGCTCTGGGCTGTTTCCAAGGGAATCGTCGAAGGAAATGACGGAGGCTATCTCAGCCCCTCGTCAGGGATAACGAGAGCCCAGGCGGCTGCCATTCTCATGAGGTATTCCCAGGGCTGACCTAACGCAGAATAAACCAATCGCCCCGGCCGGGCTTTGTTTTCCGGCCGGGGCGATAATTTATTCTGAGAAGTAGTAACCGGGGTCGTCGGTGGGGATAACGGGATCTGTCGGGATGGCTGGATCGGTTGGGATGACAGGGTCGGTGGGAGGGGGAGTCTGCTCAGGAGTGGGACTCGGAGTCGGGGTCGGGTAGACGATGTCCTCCTCATGGTACTTGTATTCGCTGTACGCCTCCTGCTCCTTCGACACCAGCGTTCCGTTCCGGTCATACACGTTCCGGTACGTCACCGCCTTATAGCCGGTCGCAGTCTCCGGGTACTCGCTGTTGCCGTACACCAGCCAGGTGGCGTAGGTCATCTGCACATAGCTGCCGTCCTCGTCCGTGCCCACGAGGTGTACCGACACGGTGTTCTTCGAGGTGTCCACGGAGGCCACGATCTTGATCGGCCAGTCGCGGTTGTTCGTGAACTTGAACTCGGGCCCGCCCCAGCTGACAGTGGCGTCCAGCCCGGGCGGCAGGTAGGCGACCGGGAAGTAGTGGCAGGTGCGCGAGTCTATCTGCAGGTTCGCCAGGAGCGCCGCGTAGTAGAGGCTCGAGGACACCTGGCAAATGCCGCCGCCTATCTCCTGTACGACCTGGCCTCCTGAGTATGCGCCGGCTGCCTTGTAACCTTTTTCTGCCGTGCGCTCGCCCAAGGCGTCGTTATACGAGAACTGCTCGCCAGGAGCCAGCACGATGCCGTCTATTGCCTGTACCGCAAGTTGGATATTTGTTATGCGGTTCTGTGTGCTGCCTGCAAGCGTCGTCACCACAGGGTCGCCGAAGTCGTCGGCGAAGAGCTTGGACTCTACGTATTCGGTTGTCTTCTCCGGCTCAGTTATGGTCAGCGGAATATCCACCGTCTCGCCAAGTTCGGCCGCGTCCCAGAGCTTCTGGGCCTCGGCCTTGTCGAAGTCGATGCCGGTCACGGACTCCACGACCTCATTCTTCTCCTTGTCGTAGTAGGCGTCCTTTGCCTCACAGCAGACGGAGTCGTAGAGTTCGTCGATGTCCAGCTCTACGGAGGCATTGACCTCCACCTCATAATCAAGAGCGCCGTACTTCATATCTTCAAAGGCGGTTTTGATGAGGTTGAGGAGCTCGGCTTCGTCTATCTCCACGGCGCTGGCGCCCTTGACCACCTCGAGAGTGTCTTCTTTTACCTCTACGCCTGAAGTCATAAGCCCGGACTTCACCTTTGTGACCTCGTCTCTGACTATGCTCTCGAGCTTGTTCTCGTCGACGGAGGCTTTGACCTCAACGTCGTCTCCTTTCACCAGGCAGCGCACATAAGTCATGACATTTTCGACAATTGAGCCGCCGTGGCAGAACTCAAATGCCTTATCTGCGGCCTCTTTCGCGGAGACTTCTGCTCCGACGTCCGCAGCGGTGATGCTCAGTGCGTGTTCGAGCGGCAGCTCGACTGTGATGGCCTTGTCTCCTTCGCCCCAGCCGGAGGCGGTGAGGGCGGAGGCGGCCTCATCCGTCGTCATGCCGCCGACCTCGACGCCGTTCAGCTTGACATTGGGGTAGATGGTATCGGAGCCGGAGACGTACACTCCAAAGCCTGCGGCTCCAGCGAGCAGCAGCGCAACGACAGCGACGCAGATTATGGTCGCGATCTTTGCTCTTTTTCTGGCTTTATATCGCTTTTCGGCCAGATGTTTTCTCTCTGTTTGTCTTTTCATTTTATCCTCGGCTTTTCATGTTGATTTTTGTCCCACGCGCATATGACGGCCTGATGGGCTTATTGTTCCCTGTCCCGGCCTTTCATGTACATATCTCTGAAGAGTTCCTCGTCGCCGGGTGGGAGCTCGGTTTTTTCCTCTTTGTCGAAGGCTTCCTTCATCCAGGGATTGACTGCGACGCGGCTGCCGGACTGCGCTTCCAGCAGTGCGCCGATGAGCAGGTTCGAGAGCAGGAAACCGGAGCTGGTGAAGCGCCAGCGGCCCTCGTCGGTCTTGAATGCCCAGCCCTTCGCCGCAAATTCCTTCAGCGTCTCTTCGAGCGGCCGGAAGTCCGATCTGTACTGCCTGGTGTATTCGGAGCCCTCTATGCCGGAAGCTGTCCTCATACCTAACATGATGTATTCCGAAGCCCGCTCGATCGGGGTTATCCTCTCGTACTCGTCGACGATGTTGAGGTCGCGCATGACGCCGATGATGTACTTGTCGGCGTCCTTGACGTAGGAAAATCTGGCCCCGCCCATGCAGGAGTGCGCCGCAGCGCCGAAGCCGAGGTATTCGCCCAGAGTCCAGTATTTGAGGTTGTGGCGGCACTCGAAGTCCTGAATGGCGAAGTTGGATATCTCGTATTGCCCGTAGCCGTAGTGCTCGAGCATATCTGAGGCATAGAGGTACATATCTGCCTGCTCGTCGTCGGATGGAAGGAAAGGGGAGCCGTGGTACTTGTACATGGGAGTGCCCGGCTCCAGGGTGAGGCCGTAGCAGGAGATGTGCTCGGGGTTGAGGTCGATCGCTTTCATGAGAGTGTCGGCCCAGTCGGACTTGGTCTGGCTGGGCAGCCCGTAGATGAGGTCGAGACTGAGGTTGTCGAAACCGGCGTCTCTTGCTGCGCCGACGGCCATCTCGACCTGTTTCCAGTTGTGGCGCCGGCCGATGAGCTTGAGGATATCGTTGTTTGCGGACTGCACGCCGAGGGAGATGCGGTTGAATCCGGCCTTGCGGAGCTTTTCGAGGTCTTTTACCGAAGCGCTGTCGGGGTTCACCTCAATGGTGACTTCACTGCTTTTGAGCACTCTGCCGGAGCCGCGCAGCTCATCCCAGAGCTCGAGCAGCCGATCTGCGCCGTAGTAGCTTGGGGTGCCTCCGCCGAAGTAGACGGTGTCGATGTAATAGCTCTTGATAGCGCCGTAGCTCTCGCGGATGTGCTCGACCAGCGCGTCCTGATACTTGGGCATGAGCCTGTCGCAGCCCGCGACGGAGTAGAAGTCGCAGTATCCGCACTTGGAGGCGCAGAACGGTATGTGGATGTAAATGCCGAGCGTCTTGTCCATGTGTCGTGCCTCCTTTGTAGATGTGTGCCGGGCGCATACGGCGCACCGGGGTCGGTGCGCCCTACGGGTTGGTTTATACGACGTTCGCCCCAAAGCCTCCCTTGCGCAAGGGAGGTGGCGCGGCGAAGCCGCGTCGGAGGGATCGCCCCTTTTTTCGCGGCCCGGTACCGCAAGCAAATCCGGCGCCGGGCGGGGATGGAACCCCGCAGACCAACCGTAGGGCGCATCGACCCCGATGCGCCGCGTTCCCATGACCGTGTGCGTTGGTTTTGATGCGGCGGAAACCGTGGGGGTTGCGGGTCGTCGAGGACGCCGACCCCTACGGATTGGTGGTTGTTTTTTACAGGGTGCGGTTAATAACCATCACGCCGGTCGGGGGTGGAACCCCGAACCTACGGGGGCAGCGGTCTTGGGGCGCAGCGCGATCAATTTAGAACAGCGAGCAGACGTCCTCAGCATACGCCGAGGGGTCGTCCAAATCCTCGCCGGCTATGAGCAGCGCCTGCGAGTGCAGGATATTCACGAGCTTCTTCGCCCGCTCGGGGTCGGTGGCCACTGCCACCTCCAGCGCCTTGAAGGCCGGGTGCTCGCCGTTGAGCTCCAACACCCTTGTCGCCTTGGGCGGCTCCATGCCCGTGTCCGGCATACGCCTGAAATATCGCTCCATCTCCAGCGTGATGCTGCCCTCGGTCGTCAGGCACACCGGCGCGGAGACCAGCTTGTGCGACAGGCGCACGATCGCGACCTTGTCGCCCAGCGTGTCCTTCACGAAGTCCAGCGTGGGCTTCACCTGCTCCTCGCGCTTTTCGAGGTCGGCCTTCTCCTCCTCCGTCTCGATGCCGAGGTCGCCCGTGACGATGTTGCAGAACTTCTTCTCCGCGTGCTGCCCGAGCTGTTCGACGATGTACTCGTCCACTTCTTCGGTCATGCACAAAATCTCAAAGCCCTTCGAGCGCACCAGCTCCGCCTGCGGCAGTCTGAGCATCTTTGAGACGGACTCTCCCACGGCGTAGTAGATATATTTCTGCTCCGCCGGCATCCTGTCCGTGTACTCCTTGAGCGTCGCGGTCTTGTCCTCGGCGACATTGTAGATGAGGAGGTCGCGCAGCGACTCGATGTTCTGGCCGTAGTTCGCCACCGCGCCGTACCTGAGCTGGCGGCCGTAGTTCTTGTAGAATTTCTCGTACTTCGGCCTGTCGTTCTCGAGCATTTTGAGAAGCTCGTTCTTGATGCGCTTATTGAGGTTCTGCGCAATTATGCGCAGCTGGCGGTCGTGCTGGAGCATTTCCCTGGAAATGTTCAGCGACAGATCCGGAGAGTCCACGATGCCGCGCACGAAATAGAAGCTCTCGGCCAGAAGATCCGGGCACTTCTCCATTATCATGACGCCGGAGCTGTAAAGCTGCAGGCCCGGCTCGTAGTCTGCGCTCATGAAGTCGAGCAGCTGCTTGCCCGGGATGAAGAGCAGCGCCTTGTAGCTCACCTGGCCCTCGGCGTTCACGCGGATGACCGCGGCGGGGTCGGTCGTGTCGTGGAACTTCTCCTTGTAGAAGTTCATGCAGTCCTCGTCCGAGACCTCGGACTTGGAGCGCTGCCAGATGGGTACCATACTATTGACGGTTTCGCGCTCCGTTTTGTTTACGGTTTCGTATTTCGGCGTGCCGTCCTCGTTCTTCTCACCGGTCTCCTTGTACTCGGGGCGCTGCACGTCCATCTGGATGGGCCAGCGGATGTAGTCGGAGTACTTCTTTATGAGCCGCATGAGCTTCCAGAGCTGCAGGAACTCGGAGTAGTTCTCGTTCTCGTCGTCGGGCTTTATGTGCATGATGACGTCCGTGCCGACGCCGTCCTTCTCGCACTCCGTCACGGTGTAGCCGTCCGCGCCCTCGGATTCCCACTTGTAGGCCTGGTCGGAGCCGTAGGCTTTGGAGATGACCGTGACCTTGTCGGAGACCATGAAGGCGGAGTAGAAGCCCACGCCGAACTGGCCGATGATATCGACGTCCGCGCCTTCCTTGGTGGTGCCGTCGATATCGCCCTTGAAGGCCATGGAGCCGCTCTTGGCGATGACGCCGAGGTTCTGCTCCAGCTCCTCTTTCGTCATGCCGATGCCGTTGTCGGAGACGGTTATGGTGCGTGCGGTCTCGTCCATGGCGACGAGGATGCGAAAGTCGTCCCGGCTCATGCCGACCTGGTCGTCCGTGAGCGAGAGGTAGCAGAGCTTGTCGATGGCGTCCGAGGCGTTGGAGATTATCTCGCGCAGGAAGATCTCCTTGTGCGTGTAGATGGAGTTGATCATGAGGTCGAGCAGCCTCTTGGACTCGGCCTTAAATTGCTTCTTGGACATATATTTGCATTCCTCCTGAGAAATAATATACCTGTTCATTTCGCAGTCTTATTATTATAACACGGATATGAAATTTTTCAATACACGCCGGAGGCGGCAGGAGGAAAAACTTGACGAGGCGGGGAGAATGAGTTATTATTTTCTATTGTAACACAGGGCTTTTTATAAATCGTTAAAGAGGAACGGGGGAATCTCCAATGAGCGAGAAAGGCACATTCTACATCACCACACCCATCTACTAT
>CABVBV010000045.1 GCA_902496595.1 uncultured Eubacteriales bacterium | reverse complement strand
AGATCTCGCTCCCGGCGTAGATGAAGCCCCGGTTCTTGCACAGGGCCACGAGCTTGTCCATCGTCTTTTCCGTGTTCTTCATTACTTCTTTTTCTCCTTTTCCCGCAGATGGCTTCTGCGGAGATTTTGCATATGGCGCGGATGTATGGTATAATGCTTCCCGACGCCGCGCCGGCGTCAGGAGCAAAGTACATGATAACACACAATAACCTATATATCAACAAAAGTTAAACATTAGATTAAGTGAGGAAAAACATGAAAAAGTCAGTATTGAAGCAATATGCGCGGCTCATAGCCGGGACGGGAGCCAACGTTCAGAAGGGGCAGCCGGTGCTCATAGTCGCTGGCCTGGATCAGCCGGAGTTCATCGAGCTGCTGGCTGCGGAGTGTTACAGGGCCGGGGCCTCGGAGGTAGAGGTCGAGTGGCGGCACCAGCCGCTCACCCGTCTCTCCGTGAGGTATAAGACCGTGAAGAAGCTCTCCGAGGTCAAAGCCTGGGAGGAGGAGAAGCAGCGCTGGCAGTGCGGCAGTCTGCCCGCAAGGATAGTGATCCTGAGCGACGACCCCGACGGGCTCACGGGCATTGACCAGGGCAAGTATGCGAAGGCCATGCAGGCGAGGTACCTGAAGCTGCGGCCATATATCGACGAGAGGGAAAACCGGGAACAGTGGTGCATCGCCGCCGTGCCGGGCGCCAAATGGGCGAAGAAAGTCTTCCCCGAGTTGCCGAAGGGCCGCGCAGTCGAGGCGCTTTGGGAAGCCATCCTCTCCTGCTCCAGAGCCCTGGAGGGCGACCCCGCGGAAAACTGGCGGCTGCACAACCTGGAGCTCAAGGCCCGGGCGGAGCGGCTCAACGCCATGGGCCTCGTCTCGCTCGAGTACAAGGCCCCCAACGGCACCGACCTGAAGGTCGGGCTCATACCCGAGGCGCTCTTCCTCGGCGGGGCGGAGCGCTGCCCGGTAAACGGCGTCCTCTACGACCCGAACATCCCCTCGGAGGAGCTCTTTGTGACGCCGAGGGCCGGCTCTGCCGAGGGCACGGTATGCGCGACCATGCCCCTTGTCTCCCAGGGCGTGCTCATAGAAAACTTCCGGCTGCGCTTCGAGGGCGGCAGGGTCGTGGAGCTGCACGCTGAGAAGAACGAAGAGGCGCTCAGGACGCTGGTCAACATGGACGAGGGCGCCGCCATGCTCGGCGAGTGCGCGCTCGTGCCCTGGGACAGCCCCATAAGGAACAGCGGCATCCTCTTTTATAATACGCTCTTCGACGAAAACGCCGCCTGCCACCTCGCGCTCGGCAGGGGCTACTCGAGCAACATAAGAGACTATGAGAAATACAGCCTCGACGAGCTGCGGGCCATGGGCGTCAACGACTCCATGGTACACGAGGACTTCATGATCGGCTCGGCAGACCTCGACATAGACGGCGTCACGGCCTCGGGCGAGCGCATAGCGCTCTTCCGCAGCGGCGGCTGGGCCTTCTGAACAGGAGCATTGGTATGAAAAAGAAGAAAAAGCAGACTCATCTTGACAAGAAGACCGTCATCCTCATCTCCGTCGGCGCGGTGCTCGCCCTTCTGATAATCATAGCGGCCGTGCTGCTCCTCAAGAGCGGCGCCGGGAAGTCGGACAAGTACGACGAGTATTACGCCCAGGCGATGGAGTATTACATCGCAGGCGACTTCGAGAACGCGGCGAGCTCGGCTCAGAAGGCGCTGGACGTTAGGTCGACCGAGGAGGCCGTAATCCTGCTCGCCAGGAGCTACTACCAGAGGGGAGACAGCACTTCCGCCGTCTACGTGCTGGAAAACTGGCTGAAGAGCAACTCGGGTTCGGACGCAGAGGCCCTGCTGGAAGAGTATTCGGGCGCTTCCGAGGACGAGGATGAGCTCAGTATAGGCGGGCAGAAGGTCGCCGTGGACGCGCAGACCTTCTCGCTCTCCGGAGTCTCGCTCTCGGCCGGGGATCTCGAGGCTCTCTCCAAGCTCACGAGCCTCACGGCGCTCACGCTAAACGACTGCGGGCTTTCGGACATCTCCGCCCTGGAGCCGCTCACGAAGCTGCGCTCGCTGTCCCTGAACGGCAACGATATAACCGACCTCTCCCCGCTCTCGGGCCTCACCGAGCTGCGAACGCTCTATCTCTCGGACAACCCGGCCGCCGACCTCGAGCCGCTCTATTCGCTCAAGAACCTCACGACCCTCGACATCCGCGGCCGCGAGATACTCGATACCGAGCTCGAGGAACTGGAGAAAAAGCTCCCGGACTGCACGGTGTTTTCCGACGAGGCCACCGTCGCCGTCAAGGATATTACCCTCGGCGGAGTGGAGTTTAAGTCCGACGTGACGGAGCTCGACCTCTCGAACAAGGGCATCACCGACATATCCGCGCTCTCGGACTGCACCGCGCTCGTCAGCCTGAACCTCTCCGGGAACGAGATAGCGGATATCTCCGCACTCATCAATATGCCCGACCTTGCGCGGCTCGACCTCTCCGGCACGAAGGCCGCGAGCCTCTCTCCCATCATGACCCTGACGAAGCTCCAGTACCTGAACCTCTCGAACAGCCAGGTGACGAGCCTTGCCGCGCTCACGGGCCTCACGGAGCTGACCGAGCTGAAGCTCGACGGCTGCAGGGTGCAGAGCCTCGCGGTGCTCTCTGGGCTTGCGAAGCTCACGACGCTGAGCCTCCGGGATATGGGCCTGCACGACTCAGACCTCGCGGCGCTCGAGACGCTGACCGCGCTCAGGAGCCTCGACCTGACGGACAACCTTGAGCTCACAGGCGCGGCGGTGGACGCGCTCGGCGAGAAGCTGCCCTCTTGCTCCGTCACGGCCTCGGAGGAGATATACGGCGTCAAGCTCGGCGACGCTGAATTTGACGCGGGCGCGAGCTTCGTGGACGCCTCGGGCAAAAACGTCGCGAGCCTGGAAAACCTCCAGCGCTTCAAAGCGCTCCAGACCCTGCTGCTGAACGACAACCGGGGCATAAACCTCTCAGGGCTCGGAGCCGTGACCTCTCTCACCGCGCTGGAGCTCAAGAATTGCGCCCTCGACAACATCGGGGAGCTCAGAACTCTCACGGCGCTCACGAACCTTTCCCTGGACGGCAACGGTATAACCGATATCTCACCCCTCTCGGGCATGACGAAGATGAGCGAGCTGCACCTCTCGGATAACGCGGCGCTCAGGGACATCTCGGCGCTCTCGGGCATGACGGAGCTCTGGTACCTGAGTCTGGACGGCACCTCAGTCAGCGACATCTCCGCTCTCTCCGGCCTCACGAAACTGGATACGCTGGATCTGAGCTACACCTCCGTCACAGACTTTTCTCCCCTGTACCAGCTCACGAACCTGCACACCCTGGATATACGGGGCTGCAACATTTCGTCCGCCGAGTTGGGAATGCTGGAGCGGGCCCTGCCCGGCTGCGCCATTTATTCGTAAAATTTACAAAATGCACTTCTATTTATGCGAAGGATATGTTAAGATGTATTCAGCGAGACCCATATACGCAGGAAGGAGCTGAAACCAATGAAGTTCACGTTTACGGAAAAGAAGATGGACGCCTCCGCCGAACTGAGGGCGTACGCCGAGAAGAAGGTAGGCAAGATCGACCGTCTTTTCAAGACGGAGAGCGAGGCTTTCGTGACCTTCAGCACGGAGCGCGGCCGCTTCCGTGCAGAGGTGACCATCAAGAACAACGGAATGTTCTACCGCGTGAGCGAGCTGACCGGCGATATGTATGCCTCTGTGGACTCCGCCGTCGCGAGCATTGAGAGGCAGATACGCAAGAACAAGACGCGGCTTGAGAAGAGGCTGCGTGACGGTGCGATAGAGCGTGAGATCAAACCCTTCCAGATCCCCTCGGACGACGCGGGGGAGGAAGAATTTAAGGTCGTGCGCAACAAGAAGTTCTATATCGCGCCCATGTCCGTCGAGGAGGCCATCCTGCAGATGAATCTGCTCGAGCACGAGTTCTTCGTCTTCAGGAACGCCGAGGCCAGGGACGCCTTCACGGTCGTCTATCGCCGCAAGAACGGCGGCTACGGTCTCATAACCGACGACAAGGACTGATACCCGCACATCAAATACTATGAGAAAGGCCCCCGTCAAGGGGGCCTTTTTTGGGGGCTGAAACATATGCAATGGATAGAGGCGTCGTTCAAGACGAGGTCGCAGGAGATAGACTCCCTCTGCGACAGGCTGGTAATGCTGGGCGCGGAGGGCCTGGTGATTGAGGACGAGGCGGATTTCCGAAGGTTTCTGGAGCAGAACCGGCAATACTGGGACTACGTGGACGAGGAGCTGGAATCGAGGTACCGCGGCGTCTCCAGGGTGAAACTGTATGTGGAGGACAGCCCGGAGGGCCGGGCTCAGCTGGCTCGGTTCACTGCGGGCACGGGCATGGAGCCCGATACGCGCACCGTCGCCGACGAGGACTGGGCCGAGAACTGGAAACAGTACTACAAGCCCATCGAGATAGGCGAAAAGCTGCTCATACTTCCCCGATGGGAGCCGATACCGGAGTCTCCGGAGCGGCTGATCCTCCGGCTCGACCCGGGCCTTGCCTTCGGCACCGGCGGGCACGCGACGACGCGGATGTGCCTCAAGGCGCTGGAAAAATACGCGGCGCCGGAGAAGTTCGTCCTCGACCTCGGCTGCGGCAGCGGCATACTGGGCATAGGCGCCCTGGTGCTGGGCTGCGCCTACTGCGCCGGCTGCGACGTCGACCCGAAGAGCCCCGAGTCCGCCGCTGAGAACGCAAAGCTCAACGGGATACGGGACAGCATCTATAAGATGTACACAGGAGATATCATCGGCGACGAGGGGCTCAGGGCCGAGCTGGGCATGGGCTACGACATAGTCCTTGCGAACATAGTCTCGGACGTCGTGATGCCTCTGGCAAAATACGTCCCCGGCTTCATGTCGAAGAGCGGGGTCTTCATCACGAGCGGGATCATAGACGGCCGTGAGGGCGAGGTCGCCTCCGCGATAGAAGCCGCGGGCTTCACGATAGCGGAGCATATGCACGAGGACGAGTGGCACTGCTTCGTGTGCAGGCTGAAATAGAGAAAGATAAAAACAGATAAGCGGAGCGCAGCAAAACGCTGCGCTCCGCCTGGTTTTATTTTGCGTATTCGATGGCCTTCGTCTCTCTGAGGACGTGGACTTTGATCTGTCCGGGATAGGTGAGCTCGTCCTCGATCTTTTTGGCGATGTCCCTTGCGAGCAGAACCATCTGATCCTCCGAGACCTCCTCGGGCTTGACCATGACCCGGATCTCGCGTCCGGCCTGGATGGCGTAGCAGCCTGCGATGCCCGGGAAGCTCCTCGAGACCTCCTCGAGCTTTTCGAGGCGCTTGACATAGTTCTCAATGTTCTCACGCCTGGCTCCGGGCCTGGAGGCAGATATGGCGTCCGCCGCCTGGACGAGACAGGCGATCACCGTGTGCGGCTCCACGTCTCCGTGGTGCGCTTCGATAGCGTGCAGGACTTCGGGGGATTCCTTGTACTTCCTCGCGATATCGACGCCTATCGTCACATGGCTGCCCTCGACCTCGTGGTCGATGCTCTTGCCCAGGTCGTGCAGCAGTCCGGCCCTCTTGGCCGTGGCCACGTCCACACCCAGCTCCGCAGCCAGCAGGCCGGCGATCTGCGCCACCTCGACGGAGTGGTTCAGCACGTTCTGACCGTAGCTCGTCCGGTATTTCATCCTGCCGAGCAGGCGGATTATCTCCGGGTTCAGACCGTGGATGTTCGTCTCGAACGCCGCCCTCTCGCCCTCGGCCTTGATGGTGGCGTTGACCTCTCTCTGGGCCTTTGCGACCATCTCCTCTATCCTTGCCGGATGGATGCGCCCGTCCTGGATGAGCTTTTCGAGGGCTATCCTGGCTATCTCTCGCCTCACGGGGTCGAAGCTGGAGAGCGTTATCGCCTCGGGGGTGTCGTCAATTATGAGATCGCAGCCGGTCAGCGTTTCGATGGAACGAATGTTGCGTCCCTCTCGTCCTATGATGCGGCCCTTCATCTCGTCGTTGGGGAGTGGTACGACGGAGACGGTTATCTCGCTCGCGTGATCCGCCGCGCAGCGCTGAATGGCCGTGGCAATGATCTCCCTTGCCTTTTCCTCTGCCTCTTCCTTGTACTGGGCCTCGACCTCGCGCACCTTGGCCGCCATCTCGTGCGTGACCTCGGACTCGACGTTCGAGATCAGGTAGGCCTTCGCCTCGTCCACGGTGTAACCGGAGATCTTCTCGAGCATTTCGAGCTGGCTCTTCTTTACGAGCTTGATCTCCTCCTGCTGGGCCTCGGCCTGCGCGATCTTCTGGTTGAGAGCCTCGGTCTTTTTCTCGAGCGTATCGTTCTTTCTGTCCAGGGTCTCCTCCTTCTGCTGGAGCCTGCGCTCCTGCTTGGAGAGCTCCGCCCTGCGCTCCTTGACCTCGCGCTCATACTCGCTGCGGTTTTTGTGTATCTCTTCCCTCGCCTCAACGAGCGCTTCGCGCTTTTTCGACTCGGCGGCCTTGATGGACTCGTTGATGATCCTCTTGGCCTCCTCTTCGGCGCTGGAGATCTCGCGCTCAGCGACCTTTTTGCGGTAGCCTATGCCCAGGAAAAAGCCTATTACCAGCGCAGCTATGCAGGCAACGCCGGCTATTATCCATTCCATAGTTTCTGTATGCGCCTCCCTTTCAACAAGTATTGCCAGTAATAAAGACGGAACGAAAACTGTCCCGTGAAAAGTTTTAATATCAAGGGGTTCCCCTGCCCCGCAATATTATCGAATTATTCTACACCTGCTGCGGGCATTATGTCAAGCAGACTTATGCAGCGGCGGGGTAAAATGCCGCGCCGAAGAAAAGCGCTTTTTGTGGGCTGGGCGTCTGTTCGGCGCAAACCAACGCACGCGGTCACGGGCTGCGCAAAAAGGCTCCCCTGCGTAAGGGTAGCTGTCGGCGGCTGCCGGAGCGGTATATGCCGCCGCTTATCGTCCTGACGGCGCTGTGCCTGCGCCTGCCCTTCGCCCTGCTGCCCGCGCAGGCGCAGTCGAGCGACTTCCTGCTGCTCTATAACGCGGCGGAGGCGCTGTCACGCGGCGACGCCTCGGCGCTCGCGGACGGGTATTTCCAAATGTGGGGCTACCAGATACCCTTCGTGCTCTATGAATCGCTGGTGCTGGCCCCGGGCGGCGCGAGGCTGCGCTGGAGGCCATAGGCGAGTCGCTCTCCGGCTGCGAGAGCATACCCTCCTTCCTCTGGCGGAAGCTGAAGCTGTTCTGGGGCGCTCAGGAGGATCTGGGCTATTTGGAGGGCGGGCTGCCCTTTGGAGAGGCGGCCGTGCTGAGCGGGGAGCGTGCGGCGTTTTTGCTGACGGCGGCGCTGGCGGCGTATGGCTGCGTTATGCTGCTCCGGCGCGGAGCCGGGCCGTCGGGGCTGCTGCTCATGTGCCTCGTCGCGGCAAATTTCCTGTGCTACCTCGTCATCGAGATACAGCCCAGATATCGTATGTTCATAATGCCGGCGGTCTTTGCGCTATCGGCCGCCGGCTATGGACAAGAGAGGGAAAAGCGTGTATAATATTTTGGCTTATTGATGGAGCGGAGGTAAGGACTTGAGTTATCTGACCTACCTGCTGCCGCTGGCCGCGGCTGCGTTCGTCATATGGTGCGCCTGGCAGTGGCTGCCTCTGTTTGCGGAGGAACGGCTTGAAGAGCCTGCGGAACCGGAAACCTCTCCGGAGGAGACCGGGCTTGAGGCCCCTGAAAAGAAGAAAAGAAAGAAGAAGAGAGTCAAAAAACCTCCCTTCAGTTTCTCCTGCGAATGCGGCAGGCTGACGAGGAAGGACGTGCTCGCGGCGCTCGTCATCTGCGTCGCCTACGGCGTCACGGCCTTCACCGGGCTCGGCGACAGGAGCGCCCCGCAGAGCTGGTGCGAGTTCACGGAGCGGGGCCGCTACGTGATAGTCGAGCTGCCGGAAAGCACCGTTATCGGCAACATCCGCTACTATACCGGCCTGCACACCGGCTCCTACTCCCTGGCCGTGTCTGAGGACGGGGAGACCTGGACGGAGCTCGGCGAGATGGAGCAGGGCTATGCCGACCTCTTCAAGTGGCTGGACTTCCCGGCTGAGGATATGGAAGACCCTCCGGAGCGCATCGAGGGCAAGTACCTGCGCATCACCGCCTCTGCGACCTTGTCGCTGGGCGAGGTCGCCGTCTACGATACATGGGGCGATATGCTGGACGCCTCGACCTTCACTTACGACGCCGGGGCAGCGCCGCTCTTCGACGAGCAGGAGCTGGTGCCGGAGGCCGCGACCTACCTGAACAGCAGCTACTTCGACGAGATATACCATGCGCGGACGGCTCTCGAGCACATCGAGAACGTCTATCCCTACGAGATAACCCACCCGCCCCTGGGCAAGCTCATCATAGGCATAGGCATCCGCATCTTCGGCATGACGCCCTTCGGCTGGCGCTTCATGGGCACGCTCTTCGGCCTGCTCATGCTTCCGATACTCTACGACTTCATAAAGCGCATGAGCGGCTCGACGAGGATAAGTATCTGCGGCACGGTCATCTTCGCCTTCGACTTCATGCACTTCGTGCAGACGAGGATAGCGACCATCGACACCTACGCGGTGTTTTTCATCCTGCTCATGTACCTGTTCATGTGGAGGTTCGTGTCGGGGGGCAAGTGGCGGCACCTCGCGCTCTCGGGCCTCTTCTTCGGCCTGGGCGCGGCGAGCAAGTGGACTTGCATATATGCCGGCGGAGGCCTGGCCGTCATCTGGCTCATCTATTGGATAAGCCGGAGGCGCGAAGAGGGCTTCTGGCGCGGTTTTATCTCGAACTGCGCGTTCTGCCTCGTGTTCTTCGTGGCCCTGCCCGCGGCCATATACTACGCGAGCTACTACTGCTACGGCACGGCGAAGGGCCTGGGGAGCGGCCTCGGGATGTACTTCACGAAGGACTATGCCAAGCTCGTCTGGGATAATCAGGTCTATATGTGGGAATACCACTCCGACCTCGTCTCCACGCACCCCTACTCGAGCCGCTGGTACCAGTGGCTGGTGGACGCGAGACCGATACTCTACTACCTCGAGTACTTCGACGACGGCACGAAGAGCGCCTTCGGAGCTTTCCTGAACCCCGTGTTCTGCTGGGGCGGGCTGTTCGCCGTCATAGGCTGCGGCGTGCTGGCGGTGAAGGACAAGGACGGGCGTGCGGCCTTCATAGTCATCGGCTACCTTGCGCAGTTTTTGCCCTGGGTGCTGGTGACGAGGCTGACCTTCGCGTACCACTACTTCCCCTCGGAGGTCTTCATGGCCCTGGCGCTCTGCCATATGTGGCGGCGCTGCCGGGACGAGGGGCTGTACAGGTGGGAGCGGCCGATGTACGCCTTCACGGGCCTGAGCGTCCTGCTGTTCACGGCTTTCTACCCGGTGCTCACAGGAGTCAGGACGGCCCGGTGGTACACGACGTATTTTAACAAGTGGTTCCCAAGTTGGCCGTTTTAAATAGGAACCGTATCCACGGGCGGCCGACACCGCCTGAGCGGCCCTTTTCCCGCCGCTCTGCGTTAAATTTCCTTGAAATACACAAAGTATGACTGCGGAAATTTGCCTTGACCGGCGAAAAAATTGCTCGCTCATCCGGCATCGTCCGTCCGTGGATACGGTTCCAGAGAGCTCAACTATCGTAAATATGCAGATATCAGGTGAAAGAGAATGTTTTTAGCGGATTATCACGTACACAGCACCTGCTCCTTTGACGCGAAGAACAGGATGGCGGAGATGGCGAAGGCGTCTAAGCAGAAGGGGCTCTCGGAGGTCTGCTTCACCGACCACAGCGATTTCGGCATGGCCGAGACGATGCAGATAGGCCCGGACAACTTCACTCTTCCGAAGCAGCAGGCGCACCAGTATATCGACGCGCTGGAGAAGGCGCCGGAGGGCATCTTCATGACCCTGGGCCTGGAGCTGGGCGAGGGCAACCACGACCCCGCGAGGGCCAAGCGCATCTACGCCATGCCGGAGTACGACTTCATCCTCGGCTCCCTGCACAATCTCCGGGACGAGCAGGACTTCTACTATATCCAGTATGAGAGCTACGAGCAGTGCTTCGAGCTGTACGACCGCTATCTGGACGAGCTCATAGAGCTGGCGGGCATAGGCTGCTTCGACGTCATGGCGCACATAGGCTACTGCCTGCGGTATATGCACAAAAAAGGCTTCGACGCGCAGGTGACGATGGAGCGCAACGGGGACAAGGTGGACGTGCTTCTGCGCACGCTCATAGAAAACGGCAAGGGTATCGAGCTGAACGTTGCCGACCTCGTACCCGGCGGCCGGGAAGACCCGCTGCTCATGACTTTCCCCTCAGTGGACATACTCAGGAGGTACAGGGAACTCGGCGGGGACATCATCACCGTCGGCTCCGATGCGCACAATATGAAGGCCGCGGGCGTCGGCATCAAGGAGGGGCACGAGCTCCTGCGCGACTGCGGCTTCAGGTACACCGCGATCTACCGGCGGCACAAGCCGGAATTTAAGAGGATAGAAGTCTGAGGAGGTTTGTAAAATGATAGCGATAGGCTCCGACCACGGCGGATACTCGCTCAAGCAGGTCATAATGAAGCACCTGGACGAGCGGGGCATAGAGTACAAGGACTTCGGCACCTACAATGAAGAGAGCTGCGACTACCCGGACTACGGCGAGGCCGTGGGAAGGGCGGTGGCCTCCGGCGAGTACGAGAAGGGCATAGTCATCTGCGGCACCGGCATAGGTATCTCCATCTCCGCGAACAAGGTACACGGGATAAGGGCCGCGCTCTGCGGCGACTGCTTTTCCGCGGAGATGACGCGCAGGCACAACGACGCGAACATCCTGGCCATGGGCGAGCGAGTAACCGGCCCCGGCCTCGCGATAAAGATCTGCGACACCTTCCTCGACACCGGTTTTGACGGTGGCAGGCACACGAGAAGGATAGAAAAGATGATGGCGATAGAGGGCAGGGGCTGAACGTCACCTGCCGGGAGGCACCATGGCGAAGAACAACAGGCCCGACGTATACAGGGGCAGGCGAAAAAAACTGAATGTGCTGGGCATAGTGCTCTCGGTTCTGGCGGTGCTTTTCGTGGCGCTGCTGGTGCTCTTCGGCGCGTTTCAGAAGTATATAGTCTATGAGAACAACGGCATCTCACTGGAGCTGCCCATCCTCGCCACGCCTGAGCAGGAGCAGGAAGGCTCCGATGCCGGAGATACCTCTCCCGAGCAGGTCACTGCCGAGCTCGAGGTGACGGATCCCGACTACTCCGACATCGAGTCCAGGGTCGATGAGGATATGGAGAGCGTCCGCGCTGTCTACGTCCCGTCGGAAAACGTCACTGCCGACGGCATCGCCTCCTATGTGGAAACGCTGGAATCCACCGGGGCGAACGCCCTTGTGCTGGACGTGAAGCCCGTCAGCGGGCAGCTGGTCTGGAACTCCAGCGTCCAGCTCGCCGCCGATTACGGCACTGCGGGCACGACAGACCTCGCCTCCATCGTGAGCGGGCTGAAGCAGCAGAACATCTATCTCATAGCCCAGCTGGCCTGCTGTACAGATGCGCTGCTGGCCTCAAGATGCCCCATGGCCGCGCTCAGTACGCCCGGCAGCTCGAACTACACGGACTCGGACGGCACCTGGCTGGATCCGTACAACAGCGTGACCTCGGACTATCTCATAGGGCTCTGCGCGGAGCTTGCCGACATGGGCTTCGACGAGCTGCTGCTCAAGAACCTTGCCATGCCCCAGACCGACGCGGCGCTCAACTATACCGTAGTCCTGAGCAGCGTGCCCAGCCCGGTCTCCGCCGTGTGCGGCCTTGCAATAGACCTCACAACGCAGCTGGCCAACAAGGACGTGCTCATCTCGGTCATCCTTGACACGCAGTCGCTCAGAAGCGGCCTCTCGGCTCAGTCCGGGCAGGACATAAGCGTTTTCGCCAAACTCTTCGACCGTTTCTATTGCGCCTCGGACTCCGTCTGGAGGGCCACGGTCGACAGGGACAGCGTGGACTACTGGATGTACGACGGAGATATCAACCTCCGCTTCGTTCCCATCTGGAACTTCACCGACGAGAGGTTCAATTGCTGGGTCTACCGCCAGACCGAGGCCCAGGGCTGAAATGGAAAAAGCCGCGGGTCAGTCCGCGGCTCTGAGGGAGATGCTTTCACAGTATGGCGCCAGAACGAACGGCCATGCCTGAATTGAAGAGGATAGCCGCGGTACACGACATTTCCGGTTTCGGCAAATGCTCGCTCACCGTGGCGCTGCCCGTTGTCTCCGCGACCGGGGTGGAGTGCGCCTGCATACCGACGGCGCTCTTTTCCACGCATACGGGCGAATTTACCGGCTGGACTTTCCGCGACCTGACCGACCAGATGCTGCCCATGGCGAAGCACTGGCACGACATCGGTATGCCCATAGACGGCATCTATTCCGGCTATCTGGCCTCTCCGGCGCAGGTCGGGCTGCTGGGCCGCGTGATAGACGAGCTGGCCGGCCCGGAGACTCTGGTTATCTGCGACCCGGCCATGGCCGACAACGGCCGCTACTATGCCGGGCTCGGCGACGAGCTGTGCGGCGCATTCAGGGAACTCTTCGGCAGGGCCCGGGTGGTGACTCCGAACGTCACCGAGGCTGCGCTGCTGACCGGAGCGGAATACCGGCCCGCTCCGCACGACCCTGAGTATATAGACAGGCTGTTCAAGGGCCTGGAGCAGCTGGGCCCAGGGGTCGCCGCCATCACCGGAGTCCACCCGTCGGAGGACGAGATAGGCATCGTGGTTCGGGACTTCTCCACGAGCGAGAGCTTCTCCGCGATGGACATGGCGCTCGACGGTGTGTTCTACGGCACCGGCGACATCTTTGCCTCGGCCTTTGCCGCGCTCCTGGTGCGCGGCGCCTCCGCCGGGCAGGCGCTCGAGGCTGCGAGCTCGCTCGTCAGAGAGAGCATAGTGAGGAGCTATGAGCGGGCCACTCCGAGGCCCTGGGGCGTGGATTTCGAGGGCGCCCTTCCGAATTATATCCGCCGCGTAGAGAGCATCTTCAATCCTCGGCCCTGAGCGCGAGTTCGTAGAGCTCGTTTTTTGAATATCCCGTATCCGCCGCAGCGAGTTTCGCCGCCTCCTTCATGGCGCGGCCCTCGCTGCGGTAAAATTTTACCCTCTCGAGCGCGACCTCCGCCGTGGGCAGTTCCTCCGACCGCTCCGGCGCTCCGTCCACGACCAGGACGAACTCGCCTCTGGGCGGCTCGGCCTCATATAGCTTCACCGCTTCCGAGAGCGTGGTGCGCACCACCTCCTCGTGCAGCTTCGTGAGTTCCCGGCAGAGCGAGACTCGCCGCTCCGGCCCGAAGGTCTCCAAGAGGTCTGAAAGGGTCTTCTGCAGTTTGTGCGGGGCCTCGTAGAAGATCATCGTCCTCTTCTCGGCCCTGAGCGACTCCAGGTGCCCCCTTCGGCTCTTCCCCGAGGTGGAAAGGAAGCCCTCAAAACAGAATCTGCCGGAGGGCAGGGCCGAGAGCGCCAGCGCCGTCACCGCCGCGCAGGGCCCCGGAACCGCGCTTATCTCTATGCCCGCCTGCGCACAGGCAGCCGCCAGCTCCTCTCCCGGGTCTGAAACTATCGGCATACCCGCATCGGTCACGAGCGCACAGTTCTCACCGGAGAGGATGCGCTCCACTATCCGCTCTCCGCTGCGGTTTTTGTTGTGCTGATAGTAGCTGACGAGCGGCTTGGAGATGCCGAAGTGGTTGAGCAGCTTCAGCGTCACCCTGGTGTCCTCCGCCGCAATGAAGTCCGCCTCTTCGAGCGTGCGCCTGGCTCTGGGCGAGAGGTCGCCCAGGTTGCCGATCGGCGTACCGACGAGTGTGAGCTTGCCTGACATCAGATTTCCTCCCTGTGATAGATGCGGAGAACCTCCGCCGAGTCCCGGCCGTCCCGGCCGGTGAGAATGAGCGTGGGCAGGGCCTCCAGGCCCGGTCTGGCTCCCTTGCGGCCTTCCACGAGCGCGAGTCCCGGCGGCTTTTCGAGCCTGTGCTGAACGAGCCTGAGCCTTTTCGGCTCGAGCCCGGCTCCGCTCATGAGCGTAA
>CABVBV010000044.1 GCA_902496595.1 uncultured Eubacteriales bacterium | reverse complement strand
CATCTCCGACGGCACCGACCCGATGGGCGACGTGACCCGCGAGCAGCTTATCACGATGCTCTACCGCTACGCCGTCTACAAGGGCCAAGACGTGAGTGTCGGCGAGGAGACGAACATTCTCAGCTACGCCGATGCTGACCAGGTCAGCGAGTGGGCGATAAGCGCCTTCCAGTGGGCCTGCGGCGCCGGCATCATCGAGGGCGACGAGAACGGCCTCATCACCCCAACCGCCACCGCCACCCGCGCACAGGCGGCAGCGATATTCATGAGATCCATAGAGGTTTGATCAAAGAACAAAGCAAAGGGTCCGTTGCAAAACAAGCCCATAAAAAATAAGCGAGGTTTGGAGCCCGAAAGGGCTTCCAAACCTCGCCGTTTGCTTTATTCTTAGCTTGTGAAACAAAAGAAAAAGCAAGACCAGTATACGGTATATGAGCGCCACGGTCAACTGGTACTTGCACTGAATTCAGAAATCATGTTACCGGAGAACGCACCCGTCCGTCTGCTAAGCGCCCAGCTTGAGGAACTGGAGGCGGTGAGCTCGATGCCCCGGAGGCACAGCCCTCGGCGCGGCGATGGACTACATCTCCGACGACCCGGAAAACCTGTGGTACAAATACCTGATGGGCCTCTGGCGGGACATAGACAACGAGGTGCTCAAGACCACGTTCCGCAGCTTCGGCCTGAACGCCACGCTGTTTGGCATGAGAGAGCAGCAGAAAAACGCTGAGAAATACGGCTGCAACATCCCCTGGGCCAGCCGTCCCAGAACTCGTCCATGAGCTGGGAGCGGGTGAAGGTCTTTTTTGGGTAGGAGAGCAGCTTGTAGAGCAGGTTGAACTCGCGGACGGTGAGGGGCACCTCAGCGCCGGAGAGGTAGGCCGTGCGCTCGTCGGCGTCGAGGCGCAGAGTATCGAGTTCTATTTTGCGGCTGCTGGCTATCTTGGCGCGGCGGAAAAGCGCGCCGATGCGCAGCAGCAGCTCGTCGAGGTCCACGGGCTTCACCATGTAGTCGTCTATGCCGGACTGGAAGCCCCGCTGCTTTGCGGCAAAGTCGTCCCGCGCTGTCATGAAGAGGATGGGGATATCCTGATCCAGCTCCCTGACTGTGTGGGCGAACTCGAAGCCGTCCACGCCGGGCATCATTATGTCGGAGATGATGAGGTCAAAGAGCGTGCCGCCGTACATGGCGTCATAGGCCTCGTCGGCCCCGGCGCAGCCGACGGTCTCATACCCGTTCTGCCCCAGATGCGAGCAGACCGCCCGCCGCAATTCCCGGTCATCCTCGACCACGAGTATCTTGAACATCCCGCAAGCCTCCCTTCGTATCTCTAAGTATAACACACAAATGTTAAACAATTGTTTGCGCCGGAGTATTCGGGCAGGATTTTATCACGTAGCGACCCGGGCTTCAAGACCCCAAAGATCCCCGATATCTACCGTAAAGTTGTAAAAGATACTTGCAAATATGGGAATAAATGAGTATAATGTATAAACACTGTTGCTTGAAAGCAACATAACGAAAACTCTGTTACCACCATAGATATTGTGGTATTCAGAAACGCCATAGGCTTATCAGCGAAGGATGACGTAAGATGAAGCAACGTATATTGAGCCTATTCTGCGCCCTGGCCCTGTGCCTGAGCCTGCTGCCCGCCACGGCGCTGGCGGACGAGCCGACAGATAATTGGGAGGACGTGGTGACATCTCAGCCGGAAGGCTATACCGTCGATACAAGCGGCAACGTCACCATCAGCTCCGCCGAGGGCCTCGCCTGGCTGTCAAAGCAGTCGCAGACAGATAATTTTTCCGGCAAGACCGTCACGCTGACAGAGGATATCGACCTGTCGGGCCATAACTGGACGCCCATCGGCCCCTATTCAAAGGATTTCAGAGGCACCTTTGACGGGCAAAATCACACCATCACGGGGCTGACTATCGTCAGAGGCACCGATTATGCGGGCCTGTTCACAAAGATTAACGGCGGCACGGTGAAAAATGTGCGGCTTGCCGAGTGCAGCATCACGCGTACCAGCGTATACACCGCCGGTATTTGTGGATTAATTTCCTCCGGCACCATTGAAAACTGCCACATACTCTCCGGCAGCATCAGTAAAGGTCAATACACCGGCGGCATCTGCGGGCAGTGCAGTTCAAATTCAAAAGTGTCGGGCTGCAGCAACGCCGCCAGCATCTCATCCGGTTCCTCCTGTGCCGGCGGTATCTGCGCCGACGCGGAAAACGATACCCAAATCATCAACTGCACCAACAGCGGCACTGTGACCGCATCAGGCGGCTCAGGTTATGTCGGCGGCATCTGCGGCACGGTAATGAACAGCAGCAGCGTGAGCATCACCGGCTGCGTCAACACCGGAGCTGTTGAGGCGGAAGGAGCCAATCATGTCGGCGGTATTTGCGGCGCCACAGGGAGTGAAAGTGTCCTTTCCGACTGCCTTAACACCGGGTATGTAAAAGGTAAAACCTATGTCGGCGGCATCTGCGGAGATAACTATTACAACGCCACCCTGTCCAAATGTCTCAACACCGGGGCGGTCAGTCAAACCGGAACCAACTACATGGGCGCAATAACCGGGAGCGGCAAATCCACCGACTGCTACTATCTCGAAGGTGGGAACACTGACAGCAATGCCAAAGCAGTGTCCCAAGCCCAGCTCGAATCCGGCGAGGTGGCGTGGCTGCTGCAAGATGGGCGGGATGATACGATCTGGGGCCAGCTTCTCAGCGGCAGCGGCGATCCGCAGCCCAGCGACAGCAACCGGGTGGTCAAGATCACCGTTGTGCTGCCGGATGGCAATACAAGCATTTTCTACGCCAACGTTGACAAAGTCGCAACCGGCTATCCGGACGGATATGCGTTCTTTGCGGATGAGGCCTGCTCAAATAAAATCGACACAAGCACAAAAACGTACAGCGAAGATACGACGATCTACGCCAAATTGAGCGCATCCACGCCCGCAACCGTGACCACGGCCCCCGCGGCCAAAGACCTGACCTACAACGGCAGCGCCCAGGCGCTTGTGACGGCTGGCGAGGCTGACGGCGGCACCATGGTGTACCGCCTGGGCACGGACGGAGCCTTCACCGACCAGATCCCCACCGCCGCCGACGCGGGCAGCTACACCGTATACTACTATGCGCAGGGCGACGACAGCCACAGCGACACTGAGTCCGTGAATGTCACCATCAGCCAGGCCCCGCTCACCGTCACCGCCGTCACCGCCGAGGGCAAAACCTATGACGGCAGCGCCACAGTGACCATCACCGACGTCACCCTTGACGGCGTTTGCAATAACGATGATGTCAGCGTGGACACCAGCACCCTCACCGGCACCCTGACCAGCGCCAATGTGGGTACGTACAACGAGCTCACCCTCCCCAGCACCCTCACCCTGACTGGCGCAAAGAAAGACAACTACACCTTGACCCTGCCCGCCGGGACGGTCACTGTGACGGACGGCGTCACCATCAGCAAGGCGCCCTCCACCATCCAGTTCAACAATTATGCCCCCAGCAAGACCTACGACGGCCAGCCTCTGGCCAACCCCACCGCCGACCAACTGACCATCACCGGCGCGGGATATGACGATGTGACCTTTACCTGGTACAAGGATTCTGTGGACGAGGGCACCAAACTGGACAGCGTCCCCAAGGACGCGGGCACCTACTATCTGGTGGCCTCCATCCCGGACAGCACAAGTACCACCGGCTGCCAAGCGACCAGCGACGCCATCACAATCACCGCCAAACCCGTGACCCTGTCCTGGAGCACGACCACCACCTTCACCTACGACGGCAGCGAACATTCCGTCACCGCCGAAGTGACCAATGCGGTGGATGGGGATTCCTTCACCCTGACCTATGATGACAACACCTATACAAATGTGGGCAATTTCACCGCCACCGTCACAGGCCTGGGCAACAGCAACTACACTCTGGACGGCGCCACCGGCATCACCCATGCGTGGAGCATCACCGCGGCGGCCATCACCGACGACAATGTGACGCTGAGCCCGGACACGGCCACATTCAACGGCACCGCCCACGCGCTCACCGTCCTCGTGGACGGCAAAGAGCTGAGCTCTGCTGACTATGATTTGTCGTACAAAGACGCTGGCGGAAACGAGGTCACTGAGCTTATAGACGTCGGTACCTACGAAGTCACCGTCACGGGCAAGGGCAACTACACCGACGAGGTCACGCTCCCCTACAACATCAGCCCCGCCGCGCTGACCATCACCGACGCCACCATTGCGCCCAAGACCTAAGACGAAACCACCGCCGCCACGGTCACTGGCGTGAGCTTCGAGGGCGGCTCCCCGGCCTTGGGCACCGACTACACCGCCACGGCGGAGTTCACCGACGCCAACGCGGGCACGGATAAGACCGCCATCGTCACCGTGACGCTGAAAAGCGGCAACTACACGCTGGCCGAGAATACCTACAACCTCACCGGCCAGACCATCGACAAGGCGAATTTCAACGGCATCACCGAAATCACCGGCTCCGTCCTCGCCAACTGGGCCGACTCGGTGGCCCTGCCCGCCATTCCCGACGGTGCCGGCTACGGCGCTCCCACCGGCGACGACCTGACTAACCTCGGCATCACGGACGGCGTCCTGCACTACACCGGAGGCAGCGGCGTCACAACGGGCGGAACCTACACCGTCATCGTCCCCGTGACCGGCGCGACCAACTACAATGACTACAACATCACCGTCACCCTAACCGGAAGGGGCAAGGAAACGCTCAGCATCACCGGCGTCACCGCGCAGAACGGCACCTACACCGGCCAGAGGCAGCTCGGCTATACCGGCACACCCACGGCCGAGGGCTACGACGGCGGCTTCACCGTGACTTACAATGCCGACCCCGTCAACGCCGGGAACTACACCGTCACCATCGCCATTCCTGACGACTGCATCCAGTACACGGGCAGCGTCACCTTGGACTTCACCATCGCGCCCGCACAGGTCACTGTCACCGCGCTCGACCGGAACATCTACACGGGCCAGAAAGCCCCCGACCTGAGCGCCCCTGCGTCCGGTGTCGACTATGAGGTGTCCGGCCTGCTCGGCGAAGATACCCTCGGCGGCACCGTTACGATGGAGTACCGGAAGGACGGCGCGGCCGTGACGCCGAACGTCTACGCGCCCGGTGAATACGACATCGCCATTTCCTGCGCCGGCACGAACCCGAACTACACCGTGACCTGTGTCAAGGGCAAACTGACGGTCTACATCAATCCCAGCAGCCTCCCGGATGTGTACAACGTCACCGTGGCCCCGACCTCGCACGGCAGCGTCAGCGTCAGCCCGAGCAACGCCTCCCAGGGCGTCACCGTAACCGTAACCGTCACCCCGGCCGAAGGCTATGAGCTCGCGAGCCTCACCGTCACCGACGAGAGCGGCAACAAAATCGCCGTCAAAGGCAGCGGCAATGTCTACACCTTCACCATGCCAGACAGCTGCGTTACCGTGACGGCGACCTTCCGTGCGGGCTCCGCCGCCTGCGACGGCGGAGCCGATTGCCCGCTGCGAGCGTTTAACGACCTCGACGTCAACGCCTGGTACCACGACGGAATCCACTATTGCCTCGAAAACGGCCTGATGGACGGAGTGGACAACGCGCTCTTTGCACCGAACGCCTCGCTCACGAGGGCCATGCTGGTGACCATACTCTGGCGCGTCGAGGGCAGGCCCGTGGTGAACTACTATATGCCTTTCACCGATGTTGACGGCGGCGCGTGGTACGCCGAGGCTGTGCGCTGGGCTGCCAGCGAGGGCATCGTCAACGGCGTCACCGACACGAGCTTCGCCCCTGACGACCCCATCACCCGCGAACAGCTCGCCGCCATCCTCTGGCGCTACGCCAAGGCCAAGGGCTATGACGTGAGCATCGGTGAGGAGACGAACATCCTGAGCTACGCCGACTTCGACCAGATAGGCGAGTACGCCATACCCGCCATGCAGTGGGCCTGCGTCGCTGGAATCATCAACGGCCTCACCGAGTCCACGCTTGTGCCGCAAGGCACCGCCACCCGCGCCCAGGCCGCGACGATGCTCATGCGGTTCAGCAATAATGACAAATGACATTACCCAACTTATAAAAAAGCCGTTTGCCGGAAACTTCGGCAGACGGCTTTTTAGGTTTAGCCTTTTCACATACAAATGTTTGTTTCAAAAGCGCTTCAGTACCAGCGCCTGATATGGGCACAGCGCATTAGCTGTGAGGTCGGCGGGCATATTTGAGAGAACGAGCTCGCCGAAATCACCCAGGGTGCAGGGCAACTCAGCGTTTACTCCGCTGAGGTTGCACAGGACGGTATACGCCGCGCCCTCCAGTTCTCGTGCGTATGCCACGATCTGGCCGCTCTCGGGCAGGAGCTCCCGCCAGTCGCCGTGCAGCAGAGCCGGGGTGCTGTTTCTCAGGGCGATGAGCGCACGGTAATAGTTCAGGATGGAGTCCGGGTCTTGCTCCTCGGCCTGCGCGTTTATCCCGGAATAGTTTGGATTGAGCATTATCCAGGGCTCAGCCGTGCTGAAGCCCGCGTTTTTGCCGGAGCTCCACTGCATGGGCGTCCTCGCGTTGTCGCGGCCCTTGGCCTTTATGCCCCTCCAGGCCCGCTCCAGCTCCGCCTCGCTTTTACACAAGGCCAGCAGATTCAGTTCCTCGACATCCCGGAGCTGTTCGCTAGTTTCAAAAGGCGCGTTTGTCATGCCGAGTTCCTCGCCCTGATAGATAAAGGGCGTGCCTCTTTGCAGGTACATCAGCGTCGCAAGGCATTTTGCGCTGCGCTTCCAGAGCTTCTCGCTGCTCGTGTCGCCAAAACGCGAGACGATGCGCGGCTGGTCGTGGTTGCCCAGAAACAGCGTGTTCCAATCTATCGCGCCCTGCCACGCGGCAAGGATGCGCTTGAGTTTCGGCACGTCCAGGGGTATGGTGTTCCACTTTGAGCCCTCGCCGTCAATGTCCATGAGGTCGAACTGAAAGAGAAGGTCGAGCTCACGACCGTCGCCGACGAGACTGCCTGCATTCTCCGTCGTCACAAACGAGGCCTCGCCCACGCACATACAGTTTCGCCCGTCAAAACAGCGGCTGCGCATCTCGCGCAGATATTCGTGCAGCCTGGGCTGGAAGGCGAAGTGCTCCGGAGAAAATACGTAGCCGCCGGCTCCGGGCTCGCCCGTGCCGTCCGGCAGTCCCGGGGCCTTGGCTATCACGGTGATGACGTCCATGCGGAAACCGTCCACGCCCAGGTCAAACCAGCGGTTCATCATGGCGTAGACTTCCTCCCGGACGGATGGGTTTTCCCAGTTGAGGTCAGGCTGTTTCTCGGAGAAGAGGTGCAGATACCACTGTCCCGTACCCTCGTCATAGCTCCAGGCCGAGGGCGTGAAGAAGGAGGCCCAGTTGTTTGGTTCGCGGCCGTCCCTGCCGTCGCGCCAGATGTAGTAGTCGCGGTAGGGGTTCTCCCGCGAGGAGCGGGACTCCACGAACCAGCGGTGCTCGTCCGATGAGTGATTCACGACCAAATCCATGATGAGCTTTATATCCCGCTCGTGCAGACCGCGCAGCAGCTCGTCGAAGTCCTCCATCGTGCCAAATTCGGCCATGATCTTCTCATAGTCGCGGATATCGTAACCCATGTCCGCGTTGGGCGAGTCGTACACCGGACAGAGCCAAACGGCGCCGATGCCGAGGCTCTTGAGATAGTCGAGCCGCGAGATGATGCCCCGCAGGTCGCCTATGCCGTCGCCATTGGAGTCCTGAAAGCTCCTGGGATATATCTGGTAGAATACGCGCTCCTTCCACCATGCCTCGGGCATGGGATCACTTCCTTTCCACATATTCGAACACGGCAGGCAGAGTCCCGCGTGAGGCGGCAAGACCGCTTGCCGAGATGAGCAGGAGAGCCAGCAGCGGCAGTGAGTGCGGCAGCAAAAACAGCCCCGCAAGCGGCAGCATGAAGGACAGCAGCAGCCAAGTAAAAAGCGGGCGCGGAAACATGAATACCAACGCGAAGGAGTTGCGCACGAGCCCCGCAAAGCCAAGCTCGATACGAGCGAGCATATTGAAGCAGTATGCACCGGCACAGAACACGATGTAAGCGCACAAGAGGCAAAAGACCGAGAGCGCCGTCGGCAGCAGCCCCGTGAAGCCCCGGTAAAAGAGGCAGCCCCAGAGCGCCGCGGCCTCCAGAAGCAGCATTGCGAAGCCCGCGGGCATGGCGCGGAAAAGCTCGCGCCTGAACACCTCCAAAAAACGCCTCAGCGCGGCTCCCTCGCCCTCGATCAATGCCTGCCCGGCTCCGGCCAGCGCCGTGAGCGATGCCGGAAGCGTTACAAGAGGTATGGAGCACGCCAAAAAGAGCAGGTTCAGCCCGATGAGCGTCAGCAGATTGTCCCAGCAGAGCCGGAAAAAGCGCGGATACTCCATCTCACTGCCCTCTCGCCTTCTTGTAGTATTCCGTCGGGCTCATGCCGGTCAGCTTTTTGAAGAGCCGGGAGAAATAGTACCGGTCGCGTATGCCGACGAGATATGCCACCTCTGAAAAGGCCAGATCGGTACTGGCAATGAGCTGCTTCGCGTTGTTGATCCTCAGCATATTGATGTACGAGAAGATAGAGCTGCCGGTCATCGCCGAGAAAACGCGGTTTAGGTAGTCGAAGTTCATCTCGAAGAGCTCTGCGAGCTCCTGGCTCGTAAGTTTTTTGGTGTAGTTTCGGTTCAGGTACTGCACAAGTTGATCCACTGCGGCTTCGGAGCGGTTGAGGCGGCGATCGCGCACGGCCATTTCGGCCATCAGGTGTTCGTGTGCGGTCTGGAGCAGAAAACTGTGCAGGAAAGTCGAGGCTCGGCGCTTGTAATGCTCCTCGCGTGCCTCATAGCAGGCGACGGCAGAGCGCAGCAGGTTCCTGTGCTCGCCTCCGGAGAGATGAAAGTGCTTGGGAAGGTATGTCAGGCTGTCGGTGGGGTCGGCGGCGTCGAGGTTGTAGCTTATCAGGCTCTGGCGCCGCTTTTCCGCCAACTCCGCCATTGCCGCGGCCTCGTCTGCCGCTCGATGCAGCTCCGGATGCGTAAAGTGTGCGTAGAAATAGTCGCAGGAGGCCTTTTTAGTGCCTAAATGCTGAAGGCCGGGCTCCAGCAGGAAGAAGTCACCGGCCTTCAGATGATATTCCAGCTCGTTTTCCCGCAAATACATATTGCCCTCACGTATGACATAGAGCACATATTCGTCAAGCCGCCGCGCAAAGTGTATCCACGGCTGGCTGTATCGGATGTACCCCGTCATCCTCAGATGGGGCAATAGATCGGCGTTATAGGAAAAGAGCATTTTCAGTCCCCCAGTCGTACCCAGACGGCGGCCCAGTAATCGAGGGGCGGCAGACAGGCGGAGTAAACGCGCCCGTGCTCGGAATCCGTCCAGCTGTGAGGGAGTTCCACGGGCCCGAGGCTCTCCCCGTCCGGCGAGGCCCACCAGATGCCACTGACCGGCCTGTCGAGCCGGAGGCTCAGGCTGATGCCTTCCGCCGGGATGGGACGCGACTTGGGCTCGTTCCAGCGTGCGTCGTTGCCGCGGAGGTTGATGAGCTGGATGCTTATTAGCTCGCGGGATTCGCGTATGATGCTCCAGACCGTGCCTTCTTCTCCGTCCGTCGAAAACCCGCAGCCTTCGCCTGAGAAGCAGACGTCCTCGTTTATGCCGCCGGATGCCGTCCGGCTAATATCTGTTCCTTTGTCATCATACAACAGATCCGCGTATCTCACAAGGAAATCGCAGTATTTCTGCACTGTGGGTGAAAAACCGTCCCGGAGCCGGGCGTGATCGACGTAGTAGCTGTCCCGGAGTGCGCAGCGATCTTCGCCGAGGACGAGCTGTGTGCCGCCGGAGGCGGAGATGGCCGCCCAGGCCAGGCGGAAGGCGTTCTCCGCCGCCTCGCCTCCGGCCTCGAAGGGCTTCAAATAGGCAGCGAGCACCACGTTTTTGCCGCCCGAGAACAGCTTCGCCTCACGTATGAGCGTATAGAGGTCGCGGTAGCTGTCGTTCGGCGGCCAGACCTCTATGTACACGGCGTCCTGCGGGGCTGAGGCCGCGTCGGTCACGGGCCAGTTGTTGACGCAGTTGAAGATGACGCCGCCCTCCGGCCGCTCCGAGCGCACGGCCTCTGCCGAGCGCGTGATGAGGCCGGGGAACTCCTCCGCCAGCTCCACGGGCCTGCCCTGCGCGTCCCAGACGTGCTTGGGAAGCCCGTAGGTATCCATGTGTATGCCCTCAAAGCCGAAGCGCACCGCCTCACGGTACTCCTCAATAATGTGTGCGCTCCAGGGCGAACCGGCCGCTATGTTCATGAAATACAGCCAACTTGCAAACACCAGCGGCTTTCCGTCCATGGAGTACATGGCCCAGTCCGGATGTGCCTCGTAGGTCGCGGTGGTCGCGGCGTATACCGCCCCATAGGCGAAAGGGCGCATACCGAGCTTTTTGCAGGCGGCTATCTTGCCCTCGACGACCGCGAGGCTGGTGGGCCTGCCCATGGGGTCGGAATAGAGCTCGGAGTCCGGCAGCAGCTTGTCGTGGCGGTACATCCAGTCGTAAAACTGCACGGCGTTGAGATGCAGCGCACACATCCACCGCAGATCCTCCTCACCGGCGTCGTCGGGCGCAAAATCGGTCAGGAAGCCGTAGCGCGTGACTTGCCGCCGTTCCGCCACTACGTCGAAGGCCCCTTCCCAGTGCGCGTCCCCGTACCGGACGCTCACGCCGTAGCTGCCAGCGCCCAGCCCCGAGAGGACAAGCGCCGCGCCTTCCCGGTGCGCATTGCAGGGGACAGGCCTTTCGAGCCGCATGACTTGCGCCTCGCCGCCCCTGAGCTCCGGCGGCAAATCTATCCTCACGTCCTCGCCGCAGAGATACTGCGCCTTGTCGAACGTGCAAATGAGCGTGTTTTTCTCCATAATTACCCCTTGACCGAGCCCTGCGTGAGCCCGCCCACGACCATTTTCTTCTGAAATACGATGAAGAGAGCGATAACGGGGATGAGCGCGAGTATGCTGGCCGCAAACACCCACTCCCAGCGTGTGGCGTACTGCCCGTTGAGCCTTTGGAGCAGCAGCGGCAGGGTTATCATGTCCTCATTTGCTCCGACTAGCACCTTGGCGGTGAAATACTCCTCCCAGAAGCCCTGGAAGGCGAAGATGGTCATCGTGCCCACGGCGGGCGCCGAGAGCGGGAGCATGACCTTGAAGAATATCGTGCCGTGCCCGCCGCCGTCGAGCATCACCGACTCCGAGAGCGAATCAGGCAGGCCCCTGAAAAAGTTCCGCAGGAAGAAGGTGTGACCGCAGACGTTTGTTGCGGTGTATACGAGAATGAGGCCCAGCCGCGTGCCGATGAGCCCGTTCTTGAGCCAGGGCAGCTGTATGCCCCTGAGCACGAGGAACTGCGGGATGATGTTCAGGAAGCTCGGCATCATCAGCGTGAAGAGATACAGCTTGAAGAGCGCCTCACGGCCCGGGAAATCTATTCGTGCGAAGCCATAGGCCGAAAGGGTGGAGATGAGCACCGAGGCCGCGACAGTGAGGCAGGTGTTTATGACGCTGTTTTTCACCGCCGTCGGAAAGATGTCCATGCCGAGGATGTGGGCGTAGGCCGAGAAATCCGGCCTGTCGGGCAGGAGCTTTGGCGGATACGGCAGCACATAGCTGAACTCCTCAAAGGAGTTCGTTATCATGAATATGAACGGCACCGAGAAGATGAGCAGCGCCGCGATGAGAAAGACCCAGAGCAATATCTGGCCTATCGTCTCCGACATTTTCTTGCCGCGTCTCATGTCAGCCCTCCTTCTCCACGTCATCCAGCCTGAGCCTGCGGTTGAGCAGGAAGGTGATGGCCACTATGGTGACAGCCGAGATGAGGCCGATGGCCGAGGCCTCGCCGAACTCGAACTGGTTGAAGGCCCGGTCATAGAGCAGGTATTGCAGCGCAGAGGTCTTGCCGTTCGGGTCGCCGCCGGTCAGCATCATGACCTGGATGAAAACGTTGAAAGAGCCGATTATCATGTTCACCATGACGTAATACGTCGTAGGCCGGAGCGCGGGTACGGTGATGTACACAAACTTCTTCCACAGCCCTGCACCGTCGAGCTCCGCAGCTTCGTAGTGCTCCTTCGGTATGCTCTGCAGGCCCGCGAGGTAGATTATCATGGCCCAGCCCATGTTCTTCCATATGCCCATCAGCCAGATGGCCGCGTTGCCCGACCACTCGCGCAGCAGCCAGGGTACATAGTCGTCCATGACGTGCAGCACATCCACGAGAAAGTAGTTGATGAGGCCGCGGCTGGAGTTGTTGAACATATACTGGAACACCAGGGACACGATGACCCAGGAGGTGATCACCGGCAGATAGAAGCCGACGCGGAAGATGCCCTGGCCGCGGCGGAGGTTGTTTATGAGATACGCAAAGAACATACCGCCCAGGATGATGAAGGGCACGGTCACGATGGCATAGAGGAAGTTGTTGCGGTAGGCATACCAGAACCGTGAGCCGCCCTCCAGCACGTTTTTGAAATTCTCCAGCCCGATGAAAGTGATGTCGCCCTGCACGATCTTGTACTCCGAGAGGGATATCCTTATCGTGAAAAGCATCGGATAGACGACGAAGACGGCCACAAGTATGAGCCCGGGCAGGATGAACGGCAGGGCCCTCAACCAGCCCTGCGCACCTTTTTTAAGCCGTTTTTTCCTTGTCATTGCGGTCACGGCCGCGTCCATGCATCAACGCCTCCTCTCGACGGGCGCGGGGCCCGAAGGCCCCGCGTACTTGGCGGCTGTGTCAGGCGAGCTGCTCGTCTATGAGCGCAGCCGCGTTCTGGAGCTCCGCTGTGATGTCAGCGCCGCTCACAAAGATATTGGTCACCATGTCGCTCCAGATCTGCTGGATGTTGGAGTTGTTGGGCGAGGGGATGCGGGCCCTGGCCGACTCCATCTGGGCCATGTAGACAGACCAGACGGGGTTGCTCTGCACCTCGTCGCTGTCCACGAGGGACTTGAGTATCGGCAGCTGCCCGGCCTGGAGCAGCGCCAGCTGCGCCTCAGTGGACGTGAGGAACTTGGCAAACTCATAGGCCGCGTCCGGGTGCTCGCTGGTGGAGAACACCGCTACGTTTTCGCCGCCGACGACGGAGGCGCTCTTGCCGTTGTAGGTCGGTATGGTGGACGCCACTATGCCCTTGGCCTCGCTGTCCTCATAGGAGCCGAAATACCAGGGGCCCTCGAAAAACATGGCGTACTCGCTGTTTATACCGTCCCAGGCATCAACGGAGCCGTCCACGTCGCGGATGGTGAGTATCTTGGCGTCGTGCAGCTCGGCGATCTTCTCCATGGCGGCAACGCTCTCGGGGCTGTCAAGGTAGCCGGTCGCCTGAGTGAAATCGTCATTGGTCAGTACACCCCCGAAGAGCCAGAAGTAGGGGTACATATCCCAGTCGCCCACGCCGGAGACGTTTATCGTGTAGGTACCGCGCCCTGAGGCGGCCTCGATCAGTTCCTCCATAGTCTCAGGCACGGCGTCAAGGCCGAGCTCGGAGAGAACATTCATGTTCACCACAGCGGCCTTGCAGTTGGTGTCGAGCGGCAGGCCGTAATACTTACCCTGATAGAGGTTGGTGGAGAGAGGCGCGTCCATGTAGTCTGCGGAGATCTCCGCAAAGTCGGGGTAGTCCGAAAGCGCCACGAGCCCGCCCTGGGCGGCGTAGGCGGCGATGTTCGCAATGTCCACGCGGGCGACGTCCGGGCTCGCGCCGGTGCCGAAGGAGGTGACGATCATCTCATGGTACTGGCTGCTGTCCTGGCGCACGGCCTCGACGGTGATCTCAGGGTGCAGCTCGTTCCAGAGCGGGAGCACCACGTCAAGCAGCTGCGCCTCCTCGCTGTCGCTGTAGGTGTGCCAGAAGGTGATGGTGACAGGCTCCGCCGGGGTATCGTCGCCGCCGGTCACGGGCGCTTCGGATTCGGGCGGGGCCGAGGGCTCCTGCGCGGGCTGGCCGCAGCCGGCGAAGCTGCCGAGCACAAGCACCGCCGCAAGCAGCAGGGCGAGGGTCTTGAGCGCGTTCTTTTTCATTTTTCAAACCTCCATATCGAATATAATGATAGTTAATTTACACAATTTCCGCAAGCTCTTTCCTTCTCTTTGTATGCAATATTACGCCCCAGCGCGGGCCTTGTAAATTAACGCAGGCGACTTCGTTTGCACAATACCGACTTTTTTGCCTCTCCAGGCCGG
>CABVBV010000043.1 GCA_902496595.1 uncultured Eubacteriales bacterium | reverse complement strand
GGCTCAGGTACCTGCGGGACAAGTGCCGGCAGGTGCTTTTTACGCCTGTGGACATACCGCTCTTCACGGCGGCGACGGCAGAGGCGCTCTTGTCGAGCGGCGCGCCCCTGGCCTGCCCGGTCTGCGGCGGCAGCCGGGGCCACCCGATACTAATGTCCTCGGAGGTCATCGGGAGGATACTTGACGATTCCGGCGAGGGCGGGCTGCAGGGCGCCCTCTCGCGCTGCGGCGTGCCCATGACCTTTGTAGAGGTGGACGATCCCGGCATCCTGCACGACGCGGACACGCCCGAGGACTACAAGGAACTGCTCGAGCTGCACAACAGCCAGCTGGTGCGTCCCGTCATACAAATAGCCATAGCGAGGGAGAAGAAATTTCTGGATCCACGTGTGGCCATGCTGCTGGCGCTGACTGACGAGACGAGTTCGGTCAGGCTGGCCTGCCAGAGGATGCAGCTCTCGTACAGCTCGGGCTGGAACGCCATAAACCTGCTCGAGAAGGAGCTGGGCTACGCCGTGGTCGTGCGGACTCAGGGCGGGCCGAAGGGGGGCCGGAGCGAGCTTACCGAAAAGGGCCGCGAGCTGCTCCGGGCATACGAGAGCTACACGCAGAGGGTGAGGGCCACGGCGGACGAACTCTTTGCGGAGTATTTTCCGGATCTGTTCAAGAACTAGCCGTTTGGAGGCAGGATGAGAGAGATATACCTTATCCGGCACGGGATGCCGGACTTTCCCGGCGGGGCGCGGATGTGCCTCGGCCGGACGGATACGCCGCTGGGCCTGAGGGGCAGGCTTCAGGCGGCGCTGCTGGGGGCCGGGTTCGAGGGCCGGGGCATCGACGAGTGCTTCTGCTCGCGCCTGTCGCGCAGCAGGCAGACGGCGGAGCTCATGGGCTACGGCTCTGCGGTCATCGTGCCCGGGCTCGAGGAGATGGACGCCGGGGACTGGGACGGGCTGAGCTTCGACGAGATACGCCGGCGCTGGCCGGAATACTATGAAAAGCGCGGGCGCGACCGCTCCCTGCCTCCTCCCGGAGGCGAGGACTTCGGGCCTGCGAGCCTGAGGTTCACGGCGGCGGTGAAAAGGGCCCTGGCGCTCTCGAGGGGCGATATAATAATAGTATCGCATTCATCGGTCATACAGACCCTGCTCTGTACGCTCGAGGGAAAGCCCTTCGACTGTGCGAGGGACTTCGTCCTGCCCTACGGCTCGGTGACGCGGCTGGAGTACGACGGGGATATCAGGCTCAGGGAGTACGGCGTGCTGCCCGTGCCGGAGCTGACGCCGGAGCTGGCCTCGAGGCTGCTCGAGGCGGCGGAGCTGCCGGAGGAGGTTCGAATACACAGCCTGCTGACGGCGGAGGCCGCGATGGAGCTGGTCTGCGCACTGGCTGCTGCGGGCGTCTGCCTGGATGAGAACCTGGTGTACGCCGGGGCGCTGCTGCACGACGTGTCGAAGGGCACCAAGGGCCACGCCCTCGCGGGGGCAGGGCTCATGTCCCAGCTGGGCTACCCGGAACTCGCGCCGCTCATCGCTCAGCACAACGACCTGGAGGACGCGGCCAGAGCGGACGAGGCCATGGTCGTGTACCTTGCGGACAAGCTCTGCCGCGGCGGCCGAAGGGTGCGCATATCGGAGCGCTTCCGGGCGAGCCTCGACAAATGCCGGGACGATGAAGCCCGCCGTGCGCATGACCTGAGATATAAAACCGCGCTCGCGGCGGCGAAGAGGATAAACGATATCTGCGGAAAGGATGTAGTGCCGATATGAGGAATATGTTCAGGGAGATAGCCGGAAGGCTCAAAAACGGAGAGGAGCTGGTGCTGGTCACGGTCATCGCCTCCTCGGGCGCGACGCCGAGGGGAGCGGGCGCGAGGATGCTGGTCGGCAAAAACGGGCGCATCTGCGGCACGATAGGCGGCGGCGCGGTGGAGTTCAAGTCCGAGCAGCTGGCCAAAAAGGTGCTCGAGGAAAAGCGCAGCGGCGAGCACGACTTCTCGCTCACGAAAAACGACGTGCAGAACCTCGGCATGATCTGCGGCGGGGCCGTGAACGTGTATTTCAGCTACATTCCGGCAAACGACGCCTGTGTCCTGGGCATAGCCGAGGAGGCTGAGCGCAGGTTCGCCGAGGGCGAGGATCTCTGGCTGCTCTCTGAGATCTCGGACGGAGGGAAGCTGGGCCTGTGGTCTGCGTCGGAGGGCTTCTTCGGCCTCGAGGCCCCGGAGTGGACGCGGGACATCATGTCGCGCCACCCGACGCGGAAAAAGCAGGACGGGCGCGACTTCTACGCCGAGCAGATAAATTCCTCCGGCAAGGTCTACGTCTTCGGCTGCGGCCACGTGGCCCAGGAGCTGGTGCCGGTTTTGGAGCACGTGGGCTTCCGCTGCGTCGCCCTGGACGACAGGCCGGAGTTTGCAAACGAAAATGTCATGCGCGGGGCGGAGAAGATCCTGCTCGTGGACTTCGAGAACATCGGCGCGAGCGTCACGATAGGCCCTGAGGACTACATCTGCATAATGACCCGAGGCCACGCCTACGACACCGTCGTCCAGGCCCAGGCGCTGCGCACCCCCGCCTGCTATATCGGCGTCATCGGCAGCAAGGCCAAGACCGCGGGCGTGCAGAGGCAGCTGCGCGAGCAGGGCTTCACGGACGAGGATTTCAAGAGGATAACCACGCCCATAGGGCTCGACATAAAGGCCGAGACCCCGGCGGAGATAGCCATCTCCATCGCCGCGCAGATGATAGAGGTCAGAGCCGGGAGGAACGCCCTTTGAAGCGTCGCCTCCTGCTGACGGGGCCCATAGGCTGCGGCAAATCCACGCTCATCATAAACGCGCTGGGCGGAGCGGCGAGAGACGCCGGCGGCTTCCTGACGCTCCGGGTCATAGAGGACGGCCGCCTCGCGGGCTTCGACCTCTGCTCTGTGGACGGGAAGACGAGAGAGCGTTTCCTGAGCTTCGGCGAGGCGGGCGCGGCGCGGGACGAGCGGCCCTTCACCGTGACGGCCCCGGCCCTGCTCCGGCAGGCTCAGGAGAAAAAATTCGCGCTCATAGACGAGATCGGCGGTTTCGAGCTGCTGTATCCCGACTTCTACGAGGCGCTGACGGCCTTTCTGTTCTCCGGCAAGCCCTGCGTGGGCGTGCTCAAGGCCATACCCGGAGCGGAGGAGCTTACGCGGCGCGTGAAGCTGCCGCCGGAATATATGGACGCTGCCCGCGAGCTGCGCGAACTGCTGGAGGGCGACCCGGACACGCTCCTGCTCGAGACGACGGGCCGCTACGACACGAACGCCGAGGGTGCGCTCCGGCACTGGGCGGAGGAATACGCCCTGTAAATATATAAACACCCCTCCGCGCACAATTTGCGCGGGACGGGTCTGCGCAAAGGACTTGTAATTCATTACAAAACGCAGTAACGGAAAAGAGAGTGAGCAAAATGTGGGAACTGTACGACACCCTGCTGAGCGGCCTGCCGAGGACGGGCGTGGTCACAAGGGCCATACCCGGCGAGCGATGGACTCTGGTGGAGACGGAGGCCGGGGGCGCTGGCTACGCGATGACGACCGAGGGCGGCTCCAGGCCCGCAATGTTCCCGAACGGGATCGAGGGCATGAGGATAAGGGTCGCGGCCGAGGCGGCCAAGAGCTGGAATCTGGCCGAGGCGGGCCTGGGCGTCGCGGCGATAAACGCATATTACAACACGGCCGAGCGCATGGCGGAGCTGGGCTGCGCCGAGCCCTATGACAACTACTGCCTGCGCGGCGTTGACGTGACGGGCAGGAAGGTGGGGCTCATCGGCCACCTTCGGATGCCTGCGGGCACGCTGGACGCGGCTGAGAGCGTGAGGATACTGGAGAAGCACCCGAAGCCGGGCGACTATCCGGACACTGCCTGCGAGTTCATCCTGCCCGACTGCGACATCGTGCTCATAACGGGCAGTTCCATCGTGAACAAGACCCTGCCGCGGCTGCTGGAGCTGTGCAAAAACGCCTATGTGGTGCTAACGGGGCCGACGGTGCCGCTCTGCCCGGCGCTGCTGGAGTGCGGCATAGACCGGCTCGCGGGCATGGTCGTGACTGACAGGGCCGGGGCGCGGCGGCACGCGGCGGAATGCCTCGAGGGCCCGCCCTATCCCTACGGGCGCACCTTCCTGCTGGGGAGGGACGTCTGAGATGTTGAAGAGACGAGACCGGCTCCTGAGCGGGCCGGGGACGATAGCCGTGCTGGCGGCGGTGCTCGTTGTATGCACGCTTCTGTCCTTTTTGTTCGGGCGCTATCCCGTGCCGTTCAGGGAGCTGTGCGGCATACTGTGGAACAAGTTCCTGTCGATATTCGGCTCCGGCATAGAAAAGTTCTGGGACGACAGCATGGAGGCGGCGGTCTGGAACGTGCGCCTGCCTAGGGTGCTGATGAGCGTCCTCGTCGGCGCCTGCCTCTCGGCGGCCGGCGCGGCGTACCAGGGCGTGTTCCAGAACCCGATGGCGGCGCCGGACGTGCTGGGCGCCTCGGCGGGCGCGGGCTTCGGCGCGGCGCTCGCCATCTACGTGGGCTTTTCGAGTATGTACATAACCTTCGCCGCCTTCGGCATGAGCCTCATCACCGTCGTGCTGGTCTTCTGGGTGAGCCGGCACGCCAAGGGAGAGCGGACGCTGGGCCTCGTGCTCGCAGGCATCATGGTGAGCTCGCTCTTCCAGGCGGGCACATCCTTTATAAAGCTCGCGGCAGACCCGACGAACAAACTGCCGCAGATCACCTATTGGCTCATGGGCAGCCTCTCGGGCATGGAGTGGAAGGATCTCGGTTTCGTGATCGTGCCGATGCTCGTCGGGCTCGTGCCGCTCTTCTGCCTCAGGTGGAGGCTCAATGTCCTCGCCATGGGCGACGATGAGGCGAGGGCCATGGGCGTGGACGCGAGCAGGCTCAGGATCTGGCTTATATTGGCCGCCACGCTCGTGACGGCGGCCTCGGTCTCGGTCTCCGGCATGATAGGCTGGGTGGGCCTCGTCATACCGCACATGGTGCGGCGCATCTGCGGCTCGGATTACCGCTGGCTCATGCCCGGCTGTATGCTCGGCGGCGGAGCTTTCCTGCTCATAGTGGACAACCTCTCGAGGAATATCTCCACCTCGGGCATACCGATAGGCATACTGACGGCCTTCGTCGGCGCACCCTTCTTCCTCCTGCTCATAACGGGAAGGGGTGAGCGGCTGTGAGCGTCGAAGTGAAAGACCTGCGCTTCTCCTACGGCGAGCACGAGGTGCTGCACGATGTGAGCTTCAGCGTCGAGGCGGGCGAGTTTTTGTCCATCCTCGGGCCGAACGGCGTCGGCAAGAGCACGCTTTTCCGCTGCGTCCTGGGTCTGCTGCGCGACTACACGGGCAGCATCACGGTGGAGGGCCGGGACGCCAAGAGCCTGAGCATACGCGAGGCGGCAAAGCTCATCGCCTACATACCGCAGAGCTCGCACCCGGCCTTCAATTACAGCGTGCGCGACATCGTGCTCATGGGCACGACGAGCGGACTGGGGACATTTTCGACTCCCAGGAAAGAGGACATCCGCCGCGTGGACGAGGCGCTTGAGAAGATCGGCATACTCGAGCTCGGCGAGCGCTGCTTCCACAGGATATCCGGAGGCGAGCGGCAGCTGGCGCTCATCGCCCGGGCGCTGGTGCAGAGAGCGCCGGTGCTCATGCTGGACGAGCCGACGGCGAGCCTCGACTTCGGCAACCAGCTGCTGGTGTTAAACTGCGCCAGGGAACTCGCCCGCGAGGGCTATACGGTCATCCAGACCACGCACAACCCGGAGCAGAGCTTCATGTTCTCGGACAGGATACTCGCGCTGCGCGGCGGTGAGGTGCTCACCGAGGGGAAGCCCAGGGATGTGCTGACCCCGGACATGATGCGCAGGCTCTACGGCGTCGAGGTCGAGGTGTCGAGCCTCTTTGACGACAGGGTGAGGGTGTGTACGCCCGCCTCCGTCGCAAGGGGCACATGAATTTGCGTTTCACAGCGTCATTATATACAGGGAGGAAACCCAAATGAAGAGAAGAATACTTGTGCTGCTGCTCGCGCTCTGCCTGCTCGCCGGCCTGCTCTCCGGCTGCGGCCAGGCGGGCACGACGACGACGGAGCCGCCCGCGGAGGACACCGCGCCCGCGACGGAGCCCGTCGCCGACGAGACGCCCACGCCCGAGACCCGCGAGTTCACGGACTCGACCGGACGGACGGTGACGGTGCCCTATGAGGTGACGAAGGTCGCCATCTCGGGCCCGCTGACCCAGGTCTACGCCATACCGCTGGTGGGCGACCTGATGGTGGGCGTGTCGAACTACATCGCCGAGGACATAGCTCTCTACCTGCCTGAGTACATCTCCACCCTGCCGGAGCTGGGCCAGCTCTACGGCGGCAAGGGCGAGATGGATCTCGAGGCCCTGCTGGCCGCCGACCCGGACGTCGTCATCGACGTGGGCGACACGAAGGACGGCATCGCCGAGGACATGGACAGCCTGACCGAGCAGACCGGCATCCCCTTTGTCCACATAGACGCGACGGTCGAGACCGCGCCCGAGGCTTACAGGATGCTGGGAGAACTCACCGGCCAGACCGAAAAGGCCGAGGAACTCGCGACCTGGTGCGAGGAGACCTACGCCATGATGACGGACATGATGGCGAAGGTGGACGCGGACGGTGCGCGCCGCAGTCTGCTCTACTGTCTGGGCGACAAGGGCCTGAACGTCATAGCCGAGGGCAGCTACCACGCCGAGACTATAAACCTCATGGCGGACAACCTGGCCGAACTTCCGGAGGTCGTGTCCTCGGGCCTCGGCAACGAGGTGGATCTGGAGCAGATAATGGTCTGGGATCCGGACGTCATCATCTTCGCTCCCGACACGATCTACGACACGGTGGCGGACAACGGCACCTGGCAGCAGCTGACGGCCATCAGCACGGGCAACTACTACAAGACGCCCTACGGCCCCTACGGCTGGCTCTCCAGCCCTCCGTCGGTGCAGAGGTACCTCGGTATGCTCTGGCTGGGCGCCCTGCTCTACCCCGACTACTGCGAGTATGACCTGCAGACCGAGGTGACGGAGTATTACAAGCTCTTCTACCAGTGCGAGCTGACCCAGGAGATGTACGACGACCTCATGGCCGGCGCGATGCCCGCAGAGTAAACCCTCAAAAAAAGCCGAGTCCCTCCGAAGCGGCGCTTCGGAGGGACTCAAGTTTTTTGCCCCAAGCTATTCCGATATTTTCATGAGTCCGCGGGTGTCCAGCAGCTTTATCGAGCCCCGGCCTGCAGTCACCAGGCCCTCTGACTGGAAATACCTGAGCATCCTCGTGACCACCTCCCTGGCCGTGCCGAGGTGGGCGGCGATCCGCTCATGCGTCAGGCTCAGCTCATCCGAGCCCTCGAGCGCCGCCTCCTCCAGCAAGAAGGCCGCCAGCCTCTTGTCGAAGCTGTGCCACAGGATCTGCTCCACCAGCCACATGACCTCCGAAAATCTGGAGGCCATGAGCTCGTTCGTGTAGTTCGCAAGCGCAGCGGACTGCTCCATGACGCCTCTGTACACGTCCGGGGCTATGACCAGGAGCTCCGTATCCCGTTCCGCCTCGATGTTGAGTTCAAATTGCAGGCTCTTCACCATGCAGGAGGCCGAAAAGAGGCATATGTCCCGCTCGAAAAGACGGTAGAGCGTTATCTCCCTCCCGGACTCCGAGAGCATATAGGCCCTGAGCCTGCCCGAGCTCACCGCCAGCAGGCCCACGCACTCGGCTCCCGCTCCGTGTACCATCTCTCCTGCGCTCAGTTTTCTCGGCGAGGCCGCAGCTTCAAGCTGCCTGCGCTCCTCCGGCTTCAGCTTGTCCCACATCGGGAAAAATTCAGAAAGCTCCAAACTCCGCCTCCTTCTATTTCGCCGCCGCCTTTTTCTTCCTCGGCTTCGACTTCCTCTTGCTTATGCTCGCTATGGCTATTATCAGAACCAGCACTACCACGGCCGCGCCTATTATTATCACCCGTGTCATATCTGCCGGACGTTCCACGGAGAACAGCTCGAAGTTCGAACTGCCCACGTCGAAGCAGAGGTAGTTGCCGAGGACTTCATAGCTCTTCTCCTCCCAGGTTCCGCCGTCTTCCCTGACGTAGAGCGCTATCTCGGAGGTCGCCCGCTCTTTTTCCGGGCTGAGGTATCGGACTTTGTAGCTTGCTGCCTCGTCCGCGCTGCCCGTGACCGTCACGCTCAGTTCCTCGATTGATCTGGTGCCTCTCGAGAGTTCAGGCGCGTCCTCGGGCGCCTCTCCGCTTGAGAGTATGCTGGCCTCGACCCCGGCTCCGGGCTTGAAACTGCCCTCCACCAGCACCAGGGCCTGCACCCCTCCGTTCCTGCCTTCTGCGCTCGCAACCGAGGTGTCCAGCGGGGTGTATACCGCCTCCAGCGTCCGGCTGAAGGTCAGCTTGTCCAAGTCGAACTCCGGCCAGGCCCCGGTGAAGCCCTCCTTCTCGGGCACGGCAGGGATGTCTGCCTCCGTGATGCTGTCGCCGTATTCAAAATGTATGGTCTTGATCGTCACGCCGTCGGCGGTGAACACCAGCTTCAGATCCAAAAACTCCGACGGCACGTCCTCGAGCGCCTTGAGCGAGGCGAAGGGCACGCGCTCGGCCCCGCCGGTATAGCTTATGCCGTCTATGCCGTGCAGCGTCTCGCTGACGAAGAGGTTCCCCACAGCCTCCCCGGCCTCGTCGAGCGCTCCGGCGATACCGCCCAGGCACTCGTCTCCGGCCTCTATCTCCACGAGGCTCCGGCAGTCGTACACCTTCGCAGCCAGGCCCGCGACGCCGCCTATCCAGTCGTCGCCCGAGAGCGGGCACATCGCCCAGCAGTCCCGTATCGTCGAGGCGCTGCTGCCCGCGACGCCGCCGACATAGTCGCCGCTCTCGCTCGCCACCGCGCCGTAGTTCCGGCAGCTCTGCGTGACCCCGAGCTCCATGAGCCCCACCACGCCTCCGGCGCAGTTGTTCTTGGCCTTTACCGTACCGTTATTCTCGCAGCCTCTGAGTATGCAGCGGCTGTTGAAGGCCCGGGAGATGGTGCTCGAGCCCGTGAGGTCGCTCTCCGGGTCGAAGTCGAACTCAATGGCCATCGCCCCCGCGATGCCGCCGACGTTCACGTCGCCGTAGACGGAGCCGGTGTTCCCGCAGCCCGCGACGTTGCCGTCCGTGGTCGAGCCCTCCTCCTCCGAGACGTCCGTGAACACGTCGCCTATGGTGGGAGAGGCCGCGGCCTTGATGGCCTCCACCAGCATGAGCATGACGACCGAGAACTGGTCGTTCACCTTCCGCAGATCGCTCACGAGCACCGTGGCGGAGTTGCCGACCTCGGTGTTGAGCGCCGTGAGCGCGTCGGAGATGTTCTTCATATTCCCGCAGAGGGAGTCCACCCTCTGGCTGTACTCGCTGCCAAGGCCCTCGAACTGCACGTCCGGCAGGCCGTTCAAGTAGCTGAGCACCTCCCTGACGCCCGCGACGGCGTCCGTTATGCTGTTCGAGGCCGCCTGCAGGCTCTGCATGGCATAGCCCAGGTGCTCGTTGAGCCTCACCGCCGCGTCGGCTATATACGGCGCAGTGGTGCCCGCTATCGTGTTCGCGGCGCTTATGATGTCCGTCACCGTGCCTCCGGCGGTGGTCAGGCTGTTCGAGAGGGCGTTCAGCGCGTCCAGCACGGCCTGGACGTCGTTCGGGTCGCGGCTCTGGAGCAGCTGATCGAGCGCGTTCATGAGCACGTTCGACTCCACCGTCGCGCTGTTGATCGCGTTCCCCAGCCTGTCGCCCGCGGCTCCTATCGTGTCCGCCGCCCCGGTGACTGTGCTCCAGTCGGTTCCACGCCTGAAGGTGGCCGTTATGTCCACGGTGCCCTCCGGCATGGTGAAACCGTACTGCGTCCCGAGGTCGTCCAACCTCGAGAGCGAGACCGTCGAGCCGTCCGAGGCCGTGGCATAGAGGCCCGAGAGCTCATAGCCCCTTGCCGCGCTCACCCTCAGCGTCGCTCCCGTCCCGACGGCAGGGGCGTAGTTGTCCGCCGTCACCGTGCCGCCCGCGCTCGTGCTTATGCGGACGGTGCTGCCCGTCTCGTCAAAGTATGTCGCTGTCGGCACGAAGCTCACGCGCACGACGGTGTTCTTCGCCCGGGCGTTCACCGGGTCGTTCACGGGGTCGCCCGAGAGAGTCGGCATGGTGAAAGCCACGGTGTTCAGGGCGGCGTCGTAAGAGTAGGCCACGGAATACCCGTCGGCGTCCACGATCTCGATGTTCCCGACCTCATATCCCCGCTCGGGATAGAGGTAGACCTCGACGGCGCTGCCCGCTGCCGGGTTCGAGGTGCTGAGCGTCGCCGAGCCCCCGGTGCCGGTCGTGACGCTCAGCAGCTTGTGCGCCGTCTCATCATAGCTGCTGCCCTGCATCTGGCCGATGACGGCGAGATCGTTGTTGGCCTCTCCGAGCCAGCCCAGGGCATCGGAGATGTAGCCGCCGGCCGTCTCAACATCGCCGAGGATGTAAGGCGCGCTGTCGGAGACGTAGTCGATGCGGCTGAGAATGTCGTTGAGCGAGGCCACGGTATTGTCCACGAAATCGACCGTCTCTCCCGCGATGTAGGCGAGGTCGTCGGAGGCGCTGCCCATGTAGCCCGAGACTGCGTTCAGGCGGTTCGTGATGCTGCTCGAGCTGTCTCCCGCGTTCAGGAGCGCGACGTCCAGCAGGTCGTGGAGCTTCGTGAGCTCTACGGAGAGGTTTTCCGCCGAGGAGGCCGAGAGATCCAGGCTCAGGTAGGGCTCCATCTGCCCGACGATGCCGCCGACCTCCTTGCGGCCGAGGACGCTGCCGCTGTTCGTGCAGCTCTCGACATAGCCGGACTGGCGGCCGACGATGCCGCCTATGTTGTAGCCCATGTGCTCGTAGCCCACGGAGCCGCGGTTGACGCAGGCGCTGACGACTCCGGAGGAGAAGCCCGCGATGCCTCCGGTGTCGGTGTAGTCGTTTATGAGCTCGGTAGTCGAGTCTATCTCTGTAATGCTGATGCCGCTGATATCGGTGGATATCTCCTGGCTCGTGGTGTTCACCGAGGCCGAGTTCACGCAGCGGACTATGCTGCCGAGGTTCTGGCCGACGATGCCGCCGGTGTAGTGCTGGCCCGTCACCGTGCCGTTCATGCGGCAGTTTTCAACTGTGCCGGTCTTCTCGTTTGCCCCGACGAAGCCGCCGGTGGCCGTGAGCGCCTCTACCGTGCCGGTGAAGGAGCAGTCCCTTATCGTGCCCGCATTGTTGCCCGCAAATCCGCCCGCGTACTGCGCCGAGCCTCCCGGCCTCACCTCTCCGGAGAGGTTCAGCTCCTTCACGACGGCGCCCTCCTGGATGTAGCGGAAGAAGCCGGTGTGCGAGCGGTTCGCCGTGAGCGAGAGCCCGGATATCGTGTGCCCGCCTCCCTCGAAAACGCCGCCGAAGGTCGGGATGGAGTCGAAGCCCGAGCCCGTGAGGTCGAGATCCGTCTGCAGATAGACCGTGACGTTCTTCGAGTAGCTGTCCACCGCGCAGTTCTCCGCGAGGGTCAGAAGATCCTCGAGCTTGTTTATGTAGTAGCTGACCCCGGGCTCCTCGTCCCCGGCCCCGTCCGCCAGCGCGGTCACGGCCCCGGAAAGCAGCCCGAATATGAGCGTGAGGCTCAGGATGCAGCTGAGCGCCTTTTTAGTCCTCATTGCCTTTTTCCTCCTCTACCACATCCTCGTCCTCGTCCTCGCCCGGCGGCAGCTCCTGTCTCGTCTCGTCCACCTCTATCGCGCCGGACTCGACCATGGCGTGCAGGCTGCCCTGGAACACGCCCCTCACGTCCGCGTCGACGAAGCCCGATATCTGGCCCCGGACTCGGCCGTTCAGCCGTATCGTGCTCCCCTCTATATGCGTTATCTCCGGCCCCTTTATCGCAAAGGCCGTCTTCTCTATCAGCAGGTCGCCCAAAAGCAGTATCTGCGGCAGCACGCCCATGACGAGGAAGATCGAAATGATCGTGCCGCGCCCGAGGCAGGTGCCTATGGACGATATCGTGTTGTCCGAGGTCATGCGCCCTATGATGAGCCCCGCCGAGGCCAGCATCGCGCCCGAGGTGATGATCGTCGGGAAGGCCTGGTTGAGCGTCTCCACCATGGCCTCCTTAATGGGCATCGTCTTCTTGAGGTCGAAGTACCGGCTCGAAATGACAATTGCGTAGTCTATGTTCGCGCCCATCTGTATGGCGCTGACGATGAGGTAGGCGATGAAAAACAGGTTCGAGCTCGTGAGATACGGCACGGAGAAGTTTATCCAGATACTGCTCTGTATGACGATGATGAGCAGCACGGGCAGGCCCACCGACTTGAAGGTGAAGAGCAGCACGATGACGACGAAGAGCGCCGAGAGTATGCTGATGAGCAGGTTGTCCGTCGAGAAGGACGAGCGCAGGTCGCGTGCGTTCACGCTCTCTCCGACGAGGACGCAGTCGTCGTAGTAGAGCTTCGCCTGAGAGCGCAGGGTCTCGAGGAAGTCGAAGGTCTCGTCCGCCTCCTCCGGCAGATCCAGATATATGACGAACCTCGACCAGTTCTCGCCCTCGAGCTGCGCCCGTCCGAACTCGAGTTCGGCGCACATCTCGTCGAGCATCTCGCTCATGTCCCGCTCGAGCGAGACATAGCCCTCGTCCTTCTGCTGCTTCAAATAGGCGATCATGTCCAGCAGCGGCACGGAGTAGTCGTCTATGGAGGAGACGATCTGACCGTAGTCCTGCTCGTTCACGGCGTAGGCGGCGTAGAGCAGCCGGGCGGCCTCAATGTCCTGGTCGGTGAGCTCGGCGAACTGCCGGGGCTTCAGGGACGAGGTGACGGTGTAGCCGTCCATGGCCTCGATGTTCGCCAGACCCATGCAGCTTTCGACTTCGGGCATGGCGGCGATGTCCTTGAGCAGCTTGGCCTCCTTCTCGTAGTCGCCCGAGGGCACGAGCATGGCCACGAGGTTGTCGGTGCCGAAGGTCGAAGCCACCATCTTGTCGGCTATCTTGCTCTCGTTCTGCTTTACCGTGTCGAGCGTGCTGTAGCCGTAGACATAGGGGCAGCGGCTCGAGAATACGAAGGCCGCCGCTGCGGCTATGAGGAAGAGCGGCGGTATGACGTACCTCGTCTTCACCGTGAGCTTGCCCCAGAGCGAGATCTTGGGCACGAAGCTCCTGTGGTGGGTCTTGTCTATGAGCTTCGAGAACAGCACCAAAAGCCCGGGCATGAGCAGGAAGACCGAGAGCATACTCATGACGATGGCCTTTATGAGCACTATGCCCATGTCGTAGCCGAGGCGGAAGTGCATGAGCGTCAGGGCTGCGAGGCCGGATATGGTGGTGAGGCTCGAGGCGCTTATCTCCGGTATCGCCTTTGAGAGCGCCGCGACGGCGGCGTCCCTGGCCTCCATGCGCTCGCGCTCCTCAGTATACCTGTGGCAGAGGATGATGGCGTAGTCTATGGCGAGCGCCAGCTGCAAAACGACCGCAATGGAGTCCGTGACGTAGGAGATGGTCCCGAACCAGTAGTTCGTGCCCATGTTCAGGAGCGCCGCCGCTCCGAAGGTGATGAGCAGCACCGGTATCTCCATATAGGTGTTCGAGGTAAACAGCAGCACCGCCACGATAATGAAGATCGCGATTCCAAGGACGACCACCATCTCGGCCTTTATCGTCTGCTCCATGGGGTTGCCCACCTCGGAGCTTATGTAGGTGTCGTAGCCGTCGAGCAGGGCCTTTATCTCGTCCATGGCGTTCTCGCTGACCTCCGAGGTCGTGTCCCCGTCGAAGGTGACGGCAAAGAGCGCCGAGGCGCTGCTGTAGTGGTCGCTCGTGGGGTCGAACTCCACGGAGTGCACGCCGTCTATGGCCTCTATCTGCGGCAGCAGCCGCTCGGCGGCCTCGTAGGTGATGCTCGAGACCATGACGTTCGCAGTGGCGAAGGTGGTGAACTCCTTCTCCATGATGTCCAGCCCGCGCCAGGTCTCGGTATCCTTGTCGAGATAGCTCGTGATATCGTCGTTGACGTTCACCCAGTTGCGCGAAAAAGCGCAGAAAACGGCAAGGACGATGAACAGCAGGAAGAACACGGTCTTCCTGTCCACGATCACCGCCGCGACCTTCTGCATTAACGAGCCGCCCTTTTTCTCCATCCCTCAGTCCCCTTGAAAACGCGCAATGGCGAAGCATCCAACATCTTGTATTTTAACACCGCAGCCGCCCCGCGTCAACGCGCACATCTTGTAATATACAAGTATAGTGCAAGCTCATTAAAGAAAAATTAAATTTATAACTTTACCCCGATTTAACAGACCGGGGCTTTTCCATTTTACACAGGCCGGATAATCTTCGTGGTGCAGGGAAAAACAGGCCTGCATGAATATGAACATAAGGAGAATTTGAAAAGATGAAAAAGACTCTGACGATAGCGCT
>CABVBV010000042.1 GCA_902496595.1 uncultured Eubacteriales bacterium | reverse complement strand
AAGCACTCGGCGATGACCGGGTACTTCTCGCACATCTCCTTGTTGCCGACCATCATCTCCATGATGCCCGGCACCCAGATGGGCATATTGAACTTGTCCACTCCGTCCTTCTTCGCAAAGCGGCAGACGCCGAGCTGCGCAAGCTCGTAGAGCACCTCCGTGACCCTGTCGAGCGGCTTTTTGACCTTCTTCGCGACCTCCTCCGCGGTGACATAGTGCCGCACGCGCAGGCCCATGGCGATCTCGGCCATCTCGTCCGTCAGCACCGGGTCGAGTATCTTGTACTCAGGGTCATTCGGCGTGACGCCCGTATAGGTGCCGCACTCGAGGCTGATCTTGGTGGCGAGCTTGAGGATAATTGGTCTCATCTGATAGGATCCCCCTCTTTCTTCGTTATATTGTTTTCAACTTCTTTTCTTCAAACAAATTCAAGCGCTGCAATATCGTCCCAGAGCCTTTCGGCAGCTTCGGCCGCAGCCGCCTTGACGGCTTCCGAGGATGAGGCGAAAAGCTCCAACCTGAACCTGCGCCCCTTCCTGCTCCACCGGCCCGCGACCTTGCCGTCTATGAGCAGCGCAGGATGAACGATGCCCGCCAGGTTGAAGATGCCCCTCATGTGCTCCGGGGCAAGGAACAGGCTCTCGCGCTTTTCATAGCCGAGCATCAGCTGGTCGAAGCCCGCGAGGTACACGCAGCCCGGCATATCTCCGTCCGGCTCCTCGGCCCCTAGGCTGAAATACACCCTTCCGTCGAGCTCGCAGGAGCTCACGGGCAGCTTCGTCAGGAGCTTTTTCACTTCCGTCTGGCTCGCGCCGAAGAAATAGGCGGCGTCCTTCACCGTGGCCGGGCCGTAGTACTCGAAGTAGCGCCTCGCCAGCTCGAGCTTCGCCTCACTCTCGGGCATGGGCTCGAAAGGCGGCGCGGCCCGCAGCTGCTTTTTCCCGTCCGCCGAGCAGTTTATGAAACCCCTCTCGCAGAGCTGGCGAATGCCGCCGCCCCAGGGGTGGAACATGCTGCCCGCCTCGGCCTCCGTCATGCCCCCGGCGCGGCAGAGCTCCTTCAGCTCCTCCCTTGTCATCGGCCCGTCGGCCAGGGCCTCCATTATGAGCTCCGTAAAGAGGCTCTGCCTCTCCGGCGCGAGCGCCCAGTCAGGGCGGGAGTTCCAGAAGCTCCTGCCGCCCCACTCGTTCTTCCTGTATTCCTCCGCACGGATGAAAAGGGGCAGGTCGCTCTCCGGAAAGATGTGCATCGTGCCGCGCAGGCTCCAGTTCCTCACTAGGCCCTCGCCGCCGTCTTCCCAGTCCGAGCAGCGTATCCTCAAGGCGTGTGCGGCGCAGGATGTGAACTGCGCCTGTATGCCGCAGAGCCTCCGCGCAGTTTCCAGCCTGCCGAGCGGCTTTATAAGCCCGTGCTTTGCCAGCCTCCGGAGCCTTATCCCGTCGCGCTCCATCTCCGGAGCTTATTTCTCTTTCCAGGCCCTGACCTGGCCGCGCAGCCAGTCGGCCCACTTCTCCACGCCCTCTCCCGTCTTCGCAGAGATGGGTATGATCTCGATGTTCGGGTTGAGCTTCTTCGCCCGGGCGCACATGGCGTCAAAGTCGAAGTCGAAGTAGGGCATGACGTCTATCTTGTTCACGATGAGGCAGTCGCAGACCGTGAACATCAGCGGGTACTTGAGCGGTTTGTCGTCGCCCTCGGGCACGGAGAGGATCATCGCGCTCTTCGACGCGCCCGTGTCGAACTCCGCCGGGCAGACCAGGTTGCCGACGTTTTCCAGTATGGCGATGTCCACGTCCTCAGTGCCCAGCGCCTCGAGTCCCTGCCTCGTCATGTCCGCCGTCAGGTGGCACATACCGCCCGTGTGCAGCTGCACCGCCTTCGCGCCCGCATCCTGAACCGTGTGCGCGTCCACGTCCGAGTCGATGTCCGCCTCCATGATGCCTATCCTCAGCTCGCCCTTCAGCGCCTCTATCGTCCGCACCAGCGTCGTAGTCTTGCCGCTGCCGGGAGAAGACATGAGATTCAGAAGGAAAAGGCCCTTCTCCTTCAGCTCCGCCCGGAGCGAATCGGCCTCCCGGTTGTTGTCAGCGAACACGCTCTGCTTTATTTCAATTGTCCTGAGCATAACTCTGCCCCTTTCGATGGTATAGACAAAAATTTTCGGCTGAACGCCCTTATACTGTCCGTTTCCGAACGTATTTTCGTTTACAGTTTAACACACGTCAGTCCCATAGTCAAACGCCTTTTACGACCCCGCGCAAAAGTGAGGTTAGTTTTGAAAAACTCCTTTGACTTCTAGAAAAAACGTGGTAGAATCCCTGTGATAAGCGGTTTTGAAAGGGGAAATATGACTTGCTGGATTTCCTTAGGCGCGAGGGCGTGAGCGAGGACATCATCGCCGGGATAGAGGCCTTCCGCAAGGCGCACAGCGTGAGCCCGGAGGCCGAGCACAGGCTCGTGTCGGAGCCGAGGTTTGAATATTACGGAAAAGAGGTCTGGGAGGCCGCGGCGACGGCGCTGCTCTGCGGTGAGAACCTGCTGCTGGTCGGCCCCAAGGCCACGGGCAAGAACGTGCTGGCCGAGTGCCTGGCCTGCGCTTTCGGCAGGCCGAGCTGGGACGTGTCCTTCTATATCAATACAGACGCCGCCTCCCTCATAGGCACGGACACCTTCACCGGCGGAGAGGTCAGCTTCCGCCAGGGGCCCATCACGAAGTGCGCCAAACTCGGCGGCTTCGGCATACTCGACGAGATCAACATGGCGAAGAACGAGTCGCTGGCCGTGCTGCACGCGACGCTGGACTTCCGCCGCATCATAGACGTACCCGGCTACGACAGGATAGTCATGGACGACGCGACGCGCTTTATCGCCACGATGAACTACGGCTATGCCGGCACCAGAGAGCTCAACGAAGCCCTGGTCTCTCGTTTTGCCGTCATAGATATGCCGCCCATCAGCGCGGAGAGCATGAAAAAGCTCTTGAAGCGCGAGCACCCGACGCTCAGGGACGAGTGGGCCGAGCAGTTCTCGGGCCTCTTCCAGGACATAAGGAAGAAATGCGACAGTGCGGAGATATCGACCAAGGCTCTCGACCTGCGCGGTCTCATGAGCTCTGTCGGGCTCATGCACAAGGGCCTCGTCGCGGGCGAGGCGCTGAAGCTCGGAGTTGTGAACAAGGCCTTCGACCCCTTCGAGCGCAAGCTGGTCGAGGACGTCATCACGGCCAGGATACCCTCGGCCCTCGGCCGGGACAAGCTCTTTGACGAGTGATGCAGCTCAGCCAGAGAGAGGCGGAACGCCAGGAGCGCCGCGCCACAAACCTCATATGGAACGCGGCGCGGGACTACTCTCTCGTGCCCGTTGTCCGCGCCTACGACACCGAGGGCTTTGCGGACATCTATATGAACAGCATCATCGGCGCTGTATACAGCTACTACGACTTTCCCAAGATAAAGGAAGTCCTCGACAGTTTCGTGCGCACGCCGAAGGGGGACGAGTTCGAGGAACTGGCCTGGGTGGCGCTTGAGAACTGCGCCTTCGAGCGTGCGGCTTCGGAGCGCCCCGCCCTGCGCGAGCTGCGCCTCGTCTACGCCCAGGGTATCGAGGCCGAGGCCCGGCGCAAGGGCGGGGCCCGGGAGCTGGGCGAGGCGTACAGGATCAAGCTCGAGCACTACGAAAGGGCCCTGGGCCTGGAGCCCGAGATGCCGGAGCGCGACAGGAAGATCCTCGACGCCCTGGAGCTCTCGCCGGAGCTTTCGACGGAGGAGGTAGTGCAGGCTATCAGAGCGGTGCTCCGGGAATACTATATGTTTGTGGCTACCACCTCGTCGGGGCGCGGCGGCGGCCTGCCGACGCTCATCAACTTTCTCAGGAGACGCAGGAGCGGCCTTGGCGCTGCGGTGCGCAACGAGGAGGAGGGTTCCGGGAGCGGCAAGCGGTCGAAGAAAATAAAGGAGCGCATGGTCGGCGAGCGCAGCGAGGACGAGATGCGCGAGTACGTCGAGGACTGCTTCGGCGTCTCCATGTACGCTCCTGGAGAACTCAAACGCATAGAGGAGCGGCTCTGCTCGGGCACACACTGGGACAGCATCCTCCACTTCACCAGGGGCGAGATGAAGCCCCTCGACCGCAACAACCGCGAGGCCATAGTCCAGCGGAGCTCGGCAAAACGGCAGGCGGAGCTCAACCGGAAATTCTTCACCGACGACATCGTGAGGAACCGGCTGACGATAGCGCGGCTGTCGGAGAAAATACGAAACTGTATGCTCGTCCACCTGGACGATGCGAGGATAAAATCCCGTGCGGGCGCACTGGCCCCGGAGAAGGTCTGGAGAGCCGTGGCTCTCTCGGACGAGAGCATTTTCACGAGGCCCGAGCGCGGGAACGACACGGAGCTTTCCGTGGACATCCTGCTCGACGCCTCGGCCTCGCAGATAGAGAGACAGGAGAGCGTCTCGACCCAGGCGTATATGATCGCCGAGAGCCTCACGCGCTGCGGCATACCGACGAGGGTCTATTCCTTCTGCACGCTCAACGGCTGCACGGTGCTCAGGCTGTTCCGGGATTACGAGGAGAGCTCGAAGAACGAGGCCATCTTCGACTACTGCGCCGCGGGCTGGAACCGGGACGGTCTGGCCTTCCGTGCCGCCGGCTGGATGATGCGCTCGAGCCACTGTGAGCGGCGGCTTCTCATGATACTCTCGGACGCGAGCCCGAACGACGACCGGAAGCTGCCCGTGCCCGAGACCGGTAAGCAGGAGCTCTACCGGGGCCAGCCGGGCGTGCTCGACTCGGCGGCGGAGGTCGAGAAGCTCCGCAGGGAGGGCATCTCCGTCATGTGCATCTTCACCGGAGAGGACGACGATCTGCCCTCGGCACGCCGCATCTACGGCAGGGATCTCGTCAGGATACGCTCGATCGAGCAGTTCGCCGACGCCGTGGGAGGCGTTGTGGTCGAGCTCATAGGAAATATGTAGGAGGAATACCATGTCCAACATCTGGCACGACATCGACCCCAAACGCATCCGGCCCGAGGAGTTCATCGCGGTCATCGAGATAACGAAGGGCAGCAAAAAGAAGTACGAGCTCGACAAGGAGACCGGGCTCATCATCCTCGACCGCATCCTCTACACGGCGACGCACTATCCTGCGAACTACGGCTTCATACCAAGAACCTATGGCGACGACGGCGACCCGCTGGACGTGCTGGTCATCTGCTCCGAGCCCATCGAGCCGCTGACGCTGGTGCGCTGCAAGCCCATAGGCGTCATCGCCATGAAGGACAGCGGCAAGATGGACGAGAAGATAATCGCCGTCTGCAAGGATGACCCGACCTACAATATGTACGACGATATCTGCCAGCTTCCCGGCCACACCTTCGAGGAGATGCGCCACTTTTTCTCAGTTTATAAAACGCTGGAGACAAAGGAAACGGTCGTGGACGAAGTCCAGGGCAAAGAGCAGGCCGTAAAGATCATTGAACACTGCCTCGACAACTATATAGACTGCTTCTGCAAATGAAAAACCGCCCCGGTGAAGACCGGGGCGGTCATTTTTTGCGGTATTCAGGCCTTAGCGGCGTTCACTAGGATATCCACGCACTGGTCTATGCCGAGTCTGCCGGAGTCTAGGCAGATGTCGTAGTTCTCGGCGAGGCCCCACTGGTGGCCGGTGTAGTGGCGGTAGTAGGCGCGGCGTTTGTCGTCCTTCTCCTTGAGCCTCTTCTCGGGCTTTTCCGGGCGCTCTCCGTAGAGCCGGACTATCCTGTCGGCCCTGAAAGCCGTGTCCGCGTGGAAGAAGGTGTGCAGGCAGTCCTGCCTCGCCCTCAGTATGTAGTCGGCGCAGCGGCCCACTATGACGCAGCGCTCCTTCTCCGCGAGCTCTTTTATTATATTGTGCTGGATGATATAGAGCTGGTCGGAGATGGGCAGACTGCCGCTTCTCGCGCTCTCAGCGTTCATGACCCAGTTGAACAGGAAGCTGCTGGTGGAGCAGGCGTACTCTCCGCTCTCAAGTATATAGCTCTCCGCGAGGCCGCTCTCGGCGGCGATCTTCTTCACCAGCTCCTTGTCATAATAGGCCCAGCCCAGCCTCTCGGCCGTCTCTTTTGCGATGGTTCTGCCGCCGCTGCCGAACTGGCGGCTCACCGTTATGACCCTTATGCTCATGCTATCAGCCTCCATTCCGACACTATTATAACACAGCTTCTCGCAAATTCACATATTTTTTCTGCGAACTCAATTCTGTGTGTCGTACTCCATCTTGTAATACGTCCAACTGCGCATCTTCGACAGCAGTTCCGACTGCTCCGCATCAAGCTCGTATAGCGTGTTGCCCTCCATGTCCATGTATGCTCCGCCGTGGATGACCGGAAGCTCGCGCCGCGCCTCGTTAAGAAAACCGAACCAGCTCGATTCCTCTCCGCGCCCCGTGAGCTCCAGCACCGCCGCGCCGAGATAGCAGGCGCTCATGCGCCCGGACTCGGGCAGCTCCAGCTCCTCTATCGCCCGGTCGAAATCCAGAAGCTCCGCTCCGGCCTCGTTGCACCAGATGAGATATGGCGCGGTATATCCCGCGAACGCATCCTCTGTCCCCGAGGCGTCCGCCGCCGCAAGCCCCAGCTCGCGGTAGCCCTCGCGGTTGTCGCAAAGGTAGGGCAGGTGATCTCCGAAGAAGATGAGGAGCACGGGTTCGGACTGCTCTGAGTAATACTCGGTCAGCTCCTTCAGCATGGCGTTGGCGTCCCTAATGCCCTCGGTATAGACGTTCAGCGCCGCCTGAACCTCGTCGGACAGCTCCACCGTCGTCTCCACCTCGGGGCAGACGTAGTCGCCGTACTTGTCCTCGGTATAGGCCATGTGGTTCTGTATGGTCACGGCATAGGTGAAGTCCGGCACTCCGCTCGAGACCGAGTCCTCGAAGCGCTGCTCTATGAGCTTCACGAAGCTCGCGTCCGTCACCCATTCTCCCTTGTACTCGAGGCCCTCCATGTCGTCCGCGAAGTATATCTCCTGCGCACCCAGCAGCTCGTATACCTCGTCGCGGCAGTAGAACCAGCCGTCGCCCGGGTGCATGAAACAGGTGGTGTAGCCTTCGGAGCCGAAGATCCTGTACAGGCTGTCGAGCGGCCGCTCAACACATCTGAAGGCCGTCAGCGAAGGCGAGTTCGGGTTCAGCAGGTTCGTCTGCATACCCGTCGCCACGTCGAACTCCGTGTCCGCCGTGCCACCGCCGAAGTAGGGAATGACGATGTGACCGGCGTAGGCGTTCTCGCCCGCAGCCAGCTCGTTATACACCGACATCGGGTGCTCGCCCTCGGGGAAGACGAACACGTCGTCGTTCAGAATATCCGAGAACGACTCGTTCATGACAAAGACCACGTTCAGCTCCGCCGCGTCCTCCGAGGCCTCATAGCCGCGCTCCCAGCTCTCCGCCTCCGCCGCGTCGAAGCCCTCAGGCTTCGCTACGCTCATGGTCGAGAAGTGGTAGCAGAAATAGTATGGGAAACCCAGCTCGTCCGCCACGGCGCAGCTGTCGTAGGGCTTCTCCGTCTCGAAGGACTCATACACCGAGTCGGAGCTGTATACGAAGGCCACAAGTCCCACTAGCAGCAGCAGGCAGAGCAGGCAGGCCGCCGCTCTGACGAGTCCCCGTTTCTTCTCAGGCTTTCTGGGCGGCAGGAGTATGCCCACGGCTATGAACAGGGCTGCGAGCAGGACGAGCACGCCAGCCTGGAACCAGGGCAGGCTCAAATCGTAGTTGCCCATGGCGTCCGCCGCCTCTTTCACGAGCACAATGTCCCTCGGAACGAAGGGCTCGCTCCGCATCGTGATCTTCACCCTGTTTATGAGCGACATCACGCCTGTGATGAGCCCCACGACGGCAGCGCCGTACATCGGGTTTGCAAGGGCGAAGCCGAGCGCCGCGCAGAGCAGGGCAATGGGCAGCCAGTTGAGCAGCAGGAGCAGCGGCCGGGCAAACATACCGGAGAGCGTGGCTCCCAGGGCCGAAGGCTGGGCCCACAGCACAAACAGCAGTATCAGCAGCGAGGCGGCGAGGCCCAAGAGCGCCGCCGTCAGCCCTCCTATGGGTCTGGAGTGTTTCTTCAAGTCTGAGACTTCCTTTCAGAGTAGAACCTGTCTAGATAGTACCTCGGCCTTCCGACCGAGGCCCTGCCGTATTCTATGGCCTCCGCAGGACAAGCGCCGATGCAGGCCATGCAGTGGATGCAGCGTCCGTGCCACTGCGGTTTTCCGTCCCTGAGCGTGATGTCGTTCACCGGGCAGAGCCGGGCGCATTTCCCGCAGCCTATGCAGCTGTCCAGCGTCCGGAACTTCCCGTCCTTTATGAACGCCGCCCTGAACACCCGGTTCACGGGCCCGCTCTTGAACTTGTCCAGCGCGCCGGCCTTCGGGTCTTCAAGCGGTTTCCCCGAAGCTATCGTCCCCGCCGCCGCCTCGATGACCGGCACGGCTCGTTCAATGATCCGCTCCGCCTCCTCCCCGTCCGGCGTCGGGAACATGGCAAGGTAGTTTTCAGGCATTACGGCATGGCCGAGGCCCATATACTCCATTCCGATGTCCCGGCAGAGCGCCCGGCAATATTTCGCCGCGTTCCCGGCCTCGGAGCCGCAGGTCATGAAAAAATACATCCTGTCCGAGCCCTTGAGCTTCGCCCGCCTGAGCAGCGCGTCCACGGACGCTGGCAGCCTCCAGCCGTGCGTCGGCGCCGCCACGACCCAGGGCCGCTCGGATGTGAACACGGCTGGGCCGCCGTGCTTCATCACGTCATTCAAAGACACGAGCTCGTCGCCCGTCACCGCCGCTATTATCCTCGCGGCATACAGGCTGTTGCCCGTGCCGGAAAAACACAGTATCATGTCCCGGCCTCCTCAGTTTTCTGATGATAACACGTTCAGGTGAATATAACAAGTTTTTTGCGCGAACGCAAATTTAACTTACATAATAGCTCCTGATATGTTAAAATGTAATTAAAAACACAAGGATTTTGCAAATATTGAACAGGTGGCGCGTGAAATGTATCAGATCGGCGATTTGATCGTATACGGAGGCACGGGCGTGTGCCGGGTCGAGGCGATCGAGGCACAGAAGCTCAGGGGCTCCGCTGAGGAACGGCAATACTATGTCCTGAAGCCTCTGTACCAGGACGGCATCATCAGGATTCCCGTGGACACCAAGGTCTTCATGCGCCCCGTCATCAGCCGCGAGGAGGCCGAGAAGCTCATCGACGCCATACCGAACATCAACGCGGAGGCCTACCACGACCGAAATTTCACCCAGCTCGCAGCCCACTATCAGCAGGCTCTGGGCTCGCACGAGTGCGCAGACCTCATCGAGCTCGTCATGTCCATCTACGCAAAAAAGCAGTACGTCGAGAGCAAGAAGCGCAAGTTCGGCCAGGTGGACGCCAGGTTCATGAAGCGGGCGGAGAATCTGCTGTACGGAGAGTTTTCCGTAGCTCTGGGCATAGACTTTGACGATGTCCAGAGCTACATAGCGAGCAGGGTGGCCTCGGGGCAGGAAGGCTGAGCCCCGGCGGGGTTGACACATATCCCGGGCGATGTTATTGTGTAACCGGCGGCGCCGCTACCGAATCGGGCAGCGCCGAAAGGAGGCGAGCCAGTATGGCGGTGCTTGAATGCTCAGGTCTGAGCAAGAACTATGGGGACGGCTTCTCCATGGAGGGGCTGACGTTCAAGGCGGAGCCCGGCCGAGTCCTCGGCCTGCTGGGGCCGAACGGCAGCGGCAAGACCACTTTGATAAAAATGATAAACGGCCTCGTCCGTCCGGACAGGGGCTCTGTGAGCGTCTGCGGACTGAGGCCGGGGCCGGAGTCCAAGGCGCTCGTCTCTTATTTGCCGGAACGGCTCCAGCTTCCGGATTGGATGCGCGTCAAGGGCCTCGTCGGCTTTTTTGGCGACTTCTACCGTGATTTCGACTCCGCTCTGGCGGCGAAGCTGCTTGGAGACCTTGGCATAGACGAAAACCGGAGCCTGAAGCAGCTCTCAAAGGGTCTCCGGCAAAAGGTGCAGTTGGTTCTGGCAATGAGCCGCAAGGCGAAGCTCTATCTGCTGGACGAACCCTTCGGAGGCGTAGACCCGGCCTCGAGGGACTATATACTGGAGACGATCATGGCCGGCAGGGCCGAGGGCTCGGCCCTGCTCATCTCCACTCACATCATCTCGGATGTGGAGCAGATGCTGGACGACGTCGTCTTTCTCGGAGACGGCAGGCTGGTGCTCTCCGGGGAGGCCGAGGCGCTCAGGCGCGAGCGCGGGCTTAGTATCGACGGGCTGTTCCGGGAGGTGTTCCGATGCTGAACAAGCTGCTGAAATACGAGTTCAAATCTACCGCCAGATATATCCTGCCGCTTTTAGCGCTGTTGTTCATCATGAGCTTTGCGGCATGGCTGGGTATAAGGCTGTTGACATCGGGCTACACGGGCAGGACGTCTGCGGTCTTCGCGGCGATATTCGTTGTTTTGTTCTTCCTGAGCGTCATGGCTCTGGCGGTCGTGACTCTTGTCGTGGTGGTCTACCGTTTTTACAGGAACCTGCTCGGTGCGGAGGGCTATCTCATGCACAGCCTCCCGGTGAGCGTTCACAAGCTGATCTGGTCAAAACTCATCTCCGCCGTTGTCTGGTTTGCCGTGACGGGGGTGTGCATATACGGCTGCCTTTTCACCGTTGCCTTCAGGGCGGAGGTCTGGGCCGAGGTGCTCTCCGAGCTCAGGGCCTTGTTCGAGAGGCTGAGCCTCGCATACGGCATAGGCGCCTTTGAGCTTGTGAGCGTTGTGCTCGAGCTGGGGCTTCTGCTGCTTCTCGGCTCGGCCTCCTCCGTTCTGCTGTTCTATGCCTCGCTCTCCATCGGGCACAGCTTTGCAAGGTACCGGCTGCTCTCCTCTGTCGGGGTCTTCCTCGGCCACGGCCTGCTCTCGCAGCTGCTTACCATGCTGCTCGCGGTGATCACCGGTTACAGGCTCAGAGGCTTCGTGTCGGTGCTCAACCTCGAGTCCCTCGCCCAACTGGGCCATGCGCTGCTCATAGGCGGGATCGTACTGAATGGAGCCTACTGCGTCGTTCTGTACCTCGCCACGGCGCATATGCTCGGGAAACGGCTCAATCTGGAATGAGGCGGTATCGCGCCGCGGCCCTGGCGGCCGCCTTGCTGACATTGAGCTCCTGCGCGGCTCAGCCCGGCCCGGCCGAGGCGGACCCGCTCCGAGTCCCAGCCCAAGCCCTGAGCCGACGCCAGAACCGACTGAGCCGCCCACGCTGCTGGGCCAGACCGAGGATATGGGCCAGGAGTACCAGGACTCCATAATCTTCTACGGGGACAGCAACACCAACGGGCTGAGGCTCCAGGAGCTGCTCCCGGGCGGCTACGGTACGACCCAGGTCTGGACGCCCATGAGCGGCACCCTGACCCTTAACCGCTGGAGTATCGACCAGATAGTCTATCCCGACACTTGGACTGAAATGCCCGTGACCGAGGCCATGGCTCTGAAAACGCCGGAATACCTGATCGTGAACCTCGGCGAAAACGGAGTGTCGTTCATGGACGAGGAGTATTTCAAAAGCGAGTACACAGCTCTGGTGCGGGCGCTGAAGGAGGCCTGCCCGGAGACCGGGATAATGTGCAGCTCGCTCTTTCCCGTCGCGGACAGCTATCCATATCAGCGTGACATTAACAACGAAAAGCTCTCTGAAGCCAGCGGCTGGATATACGACATCGCCTGTGAGGAGGGCCTGCGGTTCATAGATCTGGCCTCCGCCGTGGCCGGTGAGGACGGCAGCCTGCCGGAAGATCTGCATCTTGGCGACGGATATCACCTGAACGCCAAAGCCCACCAAATGGTGCTCGACTATATCCGAACCCACGGCTACCAATGAGCCGTCCAAAAATAAAACCTGCCCGGCGGCGTCCGAAGGGGACGCCGCCGGGCCTTTTGTAAGCACATTTTTTATTCTTCCGTCTTCTCGGCCGTTTCAGGGCTCCTCTTCACCAAGACCCTGTCTACCCTCAGTCCGTCCATGGCCAGCACGGTTACTTTGAGATCCTCGAACTCGAAGCTGTCGCCCTCCTTCGGGAATCCTCCGAAACTCTCCAGCGTCCAGCCGCCCACTGTGTCCGACTCGCACTCGAAGCTCTCCTCCGAGCGGCCTATGAGCTCCAGGAAATCCGGTATCGTCATGTCCCCGTCGAGCTCGTACTCGCCCTCGGCCTTCTCCACGACTTCGTCCTCGACCTCGTCCGTCTCGTCCCAGATGTCGCCGACGATCTCCTCGAGCACGTCCTCCATCGAGATGACGCCCAGCGTCCCGCCGTATTCGTCCGTGACGACGGCGAGGTGCTTCTTCGCGTGCCGCAGCTCCGAGAGCACCTGCGGCAGCTTTATCGTCTTGTACACGTACAGCGGCTCCATCAGCAGGCTGCGGATGTCCGGCCGCTCGTTCTCCGTCAGGGCCTTCAGGAAGTGGTTGAGGTACAAAAAGCCGATGACGTTGTCGATGCTGTCCTCGTACACCGGCAGTCTGGAGTGCGTCGAGTTCTCGATGACTTCAAGTATCTCCTCCCAGTCGTCGTCGATGTCTATGGCCTCGACGTCCACCCGCGCCGTCATTGCCTCGCTCGCGCTCACCTCGGAGAAGTCCAGCGCGGCCTGGAGCAGCTCGGAGCGGTTCTCGTCGAGCACGTCCTCGTCCTCGGCCGTCTCGATTATCGATTGCAGCTCCTCCACCGCGGCCTCGTCGTCCTCATGCCGCTCTTCACCCTTGAAGGGCCAGGTTATGAGCCGCACCAGGCTGACTACGATGAAGATCACCGGCAGCAGTATTATGGTCAGCGCCCTGATGGGCCAGGCGAACACCGGAGCGAGCCGGTTGGCGTTCTTCTTAGCCACGATCTTGGGCATGGTCTCGCCGAAGATCATTACCAGTATCGTCGTTATCACCGTCGAGAGCCAAGTCCAGCGCTCGCCGAAGAGCAGGATGACCATTACCGAGGCGATGGACGAGGTGGCGATATTCACGAGGTTGTTGCCTATGAGTATGGCCGAGAGCGAGTCGTCGAACCTGTCCATGACCTTGAGCGCGACTTTTGCGCCCCTGGAGCCGTTTTCGGCGGCGTTCTCCAGCCTCAGCCGGTTCGCAGAGGAAAAGCACATCTCCGAGGAGGAGAAAAAGGCCGAGAAACAGATGAGCACTATGTATGCGGCTATGTATGCGCTCATTTCGCCTCGCCCCCTTCCTCGGGCTCGGGCAGCACCCGGCAGACGAGCTTGACTATCCGGTTCTGGTGCATCTCCGACACCGTCACCAGAAGGCCCTCGTACTCGAAGCTCTCCCTCTCCGACGGTATCCTGTCGAACTGCTCGTAGGCCCACTCGCCCATGAGCTTATACTCTATCGTCTCGTCCTCGTGCTCCGGCTCGAAGTCCATGCGATCGAAGACCTCGCCCACGGTCAGGGACGCGTCGACCTCGAATCTGCCGCCGCCCAGGGGCACGAAGCTCTCCTCCACCACGTCGTCCTCGTCCCAGATCTCGCCGACCAGCTCCTCGAGTATGTCCTCCACCGTCACTATGCCCAGGGTGCCGCCGTAGCTGTCCGTCACGACCGCCATATTCAGCTTCTTCTGGCTCATGACCGAGAGCAGCTCGTCTATCTTCATGCTCCGCGGCACGAAATAGGCCTCGTCCAGCAGCTCTCTCAGGCTGACCGACGCGCCCTCCTTCAAATAGGCCCTTATGTACTTCCTTATCTGCAGCACGCCGATGATATTGTCTATGCTGCCCTCGTACACCGGCAGTCTGGAGTGCCTCTGCTCCTTTATGAAGGCCAGCACCCTCTCGCTGTCCCACTCCGAATTGATCGCCGCCACGTCGACCCGCGCCGTCAGCACCGTCTCCACCGTGAGCTCCGCGAATTGCAGCGCCGAGCTCATGAGCTCGCCCCGCTCCGAGTCCAGCGTGCCCTCGTCCGTCATGTCCTCTATGATGTCGTAGAGCTCATCCTCCGTCACCGAGACCTCGGGGTCGCCCTTCGTGAGACTCGAGGCCGCGTGCCCGATCGCCGTCAGCGCCGCCGATATCGGCGTGAAGATGAGCATGAAAAAGCTCAGCGAGGCCGCCGTCTGCAGGCAGAACCGCTCGCTGTATTTCTTCGCTATCGACTTCGGCAGCATCTCTCCGACGAAAAACACCACGGCCGTCGTGACTAAGGTGCCCGCAGTGACCGCCGAAATTCCCCATTTGCGCGTCACGAGCACCGTCACGATGGCCGCGACGGTTATGTGTACGATGTTGGTGCCAATGAGGACGGTGGTTATAGCCTTGTCGAAGTTATCCAAGACTAACAGCGCCTTCTTCGCCCTGTGGTCACCCTTGTCAAGTCTGGTTTTTAGTCTTATCCTTGAAACCGTTGCAAAAGCCGTCTCGGCGATCGCGAAATACATGGCGAAGCCGAGAAGGACGATGATTGCCAATATGGACAATCGACTGCCTGTGTCCATTTAGGACGTTCACTCCCATGAGATAAAGATTTCTT
>CABVBV010000041.1 GCA_902496595.1 uncultured Eubacteriales bacterium | reverse complement strand
CGTGTAGTCGCGGGTTTTCTCAATGCGAAATACCGCCATTGTATCACCTCCTTTCGGCGGTCTGGAAAAGTGTTGATTTTCGAGGAAAAGATGGCCTCTATGCCGCTTGGATACCCCGGAGGGGAAAACCTATGGGCGGAGGTCTTTCGGCTGATTGTGGATAAAAAACATGGGATTTTCGACTCCTTTCGGGGCAGTTTTGAGCATGAAAAAGCGCCATAGGTTAACTCTATAGCGCAACAAACAAAGATGTATTGCTGTTCATTGGAAACGATGGTACAATGAATTCAAATTATAAATCAGTATTTTTCGCCAAAGCGTAAGGGGTTGATAACATATGTTAATCAATGAAATTACACGCTACTGCCACAAACAATATCAGAGCAAAGGAAAATGTCCGGACTGTACTTATAAAGAACACTGCCCTGGTCGTTGTGATAGATGCCTTCATTATATCCATACGCCTACAGCGGCTCCTGCGCCTAGAAAGTATGACTGCCCCAATATGGCCAATTTTTATATATGCAAATACTCTTACAAATACATGTCGGAGTTAGTCTATGCGCTTGGTCAGGTTAAGGATTTAAGGGATAAAAAGCATTTGAGAGTTATGTCCGTTGGTTGCGGACCATGTACAGACTTATTTGCTTTGGACTATTTGAATGAAAAAGGGATATTCAAATTTGAGACTATTGAATATCGAGGTATTGATTTGGCCCAAAAGGTGTGGAAAGAAATACACAAGCAAATCAAAAAATATAATCCATCAAAATATCATGCGCACTTCTTTTACCAAGATGTTACTGAACTTATAGATACCATTGTTGAGGTCAAGTGGGTTCCTGATCTTATTATTTTCCAATATGTATTTTCCGATATGGAAAAACATTGCGAATCGGAAAAGCTCAGGAGTTTTATTTCGAAAATTGCTCAATTTATTAATGTTGATATGAGCGAAAACACATATATAATCTTAAATGACATTAATCTTACCACAGAAAAGGGAGGTGGACGTGAACATTTTGACGAGTTATTGGCTCAAATTGCTCAAACCGAATTCAGAAAATATCATTTTAACAACAGCAACAGAGCTACACATTATAATTATGGGGATGAATACGATCAAAATGATCTTGTATTGAAAAATCCCTCCTATTTGGACTCTTATGAACCATATACATCATGTGCAAGTGCCCAGTTGATAATAAAGAAGGTGAAAAAATGATAATAAGCGCTAGTAGGAGGACAGATATACCAACATATTATTCTGAATGGTTTTTCAATCGAATTAAAGAAGGGTATGCACTGGTAAGAAATCCAATGAATGCGCATCAGATTAGTAAAATAAGTTTACATCCTGATGTTGTAGATGGAATTGTTTTTTGGACCAAGAATCCCACGCCAATGATGGCTAAACTTGATCGTTTGAAAGATTACACATATTATTTTCAGTTCACCTTAAATGCCTACGGCCAAGATGTAGAGGCGTCAATACCATCCAAAAATAATGTTATCATACCCGCTTTTCAAAAGTTATCTGATATAATTGGCCCGGAAAAGGTGATTTGGCGCTATGATCCCATATTTTTGAACGAAACATATACTTTTGAGTATCATATTCGTTATTTTGAAGCGTTAGCAAAACGTCTCTCACCATACACTAAAAAGTGCACTATCAGTTTTCTGGACTTCTACAGGAATACAGAAAAAAACATTGCTGGACTTTCTGTCGAAAAGTTTACTCAAGAAATGCAAGAGCTACTTGCCAAAAGCCTTGTGGAAATTGCAAAAAGTTACGGGCTTAAGATGGATACATGCGCCGAAGGTATTGATCTACAAAAATATGGAATTGATCATGCGCGGTGTATAGATGATCGGTTGTTTGCTGCTCTTTTAAATTGTCCACTGAAGGTTGGAAAAGATAAAAACCAACGTCTTGAATGTGGTTGTATCGAAAGTCTTGATATAGGTGCTTATAACACTTGTCGGAATGGTTGCCGATATTGTTATGCTAACTATAGCGCAAAAACAGTTTCTACAAATACCGGTAAGCATAATCCGGAATCTCCGCTTTTAGTAGGAGAAGTTGGACCAGATGATAAAATAACAGAACGTAAAATGCATTCCTGCCTTGTTAATCAAATGCAGTTTGATTTTTGATGTGAGCCCAATATCTGCAAAAACACATAGGCATAGAAATAGCCTGGAAACCTCTGTGCATTGTAGAGGAGCCGGGCTATAATCTTATTGTTTACTTTCTGATTCTTCCATCTTCAGCCAGTCCTCAAATGACTTCCTAGAGATGCGGATCATGTTGCCGATTCGGATCGTCTTGAACGCTCCGGAGTTGGCGAGCTTATAGGCCGTAGCGCGGCCGATACCGAGAATGGCGGCGATGTCATTCACGGTGTATGTTCTGCTTTGGGGCGTTCCTTTTTCGTTGGTACTCATAAAATGATCCTCCCTGCTAATAGCATTTTGAAATGGCCCCTGGAAGCCCTCTGTCACAAGGGGTTCCTGCTAATACCTTGCTAATACGACATTTGAAAAGCCGTTGTAAGGCAGCATATTTCAGGGGATTTTGTGCAAATTGACCTACCTCCAGGCAGCACAATTTGCGAAGAAACAACACGGGAAGATATGATATGAACAATTTACGAAATGGTACGCCGTACTCCTAAGCGGGATGTAGTGCGTTCGAGTCGCGCCGGGGGTGCCAAAAAAGACCGCTGTGGTTTTTTGCCACGGCGGTCTTTTTTGCTGTTACTTCAGGCCCTTTTCAATGGTGCGCCTGTATTTCCATTTCCCACTCTTATAATAGATAAAACCTGCAACCGCCGGCAGGAGCGGCGAGAGCGCCTGCCCAAAACAGATGCCTGAATATCCCATGCCCAGCGTAAAGGCCAAGACCCAGCTTGCTGGCAAACGGAGCACAACCGCATCCAGCAGCGCATTCAGCATGGCGATATTTGCTGCCCCAACGCCCATGGCAAAGGAATCCAGGGTATACATAGCCGCGTAGATGAAACTGTTGACACCACAGCAGACCCTCAGATAATATACTCCGCAGGCTACGACTTCCAGGCTGTCACCACCGAAGAGCAAGATCAGCTGCTCGGCAAAAACCTGTACGCAGAGCACGACAACGAGCGTGGCAGCCGTATTCACCAGCAGGCCGGTTCTCGCCACTTTCCCGGCACGTTCTGTTTGCCCCGCGCCCATACACTGGCCAACCATGGCCGTGACCGCCTGGCCGACAGCCCAGCAGGGCATACCGGCAAAGGTGTTGATCTGCAGGCCGACTCCGGCTGCGGCAGATGCGGACGTCCCAAATCGGTTGAGCATCCCGGTTACAAGCAAATAGGCCGTGTTGACCACGACCATCTGGGTCGCCGCAGGCAGCCCGATCTTTAAAATGGCGGCCATCTTATCCCATCGGGCTGTGAGCTTCCTGGACTCCGCAGCGCTTAAAAACACATGGTGCCGTTTCAGATAAAATAGCGAGAACAGAAAAGAAATCCCCTGCGCTGTGACCGTCGCGCAGGCCGCCCCTTTTGTACCCAGCCCCAGAGGCCCCACCAAAACGACGTCCAAACCGACGTTGATGACAGCTGCAATGCCCACAAAGCAGAGCGGGGACTCGGAATCTCCCAGCCCCTTGAGGACAGAACAAACGGCGTTGTATCCGAAGACAAATACAGTCCCAAAGCAGATGATCCTCATATAATCACAAGCATCCCCAAATGCGTCCGCCGGAACTTCCAACGCACGAAAAACGGGCCTGTAAATGGCTGAGCTTATGACAGTCAAAAGGATAGATGCAGCCAGGGAGAGCAAGGACAGCATTTGAAAAGTCTCCGCCTGGCCTTTTTTATCGTTCGCGCCTTTGTATTGAGCGATCAGCACCGCTCCGCCCATCGTAATTCCAATGCAGATGGAGTTTAGGATATAACAAAGCTTGGAGGCGTTGCTGATGGCAGCCAGGCCTGTCTCGCCGACGAACCGCCCTACCACCAGCATATCCACCACATTGTATAACGATTGCAGGATGTTTGCGAAAAGCAGCGGGAGGGCAAAAGCTATCAGTTTTCCGGGCACGCTCCCGCTCAAGAAATCTTGCCCTTTTGTCATAAAAAACCTTCCCTTCAAAAACAGAGGGCGCACAAGCCAGTACGCCCTCTGTCTGCTTACTAATAAACATAGCAAGAGGCCGCAGACAAAACATTGTCTGCGGCCTCGACAGTATTTCTCGTGTCAATTTGCAAAAGGGTACAAAAACCAAAGGCAGCTATGCTCTGCCCTGGCCTGCCGGTTTACAAATCGACCATCCGAAAAGGCTCCGCACAATGTTTCGTGGTATAAACTTGTGTGGAGCCGAGATCAATGCAGAATTTCCCGAACAACATCGCGCTCACCTCTTTTCATATCACAGCTGATTTTAAGCATCTTCGCCGCTATTGTCAATGTGTCGGGGCATTTTTCAATGCGCACCGCGATGTAGAGCTCAAAAAGTCAGGATCGGCCCCGGCTCACTTCCGTCCCACCAGCATTCGGGAGCCGCCCAGCATCAGCTTCGCGGCGCTGCGGCGGGAGCCGAAGGCCTCGCTGGCGGTGTCTATGAGCCGCACCTCCTCGTAGCCCTGGTTCCTCAGCTCCTGGGCAAAGGCTTCCATGTCCCCGTACAGCCTCGGCTTCATGTCGTCATTGAGCGCAAACACTCCGCCCTTTTTCAGCACACGCAGGGTCTCAAGCAGCAGTGCGCATCTGTCCGCGCCTACGATATTGTGATACACATAGTTGCTCACCACGGCGTCAAAGCTCCCATCGGGGAACTCAAGCCTGCTCGCATCCCCGTGCAGGAATTTGCAGCGGCTGCCCACGCCTTCGCTTTCAGCATTCTTCTCGCAGAGGGCCTGGCTGTAATTGTAGACGGCGGCCCAGTAGTCTACGCCTGTTACCTCAGCCTCCGGCCAGGTCAGTGCGGCCCGGATCGACAGAGCGCCGGAGCCGCAGCCGACCTCCAGCAGCCGGCCCCTTCCGTCGTAGTCCAAATGCTCGAGCACGGCCTGGTGGGCGCGCTCCATCATGCCGCCTCCTCCGAAGGCGAACTGCCATCGTATCCAGGTTATCCAGCAGAGCAGCGCCAGCAGCAGGGCCGAGACCGCGGTAAAGACCGCCCCGAGCACGGCCTGCCGGAACACGACGAAGGCCAGCAACGCGAGCAGGGCCGCCAGGGCCAGAAGCGCCCCAAGTATATAGAACACCGGGTTCGACATCCAGCTGCCGTAGTCCTCACCGTGGGTGCCCAGGCGGATATCAGTCTGCCTTATCCTCTCCTTGTCCATCGTATCACTCCTTTTTCCTGCGCTTCTCACGCCTCCCGGAAGGCCAGGACGCAGAGCCAGTGCTTTTTCCCATTGCGGCGCACTGTGAGCCCGGTGAAGCCGGCTTCGCCGAGAAAGGCGGCGAGCTGCCCGCTTTTGTAGATGCGCAGCCCGTCTATGGCCGAGAGCCACTTCTCGTCGTTCGGCCCAAGCCCGTCCGACTCGTTCACGATGAGGAAAGCCCCTCCCGGCCGCAGCACCCGGTACACTTCCCTGAAACTTTCGACAGGCCCGGGCCAGAAGTACACCGTCTCAAATGCGGTCACGAGCTCAAAGCTGCCGTCCCCGAAGGGCAGGCGCGACACGTCCCCATGCACGACCCGGCAGCGGCCCCGGTGTATTTCCTGCCTGTTGACCCGTTCCGCCTTTTCCACGGATACCTCCGAATAGTCCAGGGCCGTGACCCTGGCGGCGGGGTATCTCCGCAGCAGCGCGGCGGCGTTCCGCCCACCGCCGCAGCCCAGCTCGGCGATCTCGGCAGGCGCCGACCCGGGCAGATATCCCATGCCCCAGTCCGCGACAGCCGCGTGGGCGCGGTTCATGCCGCCGACCATCCACCTGCCCAGCAGGCCCTCAGGCCTGCGTGTGTTGTTCAAGAGTTTTCTCACAATACCCATGTCAGCCTCCGGAAACCTGGATTTAAGTTAGTTAAGACTAACTTGTGGACAGTATACCTCGTCGCCGCAGAAAATGCAAGCGGGAAAATCAGACGCCGCAAGCTGCATATTGCTTGCGGCGTCTTTGATTTCCGGCGGCCTTATCATATTACATCCGCCTGTCGGGCTCAAGATGGGCGCACGGGGTTCAGGGCTCAAGGTATGCGCGGCTCATTATGTAAAACTCCTCCTGGCTCGGGCGCCACGCTCGCTCCATCGGCTCGAGCGTGGCGTCATATAGCCTCGCCTCTTCCTCGTTCACCGACATGACCGGGCTGTCTTCATACACCCAGCTGTGGCCACCGAGTGCGCCCGGCACCAGCTCTTTCACCAGCATCGCCGCAGGATAACGGCCCTCCGCCGTGCCGACGTTGTACTTCAGGCAGCTCCGAAAGCCCCGGCTCACGTAGTTCGCCGGGCTGCCGAAGATCACGACGGCCTCGTAGCCCAGCCGCTCCGCCCGCTCGAACGAGTGCTCCATGAGCAGCTTGCCGTAGCCCTGGCGCTGATACTCAGGCAGTATGCACACGGGCCCGAAGGTCAATATCTCCTTCCTGAGCCCCGTCTCGTCCGTCAGCCATGACCTCGTATACATGATGTTGCCTATGACCTCCCCGTCACGTTCCAGCACGAAGTCCAGCTCAGGGATGAAGTCCTCGTGCCCGCGCATGACGCGGACGAGATAGTGCTCGATGCAGCCCGGCATATAGATATTATAGAACGCCCGTCTCGTGATGTCCTCCACAGCATTCCAGTCGCTCTCCCTCTCGTTCCTGAGCCTGATGTTTCCCATCATAGGAGACCTCCGTTTCAGAATATTTTCAGCGTCTGCCGCCGGCGGCTCGGGCTCAGGCCGGCCACTCTTTTTCCAATATGGCGTATTGCAGGGTGTTCTCATAGACGGGCGAGCCGTCGGGGGCGTTCACGAAGGAGACGAACTCCTTGAACTCGCCCTCGAGGCGCATACCGAGCTTTTCGCACAGGCGCCTTGAGGCGCTGTTGTAGTCCTCGACATAGGCGTATATGCGCCGGGCGCGCATGGGGCCGAAGAGAAAGCTGAAAAAGGCGCGGGCGGCCTCGAAGGCGTAGCCCCGGCCCTGGTGCTCGGGGTCGAAGATCCAGCACGCGCTGAAGGTGTCGCCCTCCCAGAGCCCGAAGAGAACGCCGATGAGCTCGGATGTCTCCTTCAGGCTCACGGCCAGCAGGGAGCCGTCGTTCAGGAGCGCCGCGTCCCGCAGCTCGTTTTTCACCTGCTCCAAGCTCTTCTTCCTCTCGGCTGCAAAGCAGTTGACCCGGGTGCTCCGGAGCAGCCGGTAGTACGCCTCCGCGTCTTCCTCATTGAAGCCGCCGATCCTCAACCTCTCCGTCTCGAAGACCGTCTCAGCCACGAGCCTCTCTCCCTTGGCTTCGGTTCTGGTGTCAATGCTGCTCGTGGCCTCGTCCAGTATCATGACCGGAGGGTCGGCGACGGCGGCCCTGGCTATCGAGATGAGCTGGCACTGGCCTTGGGACAGGTTGTTGTTGTCGCCGTTTATCACCGTGTCGTAGCCCTCCGGCAGCCTTGTGATGAAGCTGTCCGCGCCCGAGAGCTTCGCCGCCGCGATGCACTCCTCGTCCGTCGCGTCCAGCCTTCCGTAGCGGATATTCTCCATGATGGTGCCCGTGAACAGGTTCACGTCCTGGAGGACTATGCCCATGGAGCGGCGCAGGTCGGGCTTTTTGATCTTCGTGATGTTGATGCCGTCGTACCTGATCTTGCCGTCCGCGAGGTCGTAGAAGCGGTTTATGAGGTTCGTGATGGTCGTCTTGCCCGCGCCGGTCGCGCCGACGAAGGCTATCTTCTGGCCCGGCTTTGCGTAGAGCGAGATGTCGTGCAGCACGGTCTTCTTGCCGTCGTAGCTGAAATCCACGTGGTCGAAGACGACGTTGCCCTGCACTCTCGCATAGGTCAGGGTTCCGTCGTGATGCGGGTGCTTCCAGGCGTATACGGGGCCGTTTTCGTCCTCTATGAGCTCGCCGTCCTCCTCCCTCGCGTGAACGAGGGTGACGTAGCCCTCGTCGGCCTCCGGCTCCTCGTCCATGAGGGCGAAGATGCGTCCCGCTCCGGCCCCGCCGAGCACGGCGACGATGAGGTACTCGAGGTTGCCGAAGGCGGACATGATGGGCATCATGACGGTCGCCGTGCCGTTGGCCCTGAGCGAGTTCTCGTAGAGCTCCTCGTTGAGCTTGCGCATCTGCTCGCGGCAGGCGTCCTCGTGGTTGAAGACCTTCACGACCTTGAGCCCGCCGAAGATCTCCTCCGAGTAGCCGTTCACGTCGCCTATCGAGGTCTGCTGCTTGAAGAAGTACTTGCCGCTGTACCTCACCATCAGCCTGCCGACCACCACCATGAGCACGGAGACGACCAGAACGATGAGCGCCAGAGGCAGGCTGAAATGCAGCATGACCGCAAAGGAGAACACCAGCGTCACGATGGAGGATATCATCATGGGCAGGCTCTGGGCGATGAACTGCCTGAGCGTGTCGATGTCGTTCGTGTAGACGCTCATGATATCGCCGTGGTTGTGGGAATCGAAGTAGCTGATGGGCAGGCGCTGCATCCTCACAAAGAGGTCGTCGCGTATCTCCTTGAGCACCTTCTGGCCCACGATGGCGATGACCCGGTTGTAGAACAGCGTGGCCAGCGCCCCGACAAGATAGACCGAGGCCATCACCGCCAGCACCCCGATGAGGCCCGCGAAGAGATCCTCCCCGGTCTCGAGCATTTTCAAAATATAGTCGTCTATTATGACCTGGATGAACAGCGTGCCGACCATGGACGCCACGGCGCTCGCCAGTATGCAGATAACGACGAAGGAAAACTGCGCCTTGTGCCTGCGCGTCACGTATTCCATGAGCCGCGGGACGGGGCCCTTTGCCGGTTTACTCATCGTCGCCGCCTCCTTTCTGCTGGGAGTCATAGACTTCCTGATAGATCTTGTTTGACTTGAGCAGCTCCTCGTGCGTACCTATGGCGTCTATCCGGCCGCCGTCCATGACGATGATGCGGTCGGCGTCCTGCACGGAGCTGATGCGCTGGGCGATGATTATCTTGGTCGTCTCGGGTATGTATTCCCGGAACGCCTTCCTTATGAGCGCGTCGGTCTTCGTGTCGACGGCCGAGGTCGAGTCGTCGAGGATGAGCACCTTCGGCCGCTTCAGGAGCGCCCTCGCGATGCAGAGCCTCTGCTTCTGACCGCCGGAGACGTTCGTGCCGCCCTGCTCGATGTGCGAGTCATAGCCGTCCGGGAACTGGGAGATGAAGCTGTCGGCCTGCGCGAGCCGGCAGACCTCGGCGATCTCCTCGTCCGTCGCGTCGGGCTTGCCCCAGCGCAGGTTCTCCTTTATCGTGCCCGCAAAGAGCACGTTCTTCTGCAGCACGACGGCCACGGCGTCGCGCAGGGCCTCGATGTCGTACTCGCGCACGTCGCGGCCCGCGACCTTCACGCTGCCCACCGTGGCGTCGTAGAGCCTCGGTATGAGCTGCACCAGCGAGGACTTGCCGGAGCCCGTGCCGCCTATGACGCCTATCGTCTCTCCGGACTTGATGTGCAGGTCGATATCGGAAAGACAGAGCTTGCCCGGGTCGTCGGCGTAGCTGAAGCCCACGTGCTCGAAGTCGATCTGCCCGTTTTCGATGTCCTTGACCGCGTTATCAGGGGCCTCGATGGTGGGCTGCTCGGCGAGCACCTCGCGGATACGGCTGACGCACTCTCGGGATATCATGGTCATGACGTAGATCATGGAGAGCATCATGAGCGACATGAGTATCATCATGGCGTAGGTTATGAGGTTCTGCAGGTCGCCGGTGGTCATCGAGATGCCGCCCGAGACGCCGACGATGGCCTTTGCGGAGAACCAGGAGATGAGCACGAGGCAGAGGTAGATGGAAAACTGCATGAGGAAGGGGTTGAAGGCGATGGTCGTCTCGGCCTTGGTGAAGTCGCGGCGGATGTCCTCGGAGATGCCCTTGAACTTCTCCGACTCGAAGTCCTCGCGCACGAAGCCCTTGACCACGCGGATGCCGTGCAGATCCTCGCGCACGACGCCGTTGAGGCGGTCGTAGGTGTGGAAGACGCGCTCGAAGATGGGGTGCGTCACCCGTGCGATGACTATCAGGCCGACTAGCAGTATCGGTATGACGATGATGTAGACGAGGCTGATCTTCCAGTTTATCATGAAGGCCATGACCAGGGCGCAGACGATGGACACGGGCGCCTTTGCGGCGATGCGGAGCATCATCATGAAGGCGTTCTGCACGTTCGCCACGTCTGTGGTCATCCTCGTCACGAGGCTGTTCGTGGAGAAACGGTCGATGTTCGTGAAGGAGAAATCCTGTATCCTGTCGAACATGGCGTTTCTCAGGTTCTTCGAGAGGCCGGAGGCCGCCTTGACGGACTCCCAGCCGCAGATGGCGCCGAATACGAAGCAGAGGGCGGCGATGATGATGAGCCTGATCCCGTATTCGTAGATGAGCCCCATCGTCGTCTCCGAGTTCGAGAGCTCGTCGATGAACCGGCCGATGGTCACGGTCAGGAAGAGCTCGCAGACGGTCTCAAGTATCACCCAGACGGGCGTCATCACGGCGCGTTTTTTGTATTCGCCGAGATATTTCATGAGCTGAAACATATATTGACATCAAACTCCTTTCAAGATACAGAAACATGACAGACCCGTTACGCTTGAAAGTGAATTCAGAATATGTTATCATCAATAAGTAAAACTTATTGGTTGTGGGAGTGACGGCTTATGAATACCTCTCAGCTGGCCTGTTTTCTGACGGTGGCGGAGACGCTGAACTTTGCGATGGCGGCGGAGCGGCTGCACGTGACGCAGCCGGCGGTGACGCAGCAGATACGCTCGCTGGAGGACGAGCTGGGTTTCAGGCTGTTCAACCGGACGACGCGGACGGTCGAGCTGACGCAGGCCGGGCTGTTTTTCATAAACGACGCCAGGAGCGTGCTGGAAACGCTGGAGCGGGCGAAGAGGCGCGGCGGGGAGAGCTTTGAGGACGCCCGGGTGCCGCTGCGCATAGGCTGCCACGCGCACCACGAGATAGGGCTGTTCCCGGGGGTGCTGCGCCGGATGAGGGAGAGCCGCCCGGAGCTCTACCCGGTGTTCCGGGTCATACCCTTCCGGCATCTGTATCAGGAGCTGATGGAGGACAAGCTGGACGTAGTCGCGGCCTTCCGTGAGGGAGGGCTGAGGAAGTATGTGAGCTATCACGAGCTGGCGAAGATACCGGTGTACGCGGCCGTGCACGAGTCGAACCCGCTGTCGGCGAAGGCGGAGACGACCATGGAGGAGCTTCGGGGCGAGAGGCTGATAGCAGGGGAACCGTGGAGCTGCCCGGAGCAGCTGCGGGGCATACAGTATGCGCTGATAGAGGACAAATCGGCGCTGGACGTGTATCTGTGTGATTCGGGCGAGGCGTCGGTGGCGCTGGCGCAGGCGGGCTTCGGGGCGGCCATAGTGCCGGGGCTGGCCCCGTCCGGCGGGCAGGAGCTGAGGTACCTGCGCATACTGGACGCGGAGCCCATGAGCTACGGAGTGTACTACAAGAGCCTCGCCGGAAGGCCCGAGCTGAGGGAGTTCATCGAGCTGGCGGGAGAGCAGTTTCAGGTTTAGCTTGCAAAAGCGGACGGAGGGTATTATAATTGCAGTCAATAGGGGAGCTCTGAAGGGCTGAGAGGAGGCTTCCGCCTCGACCCGACCTGATTTGGATAATGCCAACGTAGGGAAATATTGCAGCGTATGCCGCAGGCTTGCCTTATTTTGGCGAGCCTGTTTTTCATTGGAGGGGATTTTTTGAAAAGGGAAGACCTGAGGCTCTACGCCGTCACGGACAGGGCCTGGACGGACGACCTCTGCCGGGACGTGGAGGCCGCCATACGCGGCGGCGCGGGTTTCGTGCAGATACGGGAGAAGGAGCTGGGCTTCGAGGAGTTCCTGGCCGAGGCGAAGGAGATAGTCGCCCTCTGCCGCTCCCACGGCGTGCCCTGCGTCATAAACGACAACGTTGACGTGGCCATAGCCTCGGGCGCGGACGGAGTACACGTCGGCCAGGAGGATCTCGAGGCCGGGCTGGCGCGTGAGAGGCTGGGCCCGGGGAAGATAATAGGCGTCTCGGCGCACAACGCGGAGGAGGCCCGCAGGGCCGAAGCCGCCGGCGCGGACTACATAGGCTCCGGCGCGGCCTTCGCCACGAGCACGAAGGAGACGGCAGCGCCCATAGGCCCCGAGGGCCTGGCCGCCGTGACACAGGCGGTCTCGATACCGGTCGTCGCCATAGGCGGGATTTCAAAGGAGAACATCGGCAAACTCCGAGGCCTGGGCCTCGCGGGCGTCGCGGTGGTCTCGGCCATCTTCGCGCAGCCGGACATCGAGGCGGCGGCGCATGAACTGCGCACACTGGCGGAGCAGCTGTAAAGGGCGCGATCGCCGGACTTTCCTGACAGTCGAGCCGCTTTTCGGGCCCGATTTGTTGACAAGCCGCGCCGCTGAGCGCTATCCTTCCTTCAGACCCGCGGGCCAACGAAGGGAGGCCAACAATGTTGGAAAACAATGAGAAGAGATCCTTCGGCGAGTTCATCACCCGGCGCCACAAGGCGCTCGGCATGACGCAGCGTGAATTTGCCGACAAGCTGTTCGTGACGGACTCCGCCGTGAGCAAATGGGAGCGCGGCATGAGCTACCCGGACATCACGCTAATACGCGACATCTGCGCCATCCTCGGCGTGAGCGAGCACGAGCTGCTCACCGCCGGCGTGGACGTGGAGGCGCGCTCGGCCGAAAAGCTCGCCGCACGCTACCGGCGCATGGCGAAAAACTACAAGCTCGCGCAGTATATCCTCTACGGCGGCGCGGCGCTCGTCTGCCTCATCTGCGACCTGGCGGACGGCGGCGGAGGATTCGGCTGGTCGCTCATCGCGCTCGCGTCGCTGCTCATGGCGGCGAGTTTGACGCTGCTGCCGGCGCTCGCGCCGGAGCGCATGGGCGGCGTGTGGGCCATGTGCGGCTTTGCCGCCGTGCTGCTCGCGGCGGCAATACCTACCGGGGGCACGGACTACCTCTGGAGCGAGAGCTACCCGCTCATGCTGCTGGGCCTGCTCTGGCCCTGGCTGATGCTCGGCTGCCTGCGATACCTGCCGGTTTCGCGACGGCATCGCGCCGCGGCGGCCTGCGCCGTGAGCGCCGCGTATATCTGGCTCGCGCCCTGGGGCGTGGACGCCATATTGAAAGTCAACGGCTGGGCGTCCAGCCTGCCGTACGACCCGCTGAACCCGTACAACGCCGACCTCGGCGACTGGCTGAGCCCGGCGGCGATCGGCGGGAACATCATGGTGACGGTCATGGCCCTGCTCGCGCTCGCCGCCGCCGTGCTGACGGTCACAGGCTTCAGGCGGCGCAAATGACAATTCAGTAAGCACCAGCGTCTGTGCGCATAGCGCACAGGCACTGTGGCAGCGGTATATTGGGGGCACCACCTTATGCCGCTATATAAAACGCAATGCTGAGAAAGGAGAAATGATTATGAGAACAGCATTGACGATCGCTGGGAGCGATTCCAGCGGAGGCGCCGGTATCCAGGCGGACATCAAGACCATGACGCTGAACGGCGTATTCGCCATGAGCGCCATAACGGCCCTGACCGCCCAGAACACTACCGGCGTCACGGACATCATGGAGGCCACGCCAGAATTTCTGGCCGAGCAGCTCGACGCCGTGTTCACGGATATCCGGCCCGACGCGGTGAAGATCGGCATGGTCTCCTCGGCGGGCCTCATCGGGCTCATTGGAAAGAGGCTCCGGGAATACGCGGCAAAGCACATAGTCGTCGACCCGGTCATGGTGGCGACGAGCGGGGCAAAGCTCCTGAGGGACGACGCCATCGAGACCTTAAAGCGCGAGCTCTTGCCCCTCGCCGAGGTCGTCACGCCGAACATACCGGAGGCGGAGATACTCTCGGATATGGAGATAAAAGACGCCGCGGGCATGGAAGCGGCGGCGAAGAAGATAAGCTCAGCCTACGGCTGCGCCGTGCTCTGCAAGGGCGGGCACAACACGAACGACGCAAACGACCTGCTCTGCCATCCGGACGGCACGACGCGCTGGTTCATTGGCAGGAGGATAGACAACCCGAACACCCACGGCACGGGCTGCACGCTCTCGAGCGCCATCGCCGCGAACCTGGCGAAGGGCTTCTGCCTCGAGGACTCCGTTGAACGCGCCAAGACCTACCTCTCCGGTGCGCTCGCGGCCATGCTCGACCTCGGGCGCGGCTCGGGGCCCATGGATCACGCCTTCGACATTAAGCCGGAGTACAGGATGGAGGCGCGGATATGAAAAAGACCTCCACCTTCCAGAACGGCCTTATCTGGTTCGGCGCGGGCGTGTCCATCGCCGAGATACTCACCGGCACATATTTTGCGCCCCTCGGCATGGGCAAGGGCATCCTCGCAATAGTCGTCGGCCACGTCATAGGCTGCGCACTGTTCTTCTTCGCGGGGCTCATAGGCGGCAGGACGGGCCTGAGCGCCATGGAGACGGTCAAGATGTCCTTCGGGCAGAAGGGCGGGCTGCTCTTCGCCTTTTTGAACGTCCTGCAGCTCGTGGGCTGGACGGCCATCATGATCTACGACGGCGCCCTGGCGACGAACGGCATCTTCGACACCGGAGCATGGGTCTGGTGCCTCGTCATCGGCGTGCTCATCGTCGTGTGGATACTCATAGGCATCACGAACCTCGGCTGGGTGAACCGCATCTCCATGGCGGCGCTCTTCATCCTGACGCTGGTGCTCTGCAAGGTCATCTTCATAGACGGCAGGCCGGGTG
>CABVBV010000040.1 GCA_902496595.1 uncultured Eubacteriales bacterium | reverse complement strand
GCGGCGGCAGGGATATCTTGCCCATGACGGCGGCGTTTTTCGCCCCGGTGACGGACGGCAGGCTGTTAGGCAGGCCCGCAAGGCAGTGGTCGGCCAGTATGGCAAAGGCCACGGCCTCCTTCGCGTCGCTGCTGAAACCCATATCCTCCTGAGTTTTGACCTCCACACCAAGAGGCGCGAAATGCGCCCGGAGGCGGCTCAGGAGGTTTTCATTATAGCTGCCGCCGCCGCCGACCAGCAGTTCGGAGGCCCTGTAACGCGGCAGGACGTAGCGCTCGTAGGCGTCCGCGATCGACCAGGCGGTCAGCTCCGTCATCGTCGCGGCGAGGTCTTCCCAGGTCAGGCCGGAGCTCAGGAAGGGCTCCAAATACTGCTCTCCGAAGAGCTCCCTCCCTGTGGACTTGGGCAGCGGAAGGGCATAGTACGGCTCGGCCTTGAGCTTTTCCAGCAGCGCATCGTTGACGACGCCACGCGAGGCCATCGCACCGCCACGGTCGAATCGCTCCCGTCCTCCCGTCGCCGCTGAAATGACCGCGTCGATCAGCATATTCCCAGGCCCGGTGTCGAAGGCGAAGACTTCCTCCGGCGCACAACCCGCAGGCAGCACGGTCATGTTGCCTATGCCGCCGATGTTCTGCAAAAGCCGCGTCCTGTCCGCGCTTCTATATAATATGTACTCCGTGAAGGGCACGAGCGGTGCGCCCTGGCCGCCAGCCGCGAGGTCGGCGACCCGGAAATCCGAGACGGTAATAAGCCCCGTGTCCTGCGCTATTACCGCGCCCTCTCCTATCTGCACCGTGCAGCGGGCCGGCAGCCCGCAGAACATGACTTCGTCCGGCGCGTGCCAGATGGTCTGCCCGTGCGAGGCCACGGCGTCCACCTCGGAGACGGAAAGGCCCGCGCTTCTTATGACCGAGAGCACCGCTCCGGCGTAGAGTTTTCCCAGGATGTACGACATACGTCCGAGCTTGTCCACCGTGGCGTTGCCCGGCTCAAAAAGCTCGAATATTCCGCGCCTCACAATATCCGGAAACGGTTTGTTCTCAAAGGCCAGCAGCTTCACCTCAGGAGCGTCCCGGCTCCCGCGCAGCTCTACAAGCGCGGCGTCAATTCCGTCCACCGAGGTTCCCGACATAAGCCCGACGATCCTGCGGACAGGCTTGCCTGCCACCATTCTGAACATAACAAAGCCACCTCTCGCTGTAATGTCCAAAAATCCGGCGCTAATCGTTGCATAATGCACAGTTGCGCTGGAAATCAAGGCGTGATATAATATTCCCAAATTAGCAATTTCAATGATACATTATTTCCGTCTAAATGAAAAGGGGAATTTTATGCTTGCCGCCGAAAAGCTCATAAGGCAGGGTGTTGAAGACGGTATCTTCCCTTACGCCGAATGGGCGGTATTTGACATGAGCGGCGTGAGGGCCAGGGGAGCCACGGAGGGCCCTGGAGGCCGGTACTTCGATCTGGCTTCGCTTACCAAGACCTTCACCTCAACGGCCATCCTGACGCTGTTCAGGGAAGGCAGGCTCTCGCCTGATTCGAGCGCCGGTGAGATACTCGGCCAGGACTACCTCCTGGATATCAGCGTGTTCTCGCTGCTGACGCACACCTCCGGGCTTCCGGCCTGGTATCCTTTCTACGCCGACGGAAGACCGTTCTTCGAGGCGCTCAGGGCGCTGCTCGCGGAGCGAGGCAGGGGATCTGGTATGGTGTACAGCGACCTTGGATATATGCTCCTTGGCCTCATCCTCAGCCGAGTGACGGGAAAGCACCTGGAGGACGCGGCCGACCCGCTCGGCTTCGGAGCTGTCTACCGGCCCGACAAGGCTCTGGAGCTCGTGCCCTCGTGCCGGGACAATGCGGTTGAGGAGGATATGTGCCGGGAGCTTGACATGGGCTTTTCCGGCTTCAGACCGCACTTCACGGACGTTATCGGAGAGCCGAACGACGGCAACGCACACTACTACTGGCACGATGTCAGCGGGCACGCGGGTCTGTTCGGCACGGTCGACAATGTTGCTGCCCTAGGCAGGTTCTATCTGTCGACTGACGACCCCTTCTATCTGGGCGGCGTGACGCCGCAAGCCGGCTGTGAGGGGCGCTGCCTCACCTTCCACACCGGCGGAGCCTTCCCGACGGGATGCGGGCACACGGGTTTCACCGGCACCAGCCTCTGGCTGGATCGGGATAGAAACATCGGACTTGCACTGCTGACGAACAGGCTCTTCTATGACCACAAACCAACCGCAGACATGAACTCCTTCAGGCGCTCCGTACACGAGGCGCTGACGGAGAATTATTAGGAAAGCGAGTATTGCTATGGTACGGCTCGACCAGCTGCCCACAGAACAGAGAAATCCGAACTCCGCAGGCATCGACCGGCTGCCGACCCTTGAGATGGTTCGGCTGATAAACGAAGAGGACAAAAAAGTCGCATACGCCGTAGAACGAGAGCTTCCGAGCATAGCCAAGGCTGTGGACGCCATATACGCGGCTATCAAAAACGGAGGCAGGCTCATTTATTGCGGCTGCGGCACTTCCGGCAGGCTTGGCATTCTCGACGCAGTGGAGTGCCCCCCGACTTACTCCACCGACCCCGAACTGGTTAAAGGCGTCATTGCCGGTGGCGAGCCCGCGCTGTTCAAGGCCGTTGAGGGAGCGGAAGACAGCTTCGAGGGCGGACGTGAGGATATGGCCGCGATAAGGCTTTGCAGGAAGGACATCCTTGTAGGCATCGCCGCGAGCGGCAGGACGCCATATGTGCTCGGCGCCATGGCCTATGCCAAGGAGCTGGGCTGCGTCACCGTTGCCGTGACCTGCAACAAAAACTCCGAGATGAACGAGACTGCGGACATTGGCATAGGCGTAGAACCCGGCCCGGAAGTCATCACCGGCTCGACAAGGATGAAGTCCGGCACGGCACAGAAGATGGTGCTGAATATGCTCTCGACTGGAGCAATGGTGCGTCTGGGTAAAGTATACGGCAACCTTATGGTGGACGTAAAGCCCACAAACGAAAAACTCGTCAGACGCGCAGTGAACATCGTGGCCACTGCCGCCAACGTCACCGAGGACGAGGCGGCGACGGCGCTCGAACAATGCGGTTTTTCCGCCAAGACAGCCATCGTCATGCTCGTGAAGGGCCTGACGGCGGACGAAGCGGCAAAGAGACTCGTTGAGAACGGCGGCATGGTAGCCGGAGCGCTTGAGAAGGAGTGAGTGCGTTGAATGTCAAGATAGCCGCAGGTCAGAGACTGATGGCGGGCTTCCCGGGTACAGAGATCGATCCGGATTTCAAAGCTCTGATTCATGAATGCAAGGTCGGAAACGTCATCCTGTTCAAACGAAATATAGAGAGTGCGCAGCAGCTGCAAAGCCTGTGCAGCTCGCTCAGAAGGCTGATCGTCAAGGAGACGGGCATAGAGCCGCTCATAGCCATTGACCAGGAGGGAGGAGTCGTGTCCCGTTTCTCTCCCGACATGGCGGCGACGCCCGGAGGCATGGCCCTCGCTGCGGCAGGCGGCGACGCGCCTTACAGGGCGGCGAGGATAACCGCTGCTCAGCTCAGGGCTGCGGGAGTTAACTTCGACCTCGCCCCGGTGCTGGACGTGAACTCGAACCCACTGAACCCCGTAATAGGGGTGCGCAGCTTCGGCGATGTGCCGGAGGAAGCCGCCGAGCGTGCGCTTGGCTTCATGCGCGGTCTGCTTGACGGCGGAATAATGGCCTGCGGCAAGCACTTCCCCGGACATGGCGACACCGAGACAGATTCGCACATCGGTTTGCCGAAAGTCGACAAGAGCCGCGAGCAGCTCGATGAGTGCGAGCTGCTGCCTTTCAAACGTGCGATTGAGTCGGGCATCCCGGCGATCATGACCAGCCACGTCCTGTTCCCGGCCCTTGAACCGGAAAAGCTGCCCGCCACAATGTCCCGAAGGATACTCACGGGCCTGCTCAGGCAGGAACTGGGCTTCAAGGGCATCATCATAAGCGACTGCATGGAAATGGACGCCGTCGCCAAATACTACGGCACCGTCAAGGCGGCGACTGCGGCCCTCGATGCGGGCGCGGACATAGTATGCATCTCTCATACGGCGGCCCTGGCCAGGGAGACGGCGGAAAAGCTCTGGAGGAGTTATGACTGCGCTGAAGGCGAGTACGCCGAAGAGCTGAAAAGGGCAGGGGAGAGGATAGCAGAGGCCAAGCGCCGCTTCACCGGCCTGCCGAGAGCCGAAGCACCGACGATCTTCAAACTAAGAAGCGAAGCCAGAGATCTTCTTGAAGACGGGCTGGTGCTGATAAACGGGCCGATACCTAAGTTGGGAGACAGGCCTTTCTTCGCGGGCTGCGCGGGCATAAGGACGAACCTGGCCTCCAGTTCGATCAGCGGCACCCCCACCTTTGCCATGGTCATGGCAAAGCGCTTCGGCGGCAGCTTCGCCGTGTGCTCCGACGACCCCGATTCAGAGGAAATAGCCGCCATTGTAAGGAGAGCAAAGGACGCCAGCTGCATCGTGCTCAATACCAGCAGCGCCCTTAGAAACAGCGGCCAGTTGATACTCATGCTGGCCCTGGGCAAGCTCAGGAAGCCAATGCTGGTGGCGGCGCTCCGTGAGCCTTACGAGCTGCGCTACCTGCCCAAAAACGCAGCAGGCATCGCCGCCTGGGAATACAGCACCCACACCATCGCCGCCGTCGCCCACTGTCTGACCGGTCAGCTGGAGTGCAAAGGCACAATGCCGCTGCGGCACTTCCCCTTAGAAAGAATTAATCCATAATTTTTGTGAAATTGAACTTTTATTTCTTTACAAACGTAAAAGAGCATGGTATAATGTGCCCAATAAAGCGGAAGGCAGGGAAGAGGCCGACCGCGGGAGATACAAAAATACTAAGGAGGACGACATGAAGAAACTACTTGCTCTCATTCTGATGGCCGCGCTGTGCCTCGGCCTGCTTGCCGGCTGCGGCGAGCCCGCCAACGATACCACGACCGAGCCGCCCGCCGAAAACACCGAGCCCGTCGAGGGCGGCGGCGACACCGCTGCAACCGAGCTGACCGTCTGGCTGCCTGTCTACCAGTTCGGCGACGGCATATCGGACGAGGATTTCTGGAACGAGAAGTTCGACGCCTTTGAGGCTGAGAACAACTGCACCATCAAGGTCGAGATCCAGGGCTGGACTGACTACGCCACCAACATCTACACCGGCCTGCTCTCCGCCGAGGGCCCGGACGTTGTGTACGTCACCGAGTACTACGACATAATAAACGCCGACCTGATAGTTCCTCTGGACTCCTATCTGACCGAGGAGGACTACGACCTCTACCTGTACCTCAGCCAGGGCGCGTACAACTCCAACGGCGAGCTGTGCACCTTCCCGATGATGCCGGGCAACCCCTGCGTCATGTACTTCAACATGGATATGCTCGAGGCCGCGGGCATCACCGAGCTGCCCAAGACCTGGGACGAGTTCTATGACGTCTGCCTGAAGCTCAAGGAGGCCAACCCCGATGTCATGCCCTTCACCTCCTCCTGGGGCGCTTCCAACGGCGTTTCCGCGCTGCTGACCAGCTTCTGGCCCTTCTTCTTCCAGGCCGGCGGCTCCGTGCTGACCGAGACCGGCGAGCTGAACATGGACAGCGATGCCACGCTCGAGGCCCTGAACTTCATCAAGAAGCTGCGTGACGCCGACATCCTCGATGAGAGCGCCGTCTCGATGGATGACCCGGGCGGCAAGTTCGTGAACGGCGAGACCGCGATAGTCATCGTCGGCACCGGTACCAGCGGCAGCTTCACCAACGCGGGCATCAACTGGGACTGCATCTTTGCGCTCGAGGGCCCCGCCGGCGCCGCCACCAACTTCTCCGTCGACTCGCTGGCCGTCAGCAAGTTCTGCGAGAATCCCGAGCTCGCCGCGAAGCTCATCAAGTACATCACCAGCGCCGAGTGCATGGACGACTTCCACACTGAGATCTACGGTATGCCGTCCCTGACCACCGACGCCACCTACACCGAGCCGGAGCCGTTCCAGAGTATGTACGTCGACTACGCCGACTCCATGTATGCCGTGCCGTCCTTCGAGGGCAGCGCCTCCTTCATGGACAGGTTCCAGAATAACGTGCAGGGCATGCTCATGGGCCAGCTCACGCCTGAGCAGGTCATCAGCGAGACCATGACCTACTACAACGACCAGATAAAGCAGTAACAGCACATACCTGAGAGACCGGGCAGGGCCGGAGAACGACTTTGCCCGGTTTCTCCCTATTCTGAGCAAGGCGTGGTGAATGGTATGAACAAAGCGAGCCGGCGCTCGCCCCTGATGCGGCGGCAGGCGGCCTACGGCATAGCCTACATAACCCCGGGTATGCTGATAATTCTGGCCTTCTGCATCCTGCCTATCTTTATGACGCTCTACTACAGCTTCACAAGCTATAACCTGGCCCAGCCTCCAAAATTCCTGGCCTTTGAAAACTACGAAAAGCTGTTCACAAACAGCCAGCTGCGCAAATCGCTGTGGAACACGGTCATCTACGTCATCATAACCGTGCCGCTGCAGACCCTGCTGGCGATGTTCGTGGCAAACTTCCTGGCTGAGTACCTGAACAACCGCTACGGCAGGTTCCTGCGCAGCGTCATCTTCATCCCGACGCTGGTGAGCTACGTCGCGGCGGCCACGGTTTGGGAGATAATCTACGCCGACAAGGGCGGCCTGCTCAACGAGTTTCTGGGCATCTTCGGCATAAAGGGCATGAACTGGCTGGGCGACCCGAAGACGGCGCTGATCTGCGTCTCGCTGGTCGCCGTCTGGAAAAGCGTGGGCTACTTCACGATAATCTTCTACGCGGGCATCATGAACATCTCCGTCGACGTGCGCGAGGCGTCCATAATCGACGGCGCGACGCCCAGGCAGAGGTTCTGGCGCATCACAGCGCCGCTGCTCAAGCCCATCACCTACATGAATGTGACCCTGGGCATAATCTGGTCCTTCCAGGCCTTTGACATCGTCTACAAGCTGACCGGCGGCGGGCCCTTTTTCGCCACGTCTACGATCGCATATGTCATATATTCCTACGCATTCCAGGACTACCGCATCGGTTACGCCTGCGCTATCGCCATCCTGCTGCTGCTCGTCATACTGTTCATACACCTCATCCAGCAGCAGTTCTTTGAGGGGAAGGAGGACTGAGCATGACAAAGTCGGATAGAAAAAGCCCGCGCTTTTACATCGGCGTCGTGCTGGTCTCCCTGTTCGCGCTGATGTGCGTTGTCCCGCTCATCTACATGATCTGCGTGTCCTTCGCGCAGACCTCGACGATGTATATAAAGTTCGATGACATAGACTTCACCGATTTCTCGAACTATGTATACCTGTTCGTCAACAAGAACTTCGGCAGGCCGCTGCTCAACAGCCTCATCGTCGTCGTGGTGAGCGTCATTCTGGTAGACGTCGTGTCCTGCACCATGGCCTACGGCTTTGAGAAAAAGCCCATTCCCGGCAAGAAACCCATGTTCAACATGGTGCTCGCCACGATGATGATACCGACGCAGGTGGTCTTCATCTCGCTCTATGTCATGATGCGCAAGGCGAACATGATGAACACCTATGTCGCCCTGGTGATACCGCTCGTCGGAGCCTTCGGCATCTTCATGATGCGTCAGTTCATCCGGGGCGTGCCGAACGACTTCATCGAGGCCGCGCAGATAGACGGCTGCTCGGAGATACGCATATTCTTCAAAGTTGTGCTGCCTATGGTCAAACCTGCAAGGGTGACGCTGGCGGTTTTCACCTTCAACTCGGCCTGGAATATGTTCCTCTGGCCGCTCATTGCGACGACCAAGAACGAGATGCAGACCCTGACAGTCGCCACCTCGTCGCTCACAAGCCACCTGGCCACGAACTACGGCTATCCCATGGCGGCGGCGACACTCTCGTTTGTCGTGCCCTTCGCGCTTTACTGCCTCATGCAGAAGCAGTTCGTAGAAGGCATCGCCCTAGGCGGCGTCAAAGGCTGATGGGGGCTCCGGACGTCGGGAAAATACTCTCGCGCTGGCCCTATTCGGAAGCGGCGGTCGCGGCCTATTCCACGGCCATGACCGCCGCCTTTTCAAACAGGAAGGCGAGAGCAATAATAGAAAAAGCGCTGGACGACTACGCCGCCGACCGGGTGATGGACGCGAGAGCCGTGCTCTCGGAGCTCGGCAGCCTGGCTCCTGACTTGCACCTGCACGAGTATACGCTCAAAATGCTGCCGTATATCGCGTTGCTCGACTCAGCATGGGAAAAATTCCGGGAACGGGACATTCCCTGGGAAGTATATCTGGATTCATTCGCAGACCTGCTCTGGAAGACCGCTGAGTGTATGAGATTCCACGGTATCTGCGGCTCGGCGGCTGCATTCTGGCACTGGAGATTCTTTGAGCTCAAGTGCTTTGGCTTGGGCAGGCTCCAGTTTGAAGTTTCTGAATACAAGGGCGCACAGGTGCTGAACACACATATACCGTCGTCTGGAAGGCTCAGGCACGAGGATTGCGTAAAATCTTACAGACGGGCGATGGGATTTTTCGGCCTCAACAGCTTCGTCTGCGACTCCTGGCTGCTGCACCCTGTCTGCGGCGGCCTCGATAAAACCAGCGGCATAAGGGCCTTTGCCTCAGATTACGAGCTGCAATTCATAACAGATGACCCGAAATTCCTGGACGTATGGAACATCTTTGGAGCCGCATTCAGCGGAGATTATTCCGACCTGCCTTCCAACACAAGCCTTCAGCGCTTGTGGAAGGGCTATCTGATGGCCGGCGGTGTACCCGGGCGCGGCTTTGGACTGTATAATGGTGGTGAATTATGACTGATATTGAGATCAAGACCCGGAGCATCTACGACCAGCTCAGTCCCGCAGAGCAAAAAGTAGCCTGGTACTTTCTGCAGAACCTGGGCTCCGTCTTTGACGACCCCATAGCGGTGCTGGCGGAAAAGAGCGGCGTGAGCCAGGTCATGTGGGTGCGCTTCTGCAAGGCTCTGGGCTTTTCCGGACTCAAAGACATGAAGAAAAACCTGTTTTTCCAACTCAGCCAGCAGCGCACCGAGGCCGCCGCACCGAGCATGGACTTCCTGGATACGCGCACATATTCGAGCGTAGAGGGTATCATCAGCGGAGTGGAGGCGGGCTCGCTCGAGGCCGTGAGAAGCACGGCTCAAATACTTGACGCATCGGTTCTCGAAGAGGTGGCCTCGAAAATGTCCGGAGCCGACACCGTGCGGCTCTTCGGAGTAGGCGCCTCGGGCCTTGTTGCGAACGACCTGTATTACAAGCTGCTCAGAATAGATATGAACACGGTATTCTGTACCGACCTGCACGTCCAGCTCACCTATATTACGGCGGCAAAACCCAGCGACGTGGCTGTGTTCTTCTCAAATTCCGGCAACACCACCGAAATTTTGGAGCTTGCAAGAGCCGCGAGGGAGCGCGGCGCCTGCATCGTCGCCGTCACCAAGTACGGCTCGAACCAGCTTGCCGAGCTCGCCGACTACGTCCTGCCGACCTCCTCTCCTGAGCTGCAGTTCAGAAGCGGAGCGACCAGCAGCCGGCTCGCGGCGCTGTTTGTCGTTGACGTTCTGTTTACCACTCTCTGCAACAAGAACTACCAGACCGTTGCAAAACCGCTGGCCGAGAGCTATACCCAGTGCAGCCGCCACCATGACTAGGAGGGGAGAGGCATGAGGATAACCGGCTTCCGCATCGGCCTGCTCTCCGCCGCCCTGCGCGTGCCCTTCAAGACCGCCCTGCGTACCGTGGACAGCATAGAGGACGTGGTGCTCGAGCTCGAGTGCTCTGACGGCAGAGTCGGAAGGGGAGAGGCGCCGCCCACAGCCGCCATAACAGGGGAGACGCTGGATTCGATAACAGCCGCGCTCCGCGACCACATCTGCCCGAAGCTCGTGGGCCGTGACATAGAAGACTTTCAAGCTATCTGCACCGAGGTTCAGAATGCGATCATAGGCAACTCAAGCGCCAAAGCCGCGGCTGATATCGCGCTCTGGGATCTGTATGCGCAGTATTGCGGCCTGCCGGTATATAAGCTGTTAGGCGGCGGGGATCCCCTATTAGTTACGGATTTAACAATCTCAGTGAATAATCCCGATATTATGGCTAAAGACGCCGAATATGGGGTAAAATGCGGCTATGATGTGCTGAAAATCAAGGTTGGCGTGAACCCTGAGCTTGATTTTGTGCGCCTGAAGGCTGTGCGCGGCGCGGCTAAGGACGCGAAGATACGAATAGACGCGAACCAGGCTTGGACGCCCAGGCAGGCCGTGCGGCTGCTCACACAGATGCAGGACGCAGGGCTGGACATCGAGCTGGTCGAACAGCCGGTCAAGGCCCGGGATATCGAGGGGCTCAAATTCGTTACGGAAAACTCTCCGGTGCCGGTCATGGCAGATGAGAGCGTGTTTTCGCCAAAGGATGCACTGGACATCATGCAGCGCAGAGCCGCTGATTTGCTGAACATCAAGCTCATGAAATGCGGCGGGCTGACGAATGCGCTGCGCATAGCTTCGGCGGCCGAGGTCTGCGGCGTGGAGTGCATGATGGGCTGTATGCTCGAGGCCAAGGTCAGCGTGACGGCTGCGTCGCATCTCGCGTGCGCCAAGAGCATTATAACAAGGATAGATTTAGACGGCCCGGCGCTGTGCAGCGAAGACCCGGTGCTAGGCGGCGCGGCATTCAATGGCCGCGAGATACGCCTGCCGGACAGGCCCGGTCTCGGTATAGACGGCATCAATAAAATAAGGTATATCGTATGAGAAGCGCCGGATGGGCCTGAAACCCCTGTCCGGGCGCTTTTGACCTCCCCTAAATTAAACAAAATTTTTATTTTGTTTAATTGTTGATGCATTTGACGGTTTACATTTGGCTCCCCTTGCCTTACAATATAGTGGTGTCGGAGGTGAAGTAAATTGGACTATCGCAGTGAGGCCCCGGCGGTCATCCGGGATTTCCTGACTTACCACGAGACCATCAAGGGCCATTCCAAGGCAACTATCGATGAATACTTTCTCGATCTGCGAAACTTCTTTCGATACATTAAAATAGAACGCGGCCTCGTCCCGCGCTCAGCCGAGCTCGACGAGATTTCCATCATGGACGTTGACCTGACGCTGATAGCCTCGGTGACGCTTAACGATGTCTACGAGTATCTTGCCTTCCTCTCCCGCGACAAGGTCAAGAACGAGCGCAGCCGCGTGCCTGAGTACGGTCTCACAGCTTCTTCCAGAGCCAGGAAAATCGCTACAATACGCAGTTTTTACAAGTATTTGACAGTCAAGGTCAAATTGCTTGAGACGAACCCTGTCGAGGGCCTGGACACGCCGAAAACGACGAAATCACTTCCCCGCTACCTGACGCTTGAGGAATCCCGAGCCCTGTTGGACGCCGTGGACGGCGTGAACCGAGAACGCGACTACTGCATCATCTGTCTCTTTCTCAACTGCGGCCTGCGGATATCGGAGATCGTCGGCCTGAACGTGGGCGACGTGCGCTCCGACAACCTGCGCATTCTCGGCAAGGGCAGCAAGGAGCGCGTGGTCTATCTGAATGAGGCCTGCCAAGCGGCCATTGAAGATTACAAGCAGGTGCGGGCACGAATGGCGGACAGCTCGGAGCGGGCTTTTTTCGTCTCGAACCGACGGCACAGGATGGACAGGCAGACCGTCCACGCCATGGTGAAGCGTACCCTGCTCAAAGCCGGGCTTGATCCGGACAAGTATTCGGCGCACAAGCTGAGGCACACGGCGGCAACGCTTATGCTGCAAAACGGCGTGGATGTGCGCACGCTTCAGGAAGTGCTCGGCCACGAGCACCTGAATACCACGCAGATATACACGCACGTGGACAGCTCCGAGCTGAGGGTCGCTGCCGAGGCCAATCCCCTCTCCGACTATCATCCGGACAAACCCTAGCTGTTTATACAAAATTTATGGACGATTTTTGAGAACATTTCCGATTCTATTTCGTCTTTTGGCATTGCGTGACCAAAATACATTTAGGAGAGAAGAAAATGAAACTGAGAAGAATAACAGCTCTGGCCCTGGCTCTTGTAATGTTGTTGGCTCTGGCCGCCTGCGGCAGCAAAGCTCCCGAGGACGTCGCTCCGAGCGACGAGATCGGCGACGTTGCAAACACCTATGCTCCTGACGAGACTCCCGAGGCCACGGACGAGGTTGAAGAGACCGAAGAGCCCGAGGAGACTGCGGAGCCCACTCCGGAGCCGACCCCGACGCCCGTGCCTCCCACGCCGACGCCTGTGCCGCCGACCCAGGCTCCGACCGAGCCTCCCGCCGAGAGCACGGACGCTCCCTCAGAGGGCGACGGCGAGAGCGTAGACCTTACAGCCTTCTTCAACAGCATCAGCGCGACCTATGAGTTTGCTTCGCTTGTCGACATCGACAGTGCGCTGCTCGACGGCTACTATCCCGGTCTGACCTCCGTTACCACCCTTCAGCTCATAGCAAAGATGCCCATGATAACCGCTTCCGGCCATGAGATCGTGCTCGTCCAGTGCGAAAACGAGGACGACGCCGCCACGGTGCAGAGCATTCTCGCCGCCCGCAAGCAGTCCCAAATCGACGGCGGAGCCTTCTATCCCGCCACGGTGGAACTCTGGCAGAACGCCGAGATCTGCGTCTCCGGCTGCTACCTCATGCTCGTATCCCACGACAACGCCGCGGACATAGCCGCTGCCTTCTACGCGCTCTTTGCCTGATAGATAACAAGCTGACCGGGGGGTTAGGCCGATGGTCTTTTCCAGCATACTCTTCATGTTCATATATCTGCCCGTGGTGCTGTTTTTGTACTATATCTCCCCGGTCAGATGGCGAAATCCGATACTTTTCCTTGCGAACCTGGTGTTCTACGGCTGGGGCGAGCCGGTTTTTATCGTCCTCATGCTGTTTTCCATCACGGTAAACTATATAAACGGTATGCTTATCGGCCGATGGAGGCTCGAGAAGCAGAAGAAGGCGAAGGCGGTGCTGGCGATAAACGTCGTCATAAATCTCGCGCTGCTGGGCTTTTTCAAGTACTACGACCTCATAGCCGAGACGCTGAGCCTGCTGCCGTTTATAAACATCAAGCCCCTGGGCATTGCCCTGCCCATCGGCATCTCATTCTATACCTTCCAGACGATGAGCTACCCCATCGACGTCTACCGCGGCGATGCGGACGTGCAGCGCAACTACATCAGCTTCGGCACCTTCGTCGCGCTGTTCCCGCAGCTCATCGCCGGCCCCATCGTCCGCTACAAGGACGTGGCCGACCAGCTGAGCTTCCGCGCGAGCAGCATAGACCAGTTCTCGTCCGGCGTGGAGCGCTTCATGGTGGGCGTTGCGAAGAAGGTGCTCATAGCGAACAACCTCGGCAAGCTCTGGGACTATTACGCCGCGATACCGAACGGCGAGCTGACCTTCCTCGGCTCCTGGCTGGGTATAATCGCCTTCAGCCTGCAGATCTACTTTGATTTCTCGGGCTACTCCGACATGGCCATCGGCCTCGGGCGCATGATAGGCTTTGAGTTCAAGGAGAACTTCGACTACCCGTACATTTCCAAGAGCGTCACCGAGTTCTGGCGGCGCTGGCATATGTCGTTGGGGACATGGTTCCGGGACTACCTGTACATCCCCCTCGGCGGCAATCGCTGCGGCAGGGCCAGGCAGCTGTTCAACATCCTCGTAGTCTGGGCCGCGACCGGCATCTGGCACGGCGCGAACTGGACCTTCCTCATGTGGGGCCTCTACTATGCGGTCTTCCTCATGATAGAAAAGCTGTTCCTGCTCAAGCGGCTCGAAAAGCTGCCCGCTGTCGGCCACATCTACACTGTCATCGTCGTCATCTTCGGCTGGGTTATGTTCCAGCTGAGCACGCTCGGGCAGATTGGAGCTTACATGAGCGCCATGCTGGGTTTCGGCGCCTCCGGATTCGCCGTGTCCGACGACCTCTATTACCTTGTGAGCTACGCCGCCACCTTCGTTATAGCGATACTCGCCGCGACGCCGCTGGGAAAGACCCTGTTCAGCAGGCTGCCCGACAAGGTCAGAAAATTCGCGGCCCCGGCGCTCATCGTGCTCGCCCTGGTGTTCTCGACCGCGTATCTGGTGGACGCGACCTACAATCCGTTCATCTACTTCAACTTCTAAAGGAGGGCCTGACATGAGTAAAAAAGCAATGTGGGCCGAGGCCCTCATCTTCCTCGCGTTCATCGGCGTGTTTTTCATTCTGAACCTTGTGCTGCCTGACCGGAGCTTCTCCGAGCAGGAGAACCGTTACCTTCAAACGCGGCCCGAGTTCAGCTTCAAGAGCCTGTTTTCCGGTGATTACACCTCAAAGTTCGAGACCTACACCACCGACCAGTTCACCTTCCGTGACGAGTGGATAACGCTCAAGGCCGCGAGCGAGCTGGCCCTCGGCAAGCAGGAAAACAACGACGTGCATCTGTGCGAGAACGGCACGCTCATCGAGGGCTACGAGCGCCCGGCCGATTCAACCTTTGACGCGAACATATCCGCTCTCAACACGCTGGTCTCGAACGTCGACGCGGAAGTCTACTTCGCGCTCATACCCGACAAATCCGAGCTCTACGCCTCGATGCTGCCCACGAACGCACCGAACGACAGCGAGAAAGAGGCCCTCGACTACTGCTACGGCCAGTCAGATGCGACTAATGTGGACATTTACTCAGCGCTGAACGGACACAAGGACGAGTACGTCTTCTACCGCACCGACCACCACTGGACGAGCCTGGGCGCGTACTACGGCTACTCGGCCCTGTGCGAAGCCATGGGCCTCACCTGCCCTGCCCTGGACTCGTACACGAACCGGCACGTCGTCTCGGACGAGTTCTACGGCACTACCTGGTCGTCCTCGGGCTTCTCCTGGGTCGACCCCGACTCTATGGAGATTTTCGTGGACGTACCCGAGGGCCTAAAGGTCACGAGCTACCCCGAGGGCAGCCCCGTCGAGGGCAAACTCTACGACTTCAGCTACCTTGAGAAAAAGGACAAGTACTCGATGTTCATGGGCGGCAACTGCCCGCTGCACGAGA
>CABVBV010000039.1 GCA_902496595.1 uncultured Eubacteriales bacterium | reverse complement strand
TCGAGCACGCCGGGCGTCCAGTACCCCTCGTCGAGCATGGGCCACTTCTCCAGCGTGCCGGGGAAGGTCTGGTTGAAGTCGCCGCCGGCTATGACGTAATTGCCCTTTGCGTACTCCTCCTCCAGCACCTCGAAGAGCATGGCCGTCTGCGCGGCCTTGCCCTCGCCGTCGTCATAGGCCTCCAGGTGCAGGTTCACCACCACCAGCTCGCTGTCCAGTTCCGGGACGGCGTAGCGGGTCACGAGCAGGCAGCGCTTGAGGTTCGCCGTGCGCACCGGCCACGAGAACGGGCAGGGCAGGGCGATGCGCTCCGCAGTTCCGTCCTCGACAGCGTAGTCCGCCGTCGTCATTATGCCGCTGTTCATCCGGCCCATCGGCGGCCAGGGGAAGGGCACGAAGGGGCAGAGGTAGTTCTGAGCATAGGCCGAACTGTGCGCGTTCCGGCCCTCGGAGAAGGACTTGACCTCGTTCGTCCCATAGCTGCGGGCCGAGTCCTCGTCCACCTCCTGCAGCATATAGATATTTGCATCCAACTCGTCGAGCGTGGTGAGGACGCCGTTAAAATATCGGTCGAAGTCCGCAAGCTCCGGCTTGCCGCTCCCGCCGCCTCCGTCCATGACGAAGTCCTCGTTCTCGCCGAGGCCGCAGTAGCCGACGTTCCAGCTGACCAGCTTTACCGTGCCGCCTATCGTCTCAGGTACGCCCAGGGTCTGAGCGCTTATGTACTCCACATCGTCTGGCCTGAACTCAGTAATGGAAAGGTAGGCCACAAAGCCCCCGGCGGCGACTGCCACGACGATGACCAGGACGAGGATGATCTTGAGCAGCTTTTTCAATTTACACACCTCCAGCGAAATCAGGTGTAATATCTCCAGACGCCGCCCTCGGCCTTCCGGTAGGCCCGGCCTCGGACGGTCAGGTACTCGAGGTGCGCCGCAGTCTCTCCGACGGCGAACCACTTCTGCTGCAGCGGGAAGTCCGCCCAGGAGGGGCTCTTGCCCCTGACGCGCCAGGTCATCCGGCCGGAGAGTTCATAGGCCGTGAGCCCCGGCTCCTTTGTCAGTATGTCGAGCATCTCTCTGATCCTTGTGCCGTGGTGCTCGATTATCGCACCGACTCTCTCGGCCATGGAGCCGCTTATGCCTCTGTGGGCGGGAAGGGGCAGCCTCACGTCGAAGATGCTGATGTCCATGAGGCTGTGGACGTATTTGCCCAGTGGATCTTCAAAACCCGGCCATGTAGTAATGTTCGGGGTGATGTCGAAGAGCACGTGATCGCCGAGGAACATGACCTTGTTGTCTCCGTCGTAGAGGCAGATGTGCCCCGGCGTGTGCCCGGGGGTCATGACGACCCTTAGCCGGCGCCCTCCGTACTCGAGTATGTCTCCCTCTCCGACAAAAGTGAAGTCTGCCTTTTGAACCGAGTTGTATTTGCGCATCGGCGAATCCTTCAAGAACGCCATCTCTGCCTCGGAGAAGCCCAGGCGCAGATACTCGCCCGTCCTGTGGGAGTTTGAAGACTGACGGAACTGCTCGAGCCTGGTGCCGTCCTCCCGGCTTATGTAGATCTTTGCGCCCGGCGCGGCCAGCTCCGCCGCAAGGCCGGAGTGATCCGAGTGCAGGTGCGTCAGGCAGATGTCGGTGTCCTCAAGCCTGACGTCCAGCTCAGCCAGGCCCTGGAGCAGGGCATCCCGGCACTCGTCCATGCGGAAGCCCGTGTCGATGAGCAGGTTGCGGCCTCTACCGGCCCTTATGAGGTAGGAGTTCAGGTTCCGCAGCGGATTTCCCGGCAGCGGAACGTAGATGCTGAAAATGTTTTCTTCGATCTGTGTGTACATGGCTTTACCCCGTGTATAATAGTGTCGAACACATCTTAACACATTTTCCTTCCCTCGGACAGCCCTATCTTTTAAAAAGCAGTACCCCGCCGATCATCAGGGCGAGGCCGAGGCCCTTCTGCCAGTCGAGCGCGACCTTCTCCGCACCCATGAGCCCCAGGCAATCGATAAGCGCGGCTACCGTAAGCTGGCTTATGAGTATGACGCTTATCGCCACGGTCGGGGAGAGCGCGCCTATGCCGAGCATGACCGTCACGGTGATGACGAGGCCGAGAAGACCGCCTAGCATATAGTACCAGGGCACGGAGCCGAGACCGGAAAAGCTGCCCGTCCTGTATACGAGCATGGCCGCAACAGCCAGCAGCGCGGCGCTGCACTGGACGAGAACGTTCGCCTCCATCGTGCCTATCGCCTCTCCCAGCCTGGTGTTCATGACGCCCTGAACGCTCATGGCCGCTCCCGCGACCACGCAGAATATGAAGCCTGCCATGCTTAAACGCCGCCTTTCGTCAAAACGATGAATAGGATCAATGAGGAAGATGTTGTTTTCGGGAAAATACCACTTGTGCGCGAGACGTGGATATGTTATAACTGTGTGCATCGGGCAAATACATTCGGCCTCTCTTGAACTACACAAGGGAGCCGGAAAGGAGGCAGCTGCAGATGGATGACAAGACCGTTCCGAAATATCTGCTGGTAGAAGCGGGCGTGCTGCCCGAGGTCTTCGTAAAGGTCACGCAGGTTCAGGAGCTGCTGGAGACCGGCCAGGTGAGAACGGTTGCGGAGGCCGTGGACAGGGTGGGTTTGAGCCGCAGCGCGTTTTACAAGTACAAGGACTCGGTGAGGCCGTTCCGGGACATGAAGCAGGGCGGCATCGTCACCTTCAACGCGCTGCTTCGGGACAAGAAGGGAGTGCTGAGTGCGCTCCTAGCTATTTTTGCCGAAACGGGAGCGAATATACTGACGATAAACCAGAGCATCCCGACGAACGGCGCCGCGCTCGTGACCGTCTCGGCGACTACGGAGAATATGCCCGTAGGTGTGGACGAGCTCATTTCAAAGGTCAGGAACCTCGACGGGGTCATCCGTTTCGACGCTCTGGCGGGATGAAGTTATTGGGGAGAGAGATATGGTAAAGGCTGCAATACTGGGCATAGGCACCGTCGGAGGCGGAACGGCCGAGGTGCTGACGAAAAACAGGGAGCTGATTGCGAGAAGGGCCGGGCAGGAGATAGAGCTGAAGTATATCCTCTGCCGGAAGGCAAGACCGGATCACCCCTTCGCGCATCTCATAGTACACGATATCGACACCATCGTGAACGACCCGGAGATAGGCGTAGTGGCCGAGTGCATCGGCGGGGCGACCCTGGCGTATGAGTATGACCGGCGCTGCCTCGAGGCCGGCAAGAACGTCGTCACCTCAAACAAGGAGCTGGTGGCGGAAAAGGGCCTTGAGCTCACGGCGCTCGCGAGGCGCAAGGGAGTGAACTTTATGTTCGAGGCGAGCGTGGGCGGAGGGATACCCATTCTCCGGCCAATCTGCCAGTGCCTTGCGGCGAACGAGATAAGCTCTGTCTGCGGCATTTTGAACGGCACGACGAACTATATCCTCACCGAGATGATACAGTGCGGCAAGAGCTTCGCGCAGGCGCTGCGCGAGGCGCAGCAGAAGGGCTATGCCGAGGCCGACCCCACGGCGGACGTCGAGGGCATCGACGCCGGGCGCAAGATCTGCATCCTCGCCGACCTCTGCTTCGGAAAGAACGTGCCGCCGTCGTCGATAACCACCGAGGGCATAACGAACATCACCCCTGCGGACATCGAATGCGCGAGGATACTCGGCTACAAGATAAAGCTCCTGGGACGTGCGATGCGGACGGGCCCGAACTCCGTCTCGGCCTTCGTAGCGCCGCATCTCATCTCCAAGTCGAATCCCCTGGCGAACGTGGACGGAGTCACGAACGGCATCTCGGTCAAGGGCGACGCGGTGGGCGAGGCCATGTTCTTCGGCCCCGGCGCGGGCGCTCATCCGACGGCGAGCGCCGTCACGGGCGACATGATAGACTGCGTGCGAGACCCGTCGACGAGGACGTATATGGGCTGGTGGCCCTCGGAGCCGGGCTACGTCACCGGGCCGGAGAAGCTCTCCTGCAAATGGATGGTGCGCGTTGTGGCGCCGCTGTCGCAGATCGGCGCGGCCTTCCAGGGCGTGCGCTTCATCCCGGCGCCGAACGCCGAGCCGGACGAGTATGCCTTCGTCACGCCCTATATGCCCGGAGAGGAGCTGACTGCCCGGACAAAGGGGATGGACGTGCGCGCCAGATACCGCGTGCTGGATTGGGGCATATACTGATACGAGGTAAATTGCTTTTGGAGGGACAAACCCTATGCTCATAGTACAGAAATTCGGCGGAAGTTCGGTCGCGGACGCCGCCAAAGTAAAAAGGGTCGCCGGGATAATAGCGGACACATATTCCGAGGGTCATGACGTAGTGGTCGTGCTCTCTGCGCAGGGCGACACGACGGACGATCTCATTGACAAGGCGAGGGAGCTGAACCCGAGGCCGTCGAAGAGGGAGATGGATGTGCTGCTCTCGACTGGCGAGCAGCAATCGGTGGCGCTGATGTCGATGGCGCTGGAGGCGATGGGGCTGCCGGTGGTGTCGCTCACGGGCTGGCAGGTGGGACTTGAAACCAACACATCATACGGCTCTGCGAGGATAGTGAGGGTGTCGACGGAGCGGCTCCGGCGCGAACTGGATAAGCGCCGGATAGTGGTGATAGCGGGCTTCCAGGGCATAGACCGCAACGAGGACATAACGACGCTGGGCCGTGGCGGTTCGGACACGACGGCGGTGGCGATAGCGGCGGTGCTGCACGCGGATAAGTGCCAGATATATACAGACGTGGAGGGAGTGTACACCGCAGACCCCAGGAAAGTCAAGGAGGCGAAGAAGCTCGACGAGATAACCTACGACGAGATGCTTGAGCTTGCGAGCCTGGGCGCACAGGTACTGATGAACCGTTCCGTGGAGCTGGCGAAGCGCTACGGGGTCGTGATAGAGGTGCTTTCGAGCTATGTGAGGAAGCCCGGTACAAAAGTAAAGGAGGTCGCAAAGAAGATGGAAGAGATGAAGATAAGCGGCATAGCGAAGGACAACGACGTGGCGCGTATAGCGGTCGTGGGCGTGCCCGACGAGCCGGGCATAGCGTTCAGGGTGTTCAATACTATGGCCAGGGCGAAGATAAACGTCGATATCATACTGCAGTCCTACGGCAAGAAGGGTACGAACGACATCAGCTTCACGGTACCGCTGCCGGACGCTGATGCAGCGGCCGAGGCGCTTTCGGAACTGCAGGAGTCGATAGGCTTCGACCATCTCAGCGTGGATACGAACGTCTGCAAGGTCAGCATCGTCGGCGCGGGCATGATGAGCGCCTCCGGCATAGCGGCGCTGATGTTCGAGGCGCTGTACGACGCGAAGATAAATATCCAGATGATCTCGACCTCCGAGATAAAGGTCTCAGTCCTCATCGAAAAATGCTACGCCGACCAAGCCGTCCAGGCCATCCATAACAAATTCTTCGGCTGAACGAAAAACTGCCAAAATACGACCGCCCCTGCCGGGTAATACTCGGTATTGGGGTGGTTTTTTTATGCGCAGATTTTTGGTGTTTTTGGCGTTGTCTTTTTTTCTGCCCTCTTCGGGCGTGGTGAGGACGGAGGTGAGGCTGCCGGTCATAATGTATCATCACGTCACGGAGGATGTTTCAAAAGCCGGGGACTATGTGGTGACCACGGCGCAGCTCGAGGGGGATCTCAAATACCTCAGAGATCACGGCTGCACCGCAGTGAGCGCCGCGCAGCTCGTCGATTTCTGCCTCGGACAAGGCAATCTCCCGGAAAAGCCTGTGCTCATAACCTTCGACGACGGGCAGCTGAGCGTCCTGGACTATGCCTTGCCGCTGCTGGAGAAGTACGATATGTGCGCCGTCGCCGCCCTCGTCGGAGCTTACTGCGACAGGGAGGAGCGATTGGAGTATCGAAGCCCGGAATACTCCTACATGACCTGGTTCGAGGCCGGACAGCTCGCCGCTTCAGGGAGATTCGAGCTGGCGGCGCACACCCAGTCCATGCACGAGGAGTGCCGGCCGCGCCGGGGCTGCCTGCCGAAAAACTCGGAGCCTGAGGATGCCTACCGTCTCGCCTTGAACTCCGATCTCGAGACCGTGGAACGGAGCATTGAGAACGCCTCCGGGTACAGGCCCTATGTTTTCGCATATCCCTTCGGTTTCCACTGCGACTTGAGCGACAGCATTCTCTCAGAGCGGGGATATTCGGTCGTCCTGACCTGTGAGAGCCGGGTGAACGTGCTGACAGGCGAACCTTCGGAGCTCATGAGCCTGGCCAGGTTCAACCGCCCGGCGTCGGCAGACAGGGAGAGATTCTTTGCAATGCTCGGGCTATGAGCAGCCGCGCTTGACTGGAGGCCGGGGCTGTGGTAACTTAAACGCAGAGGACTAACGCTTGGAGGTGCTTTGCCTTGAGAGATGTGCTGCGCCGTGCGCTCTGCCTTCTGCTGGCAGCGCTGCTGCTCTGCCTCAGCCTGAGCGGCTGCGGCCTGAGTTCTGAGACGCTCGGAGAACTGGTCGGCGAAAACGTCTATGCGTCAGAAGAACCGACCGCAGAACGCGAACCGGTAACGGCCGGCGCGCCTGCGCTTACAGATACGCTCTGGTTCGGCGTGTCGCCGTACAGGGCAGACCTGAGCTACGAGGATATGGGCTACTACGTTTCGGCAGAGCCATACCTCGACGAATACATTGACGAACTGCTGAAGTTCCGCAACGGCGGAGAGTATGAGGACTTTATAGAGGCATATCTGAACGCCGACGATGAGCTATGCAGGCTCTACACCAGGTATACCATGGCCGACATCGACTACAGCGCAGATCCGACCGAGGAGAACGCTGCGATCTCGGACGAGGCGTATGCGGCGTGGATGGACGGCTGGGACGACTTCTTCGATGCGATGGGGAGCCTCGCGCTTACGGACGAGGGTTCCGCGCTCATCGACGAACTGTTCGGAGAGGGCGCCAACGAGGTATTCTCAGGCTATGAGGACGGCGGTTCGGGCTCCGGCGAAGGAACGATGGCGGAGCAGAGCCTCCTGAAAGAGTACGACCGCATCCTGACTTCCGAAAACCCCGACCTGGCGAGGGCGGCGGACATATTCGCCGAGCTGGTCGCGCTCAGGAACGACGAAGCCTTCGGCATGGGTTACAGCAGCTATGCGGACTATTCATATGTCGACGTCTATTACAGGAATTTCTGGCCCGTGGAGGTTGCCGATACGATCTGGCCTTCGGTGAAGACCTACCTCGTGCCTGTTTATGAGCAGTTCGCGCAGGCCTCGGCAGACGCGCTGTGGAGGCTGTTGGATTCGGACATGGACTGTTCCGAGGGGCGTGTGCTCGAGGCGCTCGAATATGTGGCGCCCAGACTGTCTTCGGAAGCGGCGGAGGCGCTGGACTATATGCTCGGCTATGGGCTGTACGACATCAGCCAGTCCCCGACCAAACTTGACACCGGGTTCACCGTTACGCTGTACTATTTCAACGAGCCGTATCTGTTCAATGCGGCAATGGGTGATATTGACGACTTCACGGACACCTTCCACGAATTTGGCCACTTCATGAACGCCTATGCCGTCCAGAGCGATCTCCTTTACGGCAAGCCGGACAGCGGCCTCGCGGAGCTTCAGTCCCAGGGCATGGAGATGCTCTTCACATACTGGTATGAGGACGTGTTCGGAGCCGAATATGCCTCGGATATGCTGCTCACCACGATCTACGATATGCTGTGCAGCATAGTCGAGGGCGCGATGTACGATGAGTTCCAGCAGAGGGCATATGCCGAACCTGGGCTTACCGGAGAGAGAGCCTGCGAGCTCTATATGGAGGTCGCCTCCGAGTATGGCCTGGATGTTGGTGAGGACGGGAAGTATGACTGGGTCTATGTCAGGCACAATTTCAATTATCCGTTCTACTATATTAATTACTGCGTTTCGGCCCTGCCCGCGCTCGAGCTCTACGGACTGCTCCAGGAAGACCCCGGAGCGGCTGCGGATTGCTATATGCAGGTGGTCTCGCTCGACACCGAATACTATTATCTGGACGAAGCTCTCTACGAATGCGGCCTGCCCGACATATTCGACGCCGGTGTATACGAAAACTGCGCAGACCTGCTGACGCAGAGCCTTGGAGCCCTCGTGTGAGCAAAAGAGGAATCGCTGCGAAGCCTGAGCTTCGCAGCGATCCTTTTCTCATTTCCAATAGCCCTCGTGTACCTCGGCGGCCTCCTCCTCTATCTCGGGGAAGGGGCCTTCTACTTTTATATCTTTCTGTCCCCGGGCAAATACCTCGCGGCAGGGGAGGCTGAAGGTGGGATTTTGCTCGTTGTCACCGGTCAGCTGCAGGAGCCGCTTCTCGGTCATGCCGTAGACCACCCGGCCGATATTGGCCCAGTAGATGGCTCCGGAGCACATGGCGCAGGGCTCGGCGGTCGTATAGAGAGTGCAGTTCCAGAGGTAGTCCTTTGAAAACTCGTGCGAAGCTCTGGCGGCCAGAGCCGTTTCCGCGTGCCCGGTACAGATGTGCTCGGTTATCTCGATGTTCGGCTGCTCCATGACGATCTCGCCCTCGGCGTTTACCAGCAGTGCGCCGAAGGGAGTGTTCCCGGCCTTCCGCGCCTCGCGTGAGACTTCGATGGCCCTTCTCAGATAGTGCTCGTGCTCCATATACATGGTATCGGCCTCCTGAAAAATTATCAAGAGGATTGTAACATTTTTATTATCCCGTGTAAAGCCTATACGCTGACGCTTCCGTTCTCCCTCTCCATATAGCGGCAGAAGATGAAGAGCCCCAGCACGAAGGCTGCGGAGACTTCGCTGCCCGCTTCTATCTCCCAGCCGCCCTTCAGGCCGCGGTGATTGATGCTGAGTTCTCTGGAGCCGTCCGCCGAGAGCAGCTCGTAGCACAGGCTGCTGTGCATGACCAGCCTGTGCCCGCCGCCACCGAAGTACAGGGCTGCGTGATCCACCTTCGGGAGCCTGTTCGCCGGCCAGCCCTTCTCCTCCGGCAGTTCGTCCCCGGAGTAACAGGGCCTGGCCGTGGCCACGGTCTCTCCTGAATCCGTCAGCATCACGTATTCCCTCGCCCTTACGTCTCCGGGGCGCAGGCCGGGAACATCCAACAGACGCACCTCTGTCTTCAGCAGCGTCTGACCTCCCTCGGCGCAGATCTGTTTCGACTGACCGGGGAGAAAACCGCGCAGCCTTGCAAGCGGCAATCCGCTGTCGCTCTCGCTAAGCTGCCCCGCTCTCAGTGTGTATTTCATGCCGGCACCTCCTGTACTGCATAATGGAGAACCGCGAAGGCCAGACCTGAGCCGGCCATGACATAGATGGGGTTGGGCTTTTTGAGCCGCATGAGCAGGAAACCCAGAATGAACACGACGGCGGCTATGTAGTCCACGTCCACGAGCTCGCCGCTTTGGCCGAAGACGGCGAGGATGAGCAGCGTCAGCCCTGCCGAGGCGATCATGGCGACTACCGCCGGACGCAGGCAGCCCAGCATATCCTGTACCAGCCTCAGCCCCTTGCAGCGGTAGTAGACCCAGGCCAGGATGGTGACGATGACGCAGGAGGGCAGCACACAGCCGAAGGTGGCCACGAGCGCACCGGGTATGCCTGCCACGCGGATGCCCACAAAGGTGGCCGAATTGATCGCAATGGGCCCCGGAGTCATCTCCGCAATGGCCATGATATCCGCAAACTGGCTGAGCGTCAGCCAGCTGTGCAGCTGAGTAACCTGCTCCTGTATGAGCGGCATCGCGGCATAGCCTCCGCCTATGCTGAAAAGACCTATCTGAAAAAAGCTCCAGAGCAGCTCGAGATACAGCATCAGGCGCGCCTCCCTTTCGGCCTTGAGCGCACAAGTCCCTCGAAAAGCCCCAGAAGGCCGCAGCCGAGTATGATGAAGACCACATTCACATCGAAGAATCGGACAAGCGCGAAGGCCAGGAGCAATATCGCCATATGCAGCGCGCTCCGCTCGCGAACCAGGCTCCCGAACATTGTTACCACCACGTCGCATATGACCGCAGCCACACCGGCGAGCATACCCTGCATGACCAGACTCACCAGCTCGTTGTCCCTGAACGCCGTATAGAAAAACGATATCACCGAAATGATGACGAGCGGGGGCAGCACCGTGCCGAAAACCGTCACCAGCGCTCCGGCAACGCCGCAGGCCCGGTAGCCCACCAATATCGCCGCGTTCACAGCTATCGCACCCGGACAGGACTGCGCGATGGCGGCCAAGTCCAACATCTCCTGCTCCTCTATCCAACCCAGCCTCTCGACAAATTTCCTCCGCATCAGAGGTATTATCACAAATCCCCCTCCAAAGGTGCAGGCGCTGAGTTGGAAAGTCGCCAGAAACAACGTCCAGTACCTGCGCAACTTCTCTCTCAAGACAAATCACTCCTTACAACGCCATAATACCCCTTGCACAATAATAAGAAAAATAATATTATTAAATATAAATAATATATAATTACTTATAAGGCGATGATGGACGTGACGTTGAGGCATCTGAGGATATTCCTTGCGGTGTGTGAGAACGGCTGCAATACCACGAGAGCGGCGGAGGCGCTGCACATGACGCAGCCGGCGGTGAGTCTGGCGATCAGGGAGCTGGAGAGCTACTATGAGGTGGTACTGTTCGACCGGTTGGGCCGTAGACTGCGCCTGAGTTCGGCGGGGGAGAGGCTCCTGGGCTATGCCAGGCACATCACGGCCTCGTTTGACGAGATGGAGGAGGCGCTCTGGAGTTCGGAGCGGCCCGGCAGGCTGAAGGTAGGGGCCAGCATGACGATAGGCTCCCAGTTCCTGCCCGGCTATGTCAAGGCGATAACGGCGCGGCTGCCCGGAGCCGAGGTGCTGGCAACGGTCGGGCCCTCTGAGCTCCTTGAGGAGAGGCTGCTGGAGAACTCGCTGGACATAGCGCTCATGGAGGGCGTGCCCAGTTCTGAGCTGCTGGTGTCGGAGGAGTATATGGAGGACAGCCTGGCAGTCATATGCCCGCCGGACTTCGGCTTTGAGACCGGGGACACGATGAGCGTTGAGGAGTTCAGGCAGCAGAAATTCCTCCTTCGCGAGCGCGGAAGCGGGGCGAGGGAGGAATTTGAGAGAGTGATAGCCGGCGCGGGTTTTTCGGTGAGCCCGGCCTGGGAGGCTATGAGCACAACAGCCCTTGTGAACGCTGTTATAAGCGGTTTGGGGATCGCGGTGCTTCCTGCGAGGATGGTGCGAGGGGCGGTGGAGCGCGGCTTTGTAGCGGCGGTGAGAGTGGAGGGGCTCGACTTCACCAGAAGGTTCCGTATCGTCCGCCACAGGGACAAGTACCTCACAAATCTGGCCCTGGAGTTCATGGATCTCTGCCGGAATTATGAACTTGACTATCCAGACCCTCAGTACACAGGGTTATATTAAAACAGCTTCCCAGACAGCGAAATGGCGGACGGTTTTACCGTCCGCCATTTCGCTGTTTGCTTTCTCATCCTACCTCGGGCATAGACCAGTTTACCCTTGTATACGACTCTATCATGGCTGCGTAGTCGCTCTGGCAGGCGGCAAAGTCCTTGGCCTTTATCGCTTCATAGATGCAATAATGTATGTCCCTGTGTTTGTCGAGCCTGAAGCTGCGCACCAGTTCAGGCATCCATTTTGAGAGGCAGAAGAGCATATATTGATGGATCGGTTCCCTTGCGACGGCAAAGGCATAGGCGTACAGGGGATTGTGCGAGATGCGGCAGACGTGCTCATGGAAGGCGAGATCCGCGGCAGCGACTTTTTTGCACCACTCCTCATGTGTGACTCCGTCGGTGTCCGCCCAGGCCTCCCGGTGCTTCAGAGCCAGCCGCTCGAGCTCCGCGAGATCCTCCTCCGTCGCCCGCTCTATCGCAAGCCGGGCGCATTCGATCTCGATGTGGTTGCGAAACTCCGTCACATTCTGCATCATCCCGCTGCGCTCGTAGAACTTCGAGGCGGTTTTTAGATAGCCCTCAAAGTCGAACTCGATGACAAAGGTGCCGCTGCCTGTCCTGGTCTCAAGAACGCCGAGGGCGTTCAGCTTTTGCAGCGCCATCCTGACGGTCAGCCTGTTAACGCCGAACTTTGCCGCCAGTTCGCTCTCCGAGGGCAGCTTGTCCCCCACCTTCCAGGCACCGGAGCAGATCTGCGCCTGGATGGCCTCGCTGACCTGTTCGGAGGCCGAGACTTTTCTTATTTTCATGTCCTCTTCCACACGTTCCGCTCCTTCCTCACCGCTTTTGGAATTTAACGCGCAAACACCTCAAGGCCAGTATAAAATATTCCTGCTCCGTTTGCAAGTGCGATTTATAAAAAACGCAAGAATTTCTTGTGTATTTTTGTGATATAATGGCGGTAATCGCTCTTGACTTTTGGAGATAATGAATATATGATGAAGGAGAACCAGGCTACATAGCGAACAGGACGCGGCTATCGCGTCATATGAAGCTGAATGAAAGGGTGAGAATATGGCCAAAAACCTTATGACCGGCAACGAGGCCGTTGCCCGTGGTCTTTACGAGGCGGGCGTGGCCTTTGCGTCCGCGTATCCGGGAACTCCCAGCACGGAGATACTCGAGACTATTGCCGAGAAGTACAAGGACAGCATCACTTGCGAGTGGGCGCCGAACGAGAAGGTCGCCTTCGAGGCGGCGGTAGGCGCTTCGTTCGTGGGCGGGCGTTCGTTTGCGGCGATGAAGCACGTGGGCCTGAACGTCGCGGCAGACCCTCTTCTGACCTTTGCGTACACGGGCGTCAACGGAGGAATGTGCTTCGTCTCGGCGGACGATCCCGGGCTGCATTCTTCTCAGAACGAGCAGGACAACAGGTTTTACGCCAGGATGGGCAAGATCATCATGCTCGAGCCTTCGGACTCGCAGGAGGCCAAGGACATGGCCGTCATGGGCTACGAGCTGAGCGAGCGTTTCGATTCGCCTGTCATGCTGCGCATGACGACCCGCGTCTGCCACAGCAAGAGCCTCGTCGAGTTCGGCGAGGTACAGGAGCCGAAGAAGAAGGAATATGTCAAGAACCGTGCGAAGTACGACCCTGTGCCGGCAATGGCGAAGGGTATGCACGCGGCGGTGGAGAAGCGCTGGGCAAAGCTCCTGGAGTACACGGAGGAGTGTCCGCTCAATAAGGAAGAGTGGCATACCGACGAAGTCGGCATAGTTTCTGCCGGAGTGGCGTACCAGTACGCCAGGGAAGTATACGGCGATGGAGCCTCCTATTTCAAGTGCGGCATGACGAGCCCGATGCCGATCGAGAGCATCAGGAAGTTTGCGGCCAAGGTGAAGAAGCTCTACGTTGTTGAGGAGCTGGAGCCCTATATGGAGGATCTGCTCCGAGCTGCCGGCATCGAGTGCATGGGCAAGAAGCTCGTGCCGATAGAGGGCGAGCTGAACCCGGATATCGTCAGGAAGGCATTGACCGGCGAAGTGGTGCCGACGATGGAGTACGACAAGTCCGTGGTGCCGGGCCGTCCGCCGATGCTCTGCGCGGGCTGCCCGCACGTGGGCCTCTTCTACGAGCTTGGCAAGTTCAAGGATGTCATCGCGATAGGCGACATCGGCTGCTACGCGCTCTCGGGCAACCCGCCGCTGAACGCGAAGGACTTCGCGCTGTGCATGGGCTCGGGCTTCTCGATGGCCCACGGCGCGGCGAAGATAATGGCGAAGTTCGGCGACACGAAGAAGATAGTCGGCGTCGTTGGCGATTCGACATTCTTCCACACCGGCATGAACAGTATGCTGGACTGCGTATATAACCACTCGAACGTCACTCTCATCGTGGTCGACAACAGGATAACGGGCATGACGGGCCACCAGGAGAACCCCGGCTCGGGCTACACGATAACGGGCGAGCACGCATATCCGGCGGATATCGAGGGCGTTGCCAGGGCGTTTGGAATGACGGATATCCACAAGGTCAACCCGATGGATCTGGAGGCGACTCGGAAAGCGCTGAAGGCGGCGATAGAGTTCGAGGGCCCCTCGCTGGTGATAACGAGGTATCCCTGCGCACTGAAGAAGCGCAGTCCGGAGGACAAGGCGGAGTTCGGAAACGACAGGACTCCGTATCAGATAGACGCGGAGGCCTGCATAGGCTGCAAGAGCTGCCTGAGGCTGGGTTGCCCGGCCATCAGCTTCGACGCTGAGGCGAAGAAGGCTAATATAGACCGCGTGGCCTGCGCTGGCTGCGGCGTCTGCGCCCAGGTCTGCCCCAAGAAGGCTATGGGAAAGGTGGGTGGCTGAAATGTCAAATGTGAAAAACGTGGTGCTCTGCGGCGTCGGCGGCCAGGGCACGATACTGGCCAGCAAGATACTGAGCTACGCGCTCATCGAGGCGGGCTATGACGTGAAGATGAGCGAGATACACGGCATGAGCCAGCGCGGCGGCAGCGTCACCACGCAGGTGCGCTACGGAGACAAGGTGTATTCTCCCATCATAGGCAAGGGCTCGGCCGACGTGCTGGTGGCCTTTGAGAAGATGGAGGCGCTCAGGTATCTGGACGATGTGAAGGTCGACGGCGGAGTCGTCATCATAAACGACCACGCGATACAGTCCCTGCCCACGCTTCAGGGCATGGCGCAATACCCTGAGGACTGCATCGACAGGGTGAAGGAGAAGAACGCGGATACTAGGGTGATAAAGGCCACGAAGATAGCCGGAGAACTGGGCAACGAGAAGGCTGCGAACGTTGTGCTGCTCGGGGCCACCGTCAAGGCTCTCGGCCTTGAGGACATGGACTGGGACGCGGCGCTCGAAGCCTGCGTCAAACCCGCGTTCGTTGAGATGAACAAAAAGGCGTTCAGGGCAGGATTGGGAGCCTGAACGTTCGGGAGGGAAGAGGAGAGCCCGCCGGGATCATCCGGCGGGCTCAGCTTGTATAAGAAGGCGACGCCCCGCGCCTCGCTGCGGCCTGGAAACTCTTCGAGGCTTCATTGACAGACAGAAACGGCCCGCCGGATGGCTCCGGCGGGCCGTCTTGTCCGTATGTTTTTATGCGAGGGCGGCGGTGATGATGGACATCTGGTAGACCTCCTCGGCGTTGCAGCCGCGGGAGAGGTCGTTTATGGGGGCGTTCAGGCCCTGCAGGATGGGGCCGTAGGCGTCGAAACCGCCGAGTCGCTGGGCGATCTTATAGCCGATGTTGCCGGACTGGATCTCGGGGAAGATGAAGGTGTTGGCGTAGCCCGCGACCTTGGAGCCGGGGAACTTCAGCTGGCCGACCGTCGG
>CABVBV010000038.1 GCA_902496595.1 uncultured Eubacteriales bacterium | reverse complement strand
CCCCCCTCGCCGGGCACTCCCCGGCGTCCGCGGGATAAGGTATCGGGCCGAGGCAAAGCCCCGTCCCGATGAAAAGACAGGGAATTGCCGTTTGGCAATTCCCTGTAGTTTTAAGTCAGGCCGTGCATGAAGCCGCCCAGCGCGGCGGAGTGGATATCGCCGCCTATGACGCGGCCTTTGTAAATAAACAGCTGGGCTATCACGCCCGCCTCGCCGCTTGGGTAGCTGGTGAGGACGTAGGTGTAGCTCTCGCAGACCTCGCCGCAGTATTGGCTGAGGTCAAAACCCTGCTGCTTCTGCAGCTCGTTGTACTCCGCCAGTACCCCGCCAAGCGTCTCGGGCAGGACTATCTCCTTGGCCGTCTCGGTCGAGGCGTCGGCATTCCAGCCGAGCGAGGCCAGATACTCGACCCTCTTTTCAGTCGTCGTCAACCCGGAGCCGCTGCCGCCGGAGCAGATGAGCACTATTATCGCAAGTATCGCGGCAGCGGCTATTATAATGAATACCGCCCCTCTTTTGCTGAGTTTTGATTTCGTCACGGGACATCCCTCCCGTTTAAGTATATTGCCAAGGAGGCCCTGTTATGACTTGCGAGAGACTGGATAAGCTCATATCCGACAGCGGCCTGTACTCGAGAAGCGAGGCGAAAGCCTTGATTAGAGCCGGACGCGTCTCCGTCAACTCCAGGACAGTCCGCACCCCGGAGCAGAGATTCGACCGGGATGCCGGCATTGAAGTCGACGGACAGAAACTGGATTGCTCTGAATACCGCTACTTCATGATGGACAAGCCCGCAGGTTACGTCTGCGCGAACGAGGATAGGAAGCTCCCGACCGTGCTGCAGCTGCTGCCCGAGGAGTTCCAGAGACTCGGCCTCTTCACAGTCGGACGCTTGGACAGGGATACCACCGGCCTGCTGCTCCTTACAAACGACGGCGACTTCGCCCATAGAGTCATTTCTCCAAAGTCGAATATAGAAAAATGCTATCTCGCGAAGACAGACGGAGATGTTACGGTCGAGGACGCAGACCGCTTTGCAGAGGGCGTAGAACTGGCCGACGGAACTCGCTGCCTTCCGGCGAAACTTGAACCGTGCGGCCCGGGACGCTGCCTCGTCAGAGTACGCGAAGGGAAATATCACCAGGTAAAACGTATGCTTGCGGCCGTGGGCAAACCAGTCCTGGAACTGCGAAGACTTTCCATAGGCGGACTGGAGCTCGGAGACGATTCCGAGCCGGGAAGCCTGTGCGAGCTGCACAAATCGGACTTGTTGGCTGTCCTAACGCAATTTTGAACGATTGCATTTGCCTAATTTGTGCCATTTAACCAGTCGAATCAAAAATGTTCACAAAAAGAACATAAATTTCTATTGAAATTTGCACAGAAATGTATTATTATGTTAGGCGCAAAATCGAGTAATATTGTGTATTATAACTAAAGCCGACGGCAGCCGCCGAGGGTGAGGGGAAACTGCCTCGAGGGACGTCTGAGAAGAAGCAGGGAGGAAACAAAAAATGTCAAGCAGGGTGTTTCAGAGCGTAATCGTACAGATGAAGGAAGCGACGGACAGGTCGATCGGCGTAGCGGACGAGCAGGGCTTTGTTATAGCGTGCAGCGAGCTTTCAATGATAGGCTCGCATCTGGACGATATGCAGGCGGCGCTCGCGGACAATATGGAACAAATTTTCACTTCTTCCGTCAGAACATATAAACTTCTGGGCGTAACGGGCACCAGGTTCGATTATGCCGTGTTCGTGGCGGGGCATGACGCTACCTCGAGGAGCCTCTGCATTATGGCTTCGGTGGCGATGAACGAGGCCAGGACGAACTACGAGGAGAAGCATAATAAAGCCACCTTTGTGAAGAACATCATCTCGGACAATATACTTCCGGGAGACGTGTATGTTCGTGCGAAGGAGCTCCACTTTGTTACCGACGTGCCGAGGGCGGTGTTCCTTGTCCGGCAGTTGGAGCGTTCGGACGTTGCGGCGCTTGAAGTCATCCAGAGCCTGTTCCCGGACAGGCAGAGGGACTTCGTGCTCTCCGTCAGCGAGACGGATATAGTCGTCATAAAGGAGCTGACGAGGGAGGAGCGGCCGGAGGACATCATCACGGTCGCGGAGAACATCGAGGCTGCGGTGAAGAGCGAGCTGCTGGTGAAGACGGTCATCGGCATAGGCACGACGGCGTATCATCTGCGGGAGCTGGCCGACAGGTACAAGGAAGCCCAGGTCGCCATCGAGGTCGGCAAGGTGTTCGACACGGAGAAGTCGATAATAAACTATGAGAACCTGGGCATAGGCAGGATAATCTATCAGCTGCCGACGACGCTGTGCGAGATGTTCCTGTCCGAAGTCTTCAAGAAGAATCCGATAGAGGCGCTGGATTCTGATACGCTGGAGACGATAAACAAGTTCTTTGAGAACAACCTGAACGTTTCGGAGACAAGCCGCAAGCTGTATGTACACCGGAACACGCTGGTGTACCGGCTTGAAAAGATTAAGAAGATCACCGGCTTGGACTTGCGCGAGTTTGACCATGCAATAGTGTTCAAGGTCGCGATGATGGTCAAAAAATACCTCGACACGCAGAACACCTCAAAATACTGAGCATCGGGGACAAACGGAGGATCGGTAAATGGTTCAGATGAACAACGTGAGGATGATCTACGACAGCAGCGGGACAGAGGCGCTCAACGGCGTAGACATCGAGATACACGAGGGCGAGTTCGTGTTTCTGGTCGGGCCTTCGGGCTCGGGCAAGACGACGATAATAAAGCTCCTCACCGGCGAGGTACAGGCCGTGGGCGGCGAGATCACCGTGAACGGCTTCGATATGCGCAGGATAAAGCGGCGGAAGCTGCCGAAGCTGCGCCGGACGCTGGGCGTCATCTTTCAGGACTTCAGGCTCATCGACAAGATGACGGTGTACGACAACGTTGCCTTTGCAATGCGAGTTGTAGGCGCGAAGAACAAGGACATCAAGGAGCGCGTACCCTATGTGCTGGAGCTGGTGGGCCTGAAGGGCCGCGAGAAGCGGTACCCGCAGGAGCTCTCCGGAGGCGAGCAGCAGCGCGTAGCGATAGCGAGGGCGCTGGTGAACAGCCCGAGGATGATAATCGCGGACGAGCCTACGGGCAACCTTGACCCCGTGCGCAGCCTGGAGCTCATGCTCCTGCTCGAGAAGATAAACGAGCTGGGCACGACGGTGCTGGTGGTCACGCACGAAAAGGAGCTTGTGAACGCCTTCTCGAAGAGGGTCGTGGCGATAGACGAGGGCAAGGTCATAAGCGACGGAATGGACGGGTACTACAACTATGAATAGACTGGGATACTTGATAAAGTCGGGCTTTACCGGCATCTTCAGCCACGGGCTGATGAGCTTTGCGACGGTGACGATAATCATGGCCTGCCTCATCATCATGGGGAGCTTCGGGCTGTTGGTCGTGAACATCAACGAGATGCTGGCGGGCCTTGAGGACGAGAACGAGGTCGTCGCCTTTGTGGACGACGCGCTGACGCTGGAGGAGGCCGAGGCGCTGCAGCCGCTCGTCGAGGCGGTGCCGAACGTGGCGAGCACGGAGTTCATCACGAACGAGCAGGCACTGGAGGACTTCCAGGAGGATTATGACCCGGAACTCTTTGAGATCCTGGACGCTTCGACTTTCAGGCACAGGTACGTCATTCACCTGACGGACATCAGCCTTATGAGCCAGACGAAGGAAGACCTCAAGAAAGTGGACGGCATTGCGGACGTGAACGCGCACCTGGAATACGCGCAGGCGTTCATCACGGCGCGGAACATCGTCAGCGTGGTGTCGCTCGTACTCATCGTGATACTCATCATCGTGTCGTTCTTCATCATGTCGAACACGATAAAGCTGGCGACGTTCACGCGGCGCGAGGAGATCGCGATAATGAAGATGGTGGGCGCGTCGAACGGGTTCATACGCTGCCCGTTCATCGTCGAGGGCCTCATCCTCGGTATCCTGGGCGGCGGCCTGGCGTACCTGATAGAGTGGGGACTGTACAATCTTGTGACCGGCAAGATAGTGACCGGTGTGACGGGGACGCTGATAAGCGTCGTGCCGTTCTCGACGGTCATGTACCCGCTGCTGGCGGCTTACCTGGGCGTGGGCGTCCTGGTCGGCGTGGTCGGCGGTTCGAGCGCGATAAGGAACTATCTGAAGGTCTGAGCGGAAAATAGGAGACACAGCATGAAGAAAAAAACCATATCCGCCATCTGCATTGCGCTGGCATTCATCATGATAGTGACGCTGGTGGTGTCGCTGATGGGCTCTTTCGGGGCCTTCGCGGCAGGTGGGCAGGATGAGATAGACGCTCTGGAGCAGCAGAAGATAGAGCTCCAGAGCCAGCAGCAGAGCATCCAGGCGAACATCAACGACCTCGTGGCCCAACAGGCGGACGTCATAGAGCAGAAAGCCGCCATGGACGAGAAGAACGAGCTGGCGAGGCAGGAGATCGAGCTTATAAACGAGCAGATCGAGGTCTATACGAAGCTCATAGACGACAAGGCCAAGGAGCTCGAGGAGGCCGAGAAGACCGAGGAAGAGCAGTACGAGCTGTATGCGAAGCGCGTGCGGAGCATGGAAGAGAACGGCAGCTATACATATCTTGACATTCTGTTCCAGTGCCGCAGCCTATCCGACGTGATCTCGGCGATAGATATGATAGGCGAGATAATGGCCTCGGACAAGCGGCTGTATGAGCAGTACAAGGAAGCCCGGGAGACCACGGAGCGGGTGAAGGCCGAGTATGAGGCCACGCTTGAGCAGCTTGGAGAGAAGCAGGAGAACCTGGAGGCCGAGAAGGCGGAGCTTGAGGAAGAGATCGCGGCGGCAGTCGAGGTCATAAACGCCCTCCAGAACGACATTGACAAGGCCAAGGAGGAATACGCCAAGGCGCAGGCGGCGGAGGCCGCGGCCCAGGCCTCGATAAACGCCATCATCGCCCAGATGCAGGCCGAAGAGGAGGCCGCGAGGCAGGAGGCCGCGAACAATAATCAGGAATATACCGGCACAGGTTCGACCGCGACGGGGACGTATATCTGGCCCTGCCCCTCCTGCAATATCGTGACGAGCACCTACGGTATGCGCGAGCACCCGCTGTTCGGGGACGACAGGCCGCACACGGGCATAGACATCGGCGCGGCGGCGGGTTCCGCCGTAGTGGCCGCGGACAGCGGCACCGTGGCGGTCGCCACTTACAGCTCGTCCTACGGCAACTACGTGACCATCTACCACTCGAACGGCGACTATACGCTCTACGCGCACATGAGCAGCCTGGCCGTGACGGCGGGGCAGAACGTGACGCAGGGCGACGTCATAGGCTACGTGGGTTCGACCGGCTGGGCGACGGGGCCGCACCTGCACTTCGAGATAAGGGTGAACGGTTCGACGGTGAATCCGCTCAGCTATTTCTCTAACTACGTAATATATGAATGAACCTCGGCGGAGGTTTGAATATTGACTACGGGCGGCCGAAAAAAGGCCGCCCGTACAACGGCATATATATGCGGATGGGAGGAAGACCATGAAAAACAGATTTGGCGGGCTCCTGCGCGCATTTTTCGGCATAAAGATACCTCTGCTGGCGTTTATAATCATCTGCGGGCTGGCCGTGGGCATCACCTACGTGGCCACGGTCAGGAACGAGCGCGATAAGATAGGCACAGGGGACAATTACAACCAAGCGATGAAGTACCTTGAGATCAAGAACGCCATCGACCAGAATTACGTCGGAGACGTGGACGAGGAAGCCGTCTCGTCGGCGGCCTTTGCCGCAATGGTGACCGGGCTGGGAGACAAGTGGAGCTACTACATGAGCCCGTCGGAGTACGCGGCCTATAAGCTGTACTCCGCCAACCAGTATACCGGCCTCGGCGTGTCGATAGACAAGGACGCGGAGACCGGCGGCTTCAAAGTGCTGGGGGTAAGTTCCGGTTCCCCTGCGGAGAACGCGGGCATAAAGGCGGGCCATATCATCATCTCGGTCGCGGAAAAGGATCTCACCAATATGACGGTCGGCGATGCCAGGAGCTTCATCAGCGCCAACCTGGGCAAGAGCGTCGCGGTGACGATAATAAATCTGGACGGAGACCAGCAGAACCTTACGGTAGACTGCACCCTTGTTTACACGAACCCCGTGAGCTACTCGATGAAGGACGGGGAGATAGGCTATGTCAAGATAACGAGCTTCGACTCCGGCTCTGCCGAGCTTGTGATTAGCGCCATCGAGAGCCTGCTGGAGAGCGGCGCGCAGAGGTTCGTGTTCGATGTGCGTTCAAATCCTGGCGGGCTGTATTCGGAGATGGTCGAGGTTCTGGACTATCTGCTGCCGAGCGGCGACATCCTCGTGTCTGTGAACGAGGCGGGAGAAGAGACGGTGGAGCGCTCCGATAACGTCTGCCTGAGTATGCCGATGGTCGTCATCGTGAACTCGGATACCTACGCGGCGGCGGAGTTTTTCGCGGCGGCGCTCCAGGATTACAACTGGGCCGGCGTCGTTGGCGAGCGCACAACGGGCAAGGGCCGCATCCAGACGACGATAGAGCTCTCGGACGGCAGCGCGATACACATTTCCACCGGCAAATACCTGACCCCGAACCGGGTCGACCTGACCGAGCAGGGCGGCCTGAGGCCTGGCAACGAGGTCGCGCTCACGAGCAGCGGCGACGCTCAGCTTGACGCCGCCATGGCCGACGTGCTGCTCAGGTGATATAGTTTGTTGACAGATTTGGGCAGTTGTAATAAACTGTTCCGGTACTAAATCATAATAATTTGAGAGGAAGATAACGATGGCAGCCGAAAGCAAGTACAAGATGAGTCAGGAGCGCTACGATGAGATAAAGGAGGAGCTGCACTATCTCGAGACCGTCAGAGAGAAGGAGGTCTCCGAGCTTATCAAGGAGGCGCGTTCCTTCGGCGACCTGTCCGAGAACAGCGAGTACGACGAGGCGAAAACGGAGCAGGGCAAGCTGTACTCCAAAATTGCCGAGCTCAAGGCGCTCATCGAGAAAGCTGAGATAATAGAAAAGACCGAGATGGACAGGGGCACCGTTGCGCTCAGCAGCAGGATAAGGCTCCTGGACGTGGACGAGAACGAGGAGCTGGAGTACCAGATCGTCGGCTCTCAGGAGGCCAACCCGATGTCCGGCCGCATCTCGGACGAGAGCCCGATAGGCAGGGGCCTGCTGGGCCATAAGGTCGGGGAGACGGTGACTATCGAAGCCCCGGCCGGGGAGATGAAATTCACCATCCTGTCGGTAGAGAACGCATAAGGAAGGCACAGGGGGATATATGAGCGAGGAGAACAGAGTGGAGGAGCAGGAGCTCTCCGAGATATTGCAGATAAGGCGCGACAAGCTGGCCGCTTTGCAGGAAGAGGGCCGCGATCCTTTCAAGCTCACCAAGTTCGTGAGAAGCGCCTGGTCAAGCGAGATAAAGGAAGATTACGAGGCCTTTGAGGGCAAGACCGTGCAGGCGGCGGGCAGGATAATGTCCAAGCGCGGCATGGGCAAGGCCATCTTCTGCCATATTAAGGACGACCGGGGCCAGATACAGCTCTACGTCCGCTCGGACTCGGTGCCCGAGCAGGAGTTCGCGGATTTCAGGAAGTACGATATAGGCGACATCATCGGAGTGTCGGGCTACGTGTTCAAGACGAAGACCGGTGAAACCAGCATCCACGTCGAGAGCGTGACGCTGCTGTCGAAGAGCCTGAGGCCCCTGCCGGAGAAGTTCCACGGCATGACGAACGTCGAGCTCAAGTACAGGCAGAGGTACGTCGACCTCATCATGAGCGACGAGAGCCGCCGGAACTTCGAGATACGCTCGAGGTTCGTGAGCTACGTGCGGAGGTTCCTCGAGAACCGGGGCTTCATGGAGGTCGAGACGCCGGTGCTCAATACCATCTCCGGAGGCGCGACGGCGCGGCCCTTTATAACGCACCATAATGCGCTGGATATCGATATGTATATGCGTATCGCCACAGAGCTGCATCTCAAGCGGCTCATCGTAGGCGGCATCGAGCGCGTGTACGAGATAGGCCGCATCTTCCGCAACGAGGGCATGGATACCCGGCATAATCCGGAGTTCACGACGGTGGAGCTGTACCAGTCATATGCGGATTTCAACGATATGATGGATCTGTTTGAAGACCTGCTCTCGGGAGCCGCGATGGAGATACTGGGCACATATGAGGTCGAGTGGCAGGGCGAGAAGATCTCGCTCGCGCCGGGCTGGCCGAGGTTGACCATGGCCGAGGCGGTGAAGCAGCATTTGGGCGTGGACTTCATGGCGATAGAGGGCGACGAGGAAGCCGTCGCGGCGGCGAAAGCCGTCGGCGTAGATATGGACGGGGTGGAGCCGACCTGGGGCCACGCGCTGTACGAGTGCTTCGACCAGAAGGTCGAGGAGCTCATGGTGCAGCCGACGTTCATCACCATGCACCCGGTGGACGTGTCGCCGCTGGCCAAGCGCAGCCCGAAGGATCCGAGGCTGACGGAGCGCTTCGAGCTGTTCATATGCCGCAGTGAGATGGGCAACGCCTTCTCTGAGCTCAACGACCCCATAGACCAGAAGCAGAGGTTCGAGAAGCAGGTGGAGCTGAGGGCGAAGGGCGACGACGAGGCCGGCATGATGGATACGGATTTCATAAACGCACTGGAGTACGGTATGCCGCCGACGGGCGGCCTGGGCATAGGCATAGACCGCTGCGCAATGCTGCTGACGGGCTGCGACTCGATAAGGGACGTCATCCTGTTCCCCACGATGAAGCCGCTGGATAAGCCTGAGCCTCAGAAGCCGGCGGAGAAGCCGGAAAAGACCGTAGAGCCGATAGACTTCTCAAAGGTGGAGATAGAGCCGCTCTTCAAGGACGAGGTGGACTTCGAGACCTTCAGCCGGTCGGATTTCCGGGCTGTGAAGGTGAAGGCCTGCGAGGCGGTGCCGAAGTCGAAAAAGCTCTTGAAGTTCGTGCTGGACGACGGCTCTGGAGAGGACAGGGTCATCCTGAGCGGTATCCACAGCTACTATGAGCCGGAAGAGCTGGTGGGGAAGACCTGCATAGCGATAACGAATCTTCCGCCGAGGAAGATGATGGGCATAGATTCCTGCGGTATGCTTATAAGCGCCGTACACCACGAGGAGGGCGAAGAGCGCCTGCACCTTCTGATGGTGGACGAGCACATTCCCGCCGGAGCGAAGATGTATTGAGCACAGGAGTGGAGAGACTGACATGAAATGCCTTGTAGTTGTGGACGTGCAGAACGACTTTGTGAGCGGAACCCTGGGAACTGCGGAAGCGCAGGCCATGCTGCCCAGGCTCGTTGAGAAGCTGCGCGGCTTCGACGGCGAGGTCTGGATGACCCTAGACACGCACGGCAGCGACTATATGTCCACGCAGGAGGGCAGACTCCTGCCCGTTGAGCACTGCATCAAAGGCACTGAGGGCTGGGAGCTCGCCGGAGAGGTCGGGGCCCTGGCGGAGAGCTTGGGCGCGAAACTGGTAGAGAAGCCGTCTTTCGGCAGTGAGGAGCTCGTGTCGGAGCTCAGGGCGCTGTATGAGAAAGGCGCTCTGGAATCTGTGGAGCTCGTCGGGCTCTGCACCGACATCTGCGTGGTGTCCAACGCGCTCATGCTCAAGGCCGCTATGCCGGAACTTCCCATGAGTGTGGACGCTTCCTGCTGTGCAGGAGTCACACCGGAAAAACACGACGCGGCTCTGGTGGTCATGGAAAGCTGCCAGATCGAGATCAAAAACAGGTAGTCTTCCCAGATGGGCCCCGGAGACGGGGCCCATCGTTTTTGAATGGGGGCCGAGAGCCGGAGGCAAAATTATGCTTGTGCTTGCCGATGTGTTGTGTTACAGTTTATACTAATGTATGCGGGCCGGATGAGTGAGGATGTGCGCCATGAACGAGCCTGAGCGGATAAGCTCTAGAAAAAACGGGTATATAGGATATCTGCGCAGGCTGTGCGCCGACGCGAGCTTCCGACGCGAGACCGGTGAGACCGTGCTGGACGGTGAGAAGCTGCTGCGCGAGGCTCTGGCTTCCGGCTGCGAGATAACGGGCCTCATCTATGATGAGCTCACGGACGCTGGGACGCTTCCGGCCTGCCAGAAGCTGTACGCAGCCCCCGGAGAGCTGGTCAGCTATGTTTCTCCGGTGAAGAACAGCCCGGGGCCGGTGTTCAGTTTGAAGCTGCCGGAAAGGCCGCTGCCCGAGCGGGTAAATTGCGCGGTGGTACTGGAGGATGTGCAGGATCCCGGCAACGTCGGCACGGTCATCAGGACTGCGAACGCGCTGGGAGTGGGCCTGGTGGTATTGGTCGGCTCCTGTGCCGACGCGGCGTCTCCCAGATGCGTCAGAGCCACCATGGGCGCAGCGTTCAGGCAGCCGGTGGTCGAGACGGACATTGACGGCCTGGCCGAGCTCGCCCAAAGGCTCGGCCTCAAACTTGTCGGCGCCGCGCTGGCCGAAGGCGCGGTGGATATCAGGCAGGCGGAACTCCAAGGCGCGGCGGTGGTGATAGGCAACGAGGGCCACGGCCTTTCGGAGCGGATGCTGTCGCTGTGCGGAGAAACGGTGATAATACCCATGGTTCCGGGGAGCGAGTCGCTCAACGCGGCGGTCGCCGGGGCGATTGCAATGTGGGAGGCGGTCAGGCGGTGAAGCTCAGATGCAAGGGATAACTGCCGAGCTTAAGTATTGGCTTTGGCTTTCCTCGCTCGTGTGGCTGAGGCCCAGAGTGAAGCTGCTCCTGCTCGAAGCCCTCGGCGGAGCCAGGGAGGTCTTCTTCTCCTCGGAGACGCAGGTGAGGGAGCTGAATCTGTTGACGGAGAGCGAGCTGGAGCGTTTCGGGAGGAGGAGCCTGGATTTCGCCCGGAAAACCGCCGAACTCTGCGACGAACGGGATATAGGCATCGTCACGCTCAGGGACGCGGCCTACCCTCAGAGGCTGGCAGGCATATACGACCCTCCGGTGGTGCTCTATGTACGCGGTAAGCTGCCGCAGATAGACGAACTGGCATCGGTGGCGATAGTCGGAACCAGGAGGGCGACGCCTTACGGATTGAAGATGGCGGCCAGGCTGGGCTACGAGATAACCCGCTGCGGAGGGGCCGTCGTGTCCGGCCTGACCCCGGGAATAGACGCGGCGGCGGCCAAGGGCGCGCTCATGGCCGGAGGCGGGTGCGTGGGCGTGCTCGGGACTCCGATCGATGATGATGGCTGGGGCGGCGAGCTTGCAAGGGATGTGGAACTCACCGGAGCCGTCGTTAGCGAATACCCTCCGGGCGTAGACAGGTACAACTCATTCTTCAGAGCCCGGAACCGGATAAGCGCGGGATTGTCGATAGCTTCGGTGGTGGTCGAAGCCCCGGCCAGGAGCGGCGCACTGCTGTTTGCTCAAGAGGCCACCAGCCAGGGCCGCGAGGTCTTCGTAGTGCCTGGGAACGCGGATTCCGCCTCGTCGGAGGGCTCGAACGGGCTGCTGATGGACGGAGCGCCGGCGGTGAGGAACGGCTGGGACGTGCTCTGCGGCTACGCGGCCAGCTTCCCGAATCTTCGAGACCCCGGCGAGTTCAAGAGGAGAATGCCGAGGGAGCAGGAGAAGAGCGCGTTTCTTGAAAAGACCTGCCTGGACGAGACGCAGGAGGAAGAAGAGCCGGACGACAGGCCGAAAAGAGAGAAAAGGAAACGCATAAAGCCCGCCTCAGAGACGGAAAAAGACGTTGACAAGGCCGGGAGCGAGGAATATATTGACCTAGGAAAACTGACGGAGGGCCTGGAGGGCGCACGGAGGGCGGTGGCTCTCGCCATAGACAGGGCTTCAGTGCATATAGACGATATTGTTGAGAAGACCGGATTGCCGGTTCAGACTGTGCTCCGGGAGCTGACGATGCTTCAGCTTGAAGGGCTCGTCGGCAAGACCGGAGACAAGAGTTTTACATTGATCCAAAAGTGAGGACATTTTAATGGCAAAAGCAAAGACGGAGCTGGTCATAGTCGAATCCCCTGCAAAAGCCAGAACCATCGAAAAATATCTGGGCGAGAGCTATAAGGTGGTCGCTTCCATGGGGCACCTGCGCGATCTTCCGAAGAGCACGATGGGCGTGGATATAGAGGGCGGCTTTGAGCCGAAATATATCCCTGTGAAGGGCAAGGAGGAGATCATTTCCGACCTGCGCGAGCGCTCGGCAAAGGCTAAGACCGTGTACCTGGCGACAGACCCTGACCGGGAAGGAGAGGCCATCGCCTGGCACCTGAAGGAGCTGCTGGATCTGCCGGACGAGAAGGCGCACAGGGTGACGTTCAATGAGATAACGAAACGCGTGGTCACTGAGAGCATAGCGTCGCCTAGAGAGATAGATCAGGATCTGGTGGACGCTCAGCAGGCGCGGAGGATATTGGACAGGATAGTGGGTTACGAGCTGTCGCCGCTCTTGTGGAAGAAGATACGCAGAGGGCTTTCTGCCGGACGAGTGCAGTCTGTCGCGACCAGGATGGTCGTGGACAGGGAGAAGGAGATACGAGCCTTCGAACCTGAGGAATACTGGCTGCTGGACGCAGTGCTCAGGGCTGGAGACGGGGAGTTCACCGCGAGGTATTACGGCAGCGAAAAGGGACGTGCGGAGCTGCACAGTGAGGCCGAGACGGACGCCGTCATCGAGGCGGTGACGGGGAAGCAGTTCACGGTACAGAGCGTGAAGCGCGGGAAGAAGCAGCGCAGCCCCTCGCCTCCGTTCATCACCTCGACCTTGCAGCAAGAGGCCAGCCGGAGGCTGGGCATGACGCCGCGGCGGACTATGTCGATAGCTCAGCAGCTCTATGAAGGCGTGGACGTGAGCGGTATGGGTACCGTGGGCCTCATAACGTACATGAGAACTGACTCTCTCAGGCTCTCGGATGAAGCCATAACCGCCGCGAGAGGTTTTATAAGAGCGCACTACGGCGACGCGTATTGTCCTGAGCAGGCCAGAAGGTATAAAGCCAAGGCAGGAGCCCAGGACGCGCACGAGGCGATACGCCCGACGAACGCGGCTCTCGCACCGGAGCAGGTCAGGAAGGATCTGACGAAGGAGCAGTATATGCTCTACCGGCTCATTTGGGGCCGCTTCATGGCCAGCCAGATGTCTAACGCCGTGTATGATAACGTGGTAGTTGACGCAGCCTGCGCCGGCCACGTCTTCAGGGCGAATTACTCGGAACTTGTCTTTCCGGGTTATACCGCCGTGTACGAAGAGGCTGTGGACGAAGAACAGGAGGCGCCGAGAAAGCCGCTGCCAAATCTGAAGGAAGGCGACAGCGCATCACTGGTGAAGCTCACCAAGGAGCAGAAATTTACCCAGCCTCCGTCGAGATATACCGAGGCTACGCTGATACGTGCGATGGAGGAAAAGGGCATAGGCCGCCCTTCCACTTACGCGCCGACGATAACGACGATACTCAGCCACGAGTACGTGGTCAAGGAGGGCAAATTCCTCAGGCCGACGTCTCTGGGCGAAGTCGTGACCGAGCTCATGGAGGAGCGCTTCCCGGACATCGTGGATCTTAAGTTCACCGCCAGGATGGAGGATGGGCTGGACGATATCGAGAAGGGAGAGAAGGGCTGGAAACAGTACCTGTCCGACTTTTACGGAGACTTTGAAAAGGAGCTCCACGAGGCGGAGACGGCAATGGAAGGCCAGAGGATAAAGGTGCCGGACGAGGTATCGGAAGAGGTATGCCCGGTATGCGGCAAGAACCTGGTGTATAAGTCGGGCAGATTCGGCCGGTTCCTTGCCTGCCCGGGTTTCCCGGATTGCAGTTTCACCATGCCGATAGTGGTAGAGATGCCCGGCAAGTGCCCCGCCTGCGGCGGAAGGCTTCTGAAGCGCACCTCCAGGAACGGCTATACCTACTATGCCTGCGAAAAGGGCCGCGACTGCCCCTGGAGAGGCACGGGTTCCGACGGCAGGGAGATCATAGGCTTCATGACCTGGGACGTGCCGACAAAGGAGGTCTGCCCGGAGTGCGGCAAGACCATGTTCAAGCGCTCGGGCAAAGGCCGGTCAAAGCCTTTCTGCATAAATGAGATCTGCCCGAACTTCCTGCCCGAAGATAAGAGAGGCTATAAGAAGAAAGCCGAGAGCGATACGGCGCCCGACAAAGAGAAATCCAAGGAAAAGGCGGCGGCAAAGAAGCCCGCGTCAAAGAAACCGACGCCAAAAAAGGCGGCGGCAAAGAAGCCCTCAGCCAAGAAGGCGGCGAAGAAAACGGAGGCCTCGGAATGAACCGTGTCACGGTCGTGGGCGCGGGCCTCGCGGGCAGCGAGTGCGCCTGGCAGCTTGCAAAAAGAGGCATAAAAGTCAAACTTGCCGAGATGAAGCCGGAGAAGTTCAGCCCCGCGCACGTGTCGGGGAACTTTGCCGAACTCGTGTGCTCGAACTCGCTGCGCAGCGACGAGCTGACGAACGCGGTAGGGCTGCTCAAGGAGGAGATGCGCCGCCTCGGCTCGCTCATCATGGAGTCGGCGGATAAGAACCGGGTCGCCGCAGGAGGCGCCCTCGCAGTGGACAGGGAGGGCTTCTCGAGGTATATCACCGAGCGGCTCAGAGCCTGCCCGAATGTCGAGGTCGTGACGCAGGAGCTGACGGAGATCCCTGAGGGCGAGACGGTCATCGCCACAGGCCCGCTCACGAGCGATAAAATGGCCGAGGCCATAGTGCGGCTCTGCCCGGAGTTTGACCTGCACTTTTATGACGCCGTCGCGCCCATCGTCACGCTCGAGAGCGTGGACATGGAAAACGCCTACCTGGCCTCGCGCTACGACAAGGGCACTGCGGATTATGTAAACTGCCCCATGACAAAGGAGGAGTACGAAGCCTTTGTGACGGAGCTCAAGTCGGCGAAGGAGGCTCCGGTACACGGCTTTGACGACGGTGCGGTGTTCGAGGGCTGTATGCCGGTGGAGGTCATGGCGAGAAGGGGCGTTGACACGCTGCGGTACGGGCCGATGAAGCCGGTGGGGCTGAGGAATCCGCATACTGGGAAAGAGGACTGGGCGGTCGTGCAGCTGCGGCGGGACAACGCCGACGGAACGCTGTTCAACCTTGTGGGTTTCCAGACGCACCTGACCTTCGGGGAGCAGAAGCGGGTGTTTTCGATGATACCGGCGCTGCGGAACGCGGAGTTCGTGCGCTACGGCGTCATGCACCGCAACACCTACCTGGACTCGCCCAGACTGCTGGACAGGT
>CABVBV010000037.1 GCA_902496595.1 uncultured Eubacteriales bacterium | reverse complement strand
TCATTTTCGGCGGCGGCGTGTACGTCGCCGAAAATACTTCTCGCGGAGCGGAGTGCCGCAGCGAAGCGAGGCGCGGAACGCAGCGCTATCCCCTTTGTCCAAGAAGGCAAGGCCTTCTTGGACAAGCTGAGCCGCCTGCAGTCAGTCTGCAGGCGGCTGCTCGCTGTTGTTCGGCATTATGCGCTGAACTTTCCTCTGCGCTGGACTCTGGAAATGCGTTCGATGTCCTCCGACGGCATTTGAGAGGAGATGGCTTGGAGAACCTGCTCGAGCCTGGGATTGATATTCAGGTTCCTCTCCGCTCTTCTGCGCAGGATACCCTGACATCCTACGGGGGAAATATAAATATCCTCCTGCGCATCTGCGGAGAGGATGTCTCCCATATTTGCAAAGGTGCAGTTTTCGGGTTCGGCCGTGCAGTTCAGGGAGGTTCCGTTGCCGAACGGTATCAGCTGTTCCCGGCCAAAGTCGAAAAATTCACAGTCGTCGTTCAGCCGCGTGGCCCAGAATGAGCCGGTATTGGCGTTCTCAGGAATGATCGAGCTGTCGTCATAGCCCTTCTGCAGCCTTGCGCCGAGCCAGCGGACTACCGGAACGGCCCAGGAGTTTCCAACGGCCTGATATCTGCTGGTCTTGTTTGCGCCCTTGAGCAAGGTGTAGTTGTCGGGAAGGCCCATCAATCTCTCGGCCTCGAGCGGCGAGAGGCGCCGAATACGCCCGTCCTGAACGACAAAGAGGGAGCCGTTGTATGCCGCGGCGTTTCCGTTCCATTTGGTGCCGTATGCGGAATACAGGCAATCGGTGTATTTTCTGAAGACTTCAAAGCGGTGCCCGCCGATTTCAAAGGTCAAAGCGTTGTCCGGGTAGTCCTGCAGCGGGGCTGAATGAGATTCAAACAGCGCGTTTTCCGGATGGTAACAGTTTCCCCCGGCCACCAGATAGAGCCGGCGGCGCTGCTGAGGCAGGCCGAAGTATTTTGCGTCCAGCACTCGCCAAGCCAAATTCCGTTTCGGGCCTCGCAAAAGGCCGGCGCAGGGCCAGCGCCCGCCGGGCATTTTCAGAGCGTCCGGCAGTCCCGCAAGCGAAGATATCAGGCAGCCGAAGGCATTTGTTCTGTCGCTCAATACGCCCTCGACGTTTTCCCAAAACACAATGCTGCGGTCAAGCCCGGAACTGCGGCGTACAGAGTCGTTTGACTCTATTATGTCCACGAATTTGAGGCTGAGATTGCCCCTGTCGTCGTTGAGCCCGTTCTGCCAGCCGGCGACTGAAAACGCCTGGCATGGAGTTCCGCCGCAGATGAGGTCTGGAGCTTCTACCTCGAACTGCAGCAGCAATTTGGAGATCCGGTTCATGTCCCCGAGATTGGGTATGGAAGGATACCTCTCGGCCAACACTTTGGAGGGGAAGGCGGCGATTTCAGAAAACCAAACAAAATCCAGGCCCAGCGGCTCCCAGGCGACAGACGCCGCTTCTATCCCCGAACAGACGCTGCCGACCGTTTTTATCATGCCGAATCACCTTCCCTACAAATAACAGTACGACTTAAAAATACCAATCTGCCTCAAAGACTCGCAGAGTCTGCGGCCGAAGCCGCAAATCAAGAGCTATCTGTTTTCCCCGGGGACGTACACCTCGGGAAAACGCTTCTCGCGGAGCCTTCTTCGACAACATGAAATATAACAGACACCGAACGGAATGTCCATGTAAGTTAATTACTGATGTGGCTATTTCTCACCGTCCATGGAGTCAAGCCTGTTCTGCAGCTCGCGTCTCCACCTGGCAATGTCGTACCACGGGCAGCCGATGCAGCCTCGTTCGGCCTCCTTGCCCTTCTGAGGTATTGACGGATCCCAGTACGGCCCTCCTTCATAAAAGAAGGATATGCCGAATATCGTCCCGCGCCTGCCGGTCTGAAAACAATTTCTGCACACTTCCCTCTTGTGCTGATTTCGCTGGTTTGAGAGGAGCTGGAACTTGTCGCGTATTTCATCGTCGCTCATATCGTCGGGATTTTCCGATTTTGTGTTCTCGTCCCAGCGTATTTCTGAAAATTTGTGGTCTGGGAGGCAGCTCTTGCTTTTTACGCATTCGTATGCGTCTACCCTGCCCAGAACGCTCATTATCCTGGAGCGCAGTGAGTCAGACCACGTTTCATAGCCCCTGCCGGCCAGTTCGACCCTGTCCAAAGGCAGAAGCTGCAGGCGCGTACTCCTCATATTTCCGCAAACCGGGCATTTGTAGTTGATCATGGTTGCGACGGTGTAGCCGTATTCTTTCAGATCCTGCACTCTCCGGGCAAAGTTAGGATTCGATATCTCGCAGTTTCTGCAATGCCAGCGTCCGTCGGACAGGGTATAGAAGATCTCTTTTGTTTCGACAGCGCGTTTTTTAGTTCTCCAGAAGCGGTCTTGTTCACGCTTCCACGCCTCATATCCAGAGGGATGGAGACGGACATAGACGTTGTCGAGATATGCCTCCAGCTCTTTTGCCGAGCCCTCGGGTATGGATACGCCGGTTTTTCTGTATTCTACCGGTACCCAGCCCTCCCAGACCGCGTCTGCGTCCGGATATATGAACTTGACGCTCACGTATTCCTCAGAGGCCTTGGTGTTGGTCTTCCTTCCGGGATAGAGTATAATGTTTTCATTCATGAGCAATCGCCCTCCATTTGGGCTCATTGTCCCATATGGAGGGCGATTTGTCCATCGGTTTTCTTCAGCTCAGCTCGAACATTCCGGTATAGAGTTTGTAATACAGGCCCTTTTGCCGAAGCAGGTCGTCATGGTCGCCTCGCTCCACTATCCGCCCGTGCTCTAGAACCATGATGGCGTTCGAGTTGCGCACGGTCGAGAGCCGATGGGCTATGACGAACACCGTCCGGCCCTCCATCAATCTGTCCATCGCCTTCTCTATCAGCGCCTCGGTTCGCGTGTCGACCGAGCTCGTCGCCTCGTCCAATATCAGCACCGGCGGATCGGCCACCGCCGCCCTCGCTATCGCAAGCAGCTGCCTTTGTCCCTGCGAGAGATTCGCTCCGTCCGATGTCACCATGGTGTCGTAGCCCTGCGGAAGCCTGCGTATGAACGAATCCGCGTTCGCCACCTTCGCCGCCGCCTCGATCTCCTGCCTCGTGGCGTCCAGCTTGCCGAAGCGGATATTGTCCGCTATCGTCCCTGTGAACAGATGCGTGTCCTGCAAGACCATGCCCAACGAACGCCGGAGCGACTCCTTGCTTATATCCCGGACATCCGTTCCGTCGTAGGTTACGCGGCCGCGCTCCACGTCATAGAACCTGTTTATCAGATTCGTTATCGTCGTCTTGCCCGCGCCCGTCGAGCCCACAAAGGCTATCTTTTGGCCTGGCTTGGCGTACAGGCTGACGCCGTGCAGCACGGGCCGGCCCTTTACATAGCCGAAGTCCACGTCCTCGAACCTCACGTCGCCCCTCAGCGGCACGAGCGTCCCGTCCGGGGATCTCCAGACCCATTTTCCGGTCTTTTCGCGGCTCTCCCTGAGCCCGCCCGCACTATCTTCGACGTTCACGAGGACTGTTTTGCCCTCGTCCGTCTCCGGAGCCTCGTCCATGACCTCGAACACCCTCTCGGCCCCGGCCAGGGCGGCGAGCAGGAAGTTCGACTGCTGTGTGAACTGGTTTATCGGGGCGGCAGCCTGGCGCACGAACACCAGGTAACTCGCGAGGCTTCCGGCGTCCGTCTGCCCGCGCAGAGCCATGATCCCGCCGAGCACGGCCACGATGGCGTAATTTATATATGAGATGCTTACGACGGCCGGGATCATGGTCGAGGCGTAGCTCTGCGCTCCCGTGCCGGCGCGTCTGAGAGCCTCGTTCCTCTCTTCAAAGCCGGACATACTGGCTGCCTCGTGGTTGAAGACCTTCACGACCTTCTGGCCGTTCACCAGCTCTTCTATATATCCGTCCAGCTCGCCTAGGCAGCTCTGCTGCTTGTTGTAGTACATCTTGCTGCGCTTGCCGCTGAACCGGATATACAGGAACATTGCGGCGTAGCAGACTGCGGCGATGAGCGAGAGCTGCCAATTGAGCACGAAGAGCAGCACAAGAGTCCCGGTCATCTGTATGAAACTCTGGATGACCATGGCGAAGCTGTTGTTAAGCGCGTCGGCGATGGTGTCCACATCGTTTGTGAAGTAGCTCATCACATCGCCCCTGTTGCGGCTGTCGAACCAGCCGAGAGGCAGGGACTGGAGGTGGGAGAAGAGGTCGCGCCTGATATCAAAGAGCGATTTCTGCGCCATCTTCACCATGCACTGGGTATAGCCGAGCGCACAGAGCACTCCGAGACCGTAGACACAGCCGGTAAGTATTACGCCGGAGACGAAGGCGCTCCTGTCCCCGCTGCCTATGCTGTTAACGACGGGCCTGATCATATACGTGCCCGCGAGGTTCGCCGAGGCGCTCACCGTGACGAGCAGGGCCACGGCAAAGAGCAGGAGCCGGTAGCGCCCCATATAGGAGAGCAGCCGCTTGACCGTCTGCCAGAGGTGCTTCGGCTTTTTAGCGCTCAGAGGCCGCATCGCCATCGGGGCCACCTCCTTTCATCTGAGAGGCGTAGATCTCCCGGTAGATGGGGTCTGAGGCCAGCAGCTTGGCGTGAGTGCCCACGGCGTGGACTCGGCCGTCCTCCAGTATTACGATCTTGTCGGTATTCATGACCGAGCTTATCCTCTGCGCGATGATGAGCTTAGTCACTCCCTTAAGCCCGGCGAGACCGGCGCGGATCTTCGCCTCCGTCGCCGTGTCCACCGCACTCGTCGAGTCGTCGAATATGAGCACCTTCGGGTTCTTCAGCAGCGCCCTTGCAATGCACAGCCTCTGCTTCTGGCCGCCGGATACGTTTACGCCGCCCTGGCCGAGATCCGTGTCCAGGCCCTTGGGCATGGCCTCTATGAACTCGTCCGCACAGGCGGCGCGGCAGGCGGACATGAGCCTCTCATCGTCCGCCCCAGCATCGCCCCAGAGCAGATTCTCGCGTATGGTGCCGGAAAAGAGCACATTCTTCTGCAAGACCATGGCGACGGCGTCGCGCAGTGCGCCGAGGTCGTAGCTCCGTACGTCCAGGCCGCCGACCATGACCGTGCCCTCTGTGGCGTCGTACAGCCTTGGAATAAGCTGCACGAGCGTGGATTTGGCCGAGCCGGTTCCGCCCAGGATACCTACCGTCTCCCCGGACTCTATCCGCAGCTCCACGTCGGAAAGGGCGTACTCGGCCGCGTCCTCATGATACTTGAACGAGACGCCGCGGAACTCGACCGAGCCGTCCGCGACCGTCATGACCGCGTCGTCCGGCGACGACAGCGCGGGGACTTCATCCAACACCTGGCCTATGCGCCTGGCGCTTGCCAGAGAGCGGGTCAGCAGCAGAAAGACGTTGGAGATGAACATCATCGAGTTCATGACCTGGAGGACGTAGCTCAAAAACCCGGTCAGCTCCCCCACCTGGAGCTCGGCGCGGCTTATCATGTCGCCGCCGAACCACATTATGCACACTATGGCCGTATACATCGCCAGCTGAAAAGACGGCAGGTTCAGCACCGCTCTCCTGAAAGTGCCCAGGCTCGTATCCATGAGCGAGGAGTTCACCTCGCTGAACTTCTCCTCCTCATACTCGCCTCTCACGAAGGCCTTGACGGCCCTGATCGCCGTCAGATCTTCCTGCACGACCGCGTTCAACCGGTCTACCGCCCTCTGGAGCACCGAGTATCTGGGCGCCACGCTCCTGACGATGAAGAACATGATGAGCCCCAGAACAGGTGCGCAGACTATGAACACCAACGCCAGCCTCGCGTTCATCACGAAGGACAGGCCGACGCCCATTATCAGCATGACCGGACTGCGCACCAGAGGCCTGAGCCCGCCGATGACGGCGTTCTGCATGACCGTGACGTCCGTGGTCATCCTCGTCACCAGGCTCGAAGTCTCGAATCTGTCGAGATTCCCGAAGGCGTAGTCCTGCACCTTCCGGAACTCCTCTTTACGTATGTTCGCGCCCCAACCGTATGCCGCCCTCGCGGCGTAGCGGGCGTAGAGCAGCCCGCCTATGAGCGCGAGGACTGCGCAGACACCCATCTGCGCTCCCTTTATGAGTATGTAGCGCACGTCACCGGCCGCAACGCCGATGTCAATGAGGTCTGCCATGAGCACGGGTATGACGAGCTCGAAAAAGGTCTCCACAAGCACCAGAAACATACCCAGATACAGGTCGCGCCTGTACTCGCCCAGGCAGGAAAACAGCCTCTTGAGTTCAGCCATCAGCTATCGTCCTCCCCGGAACGCAGGTTCCTGTACGCCCGGCCGAGGAAGTCGGCGAAGAGCGCCCGCTCCTCCTCGGAAAAGCCCTGAAGCAGCTTCCTGTCGAAGTCCGCGCCGCAGTCAGACCAGGCGAGTGCCGCCTCGCGGCCCTTTTCGGTCAGGCTCACCATGCCCCGCCGTTTCCTCGGCGCGGCCCCGTCTCTTGTTATGAAACCGCCTCGCTCCATCGACAGCAGCATACGCGACACCGCCGCCGGGTCGATTTCGAAATACTCCGCAAGCTCTTTCTGCATACAGTCGCCCCTGACGAGCAGATAACTCAGCAGCTTCGGCTGCCCCGCGCCCAGGCCCAGAGCCGCGCCTTCGCGCCTCAACTGCGACCTCTGCGCATGGAACAGCCGGTAGATCATCATATGAAACCTTCGCTCCACAGCAGTTCTCCTTTGATTGACATATCAACGATTGACATATCAATTATAACAGACGGCTCAAAAAAGTAAAGCCCGAAGATGCGAAAAAGGCCCTGCCGTATGCCGGCGGGCCTTGTTTCGTGCATATTTCCCCTTGCTCAGACAGCGCGGGTGACCTTGCCGCTGCGGAGGCAGCGGGTGCAGGCGTAGACGTGCTTCGGGCTTCCGTCGACTATCGCCTTGACGCGCTTGACATTGGGCTTCCAGGTGCGGTTGGAGCGCCTGTGGGAGTGGCTGACCTTGATGCCGAAGGCCATGTCCTTGCCGCAAAATTCACACTTTGCCATTTATGCAGCACCTCCGTTCTCGTTAAGACTATGTGAACAGCTTTAATATAATAGCAGAAGGAGTTGAAGATTGCAAGACGAATTTTCATATTACTCCTGTTTTTCAAAAGTAATTGCCAAAACGGGGCTTTGTGGTTAAAATAGAGGTATAGTTTGGAGAAGGAGGCTGCGTCACCATGGTGCGCGAGGAATATTCCGTCAGCCTGAAAAAGATAGTCGAGGAACAGAACCTGAACGTTATTCACGCCGCAAAGGATTTCGACACCGTTAGGGTCTACACGGCGGATGTGAACAGGCCCGCGCTGCAGCTGGCGGGCTTTTACGATTATTTCGACCCGAACAGGATACAGCTCATCGGACGGGTCGAGAGCACCTACTTGCAGACTCTCGCTCCGGAGACAAGGAGGGCCGCGCTCGAGCAGTTCATGAGGTTTGACCTGAGAGCCCTCATCATCTGCCACGACACCAAGCCGCTCCCGGAGTGCATCGAGCTGGCTGAGAAGTACGACAGGAACCTCTTGAGCACGAAGGAGGACACCTCCACCTTCATGGCCGACCTCATCAGTATGCTCAAAAACGCCATGGCCCCGAGGGTGACGCTCCATGGAGTGCTCGTCGAGGTCTACGGCGAGGGCCTGCTCATCATGGGAGATTCCGGAGTCGGCAAGAGCGAGACGGCGCTGGAGCTCATAAAGCGCGGACACAGGCTCATAGCGGACGATGCGGTGGAGATCCGCCGCATCTCGAGAGAAACGCTCATAGGCACCGCACCGGAGCTCATACGATATTACATGGAACTGAGGGGCATTGGAGTTATAAACGCGAGGCACATTTTCGGAGTGGGCGCGGTGAAACCGGAGACGGACGTTGATCTGGTCGTGAACTTCGAACTCTGGGACAACGACAAGGCCTACGACCGTCTGGGACTCGAGACAGAGTACACCAGCATCCTGGGCGTCAGCATCCCGAGCGTGACGATACCGGTGCGGCCCGGTCGGAACCTCGCCGTCATACTGGAGCTCGCGGCCATGAACAACAGGCAGAAGAAGATGGGCTACAACGCGGCCGTGGCTCTGGCTCAGGAGCACGACAAGATGATAGACAACGGCGGGGGGTATTGAGCCTTGCGTGTAAGCGACAAACTCATATCCGACATAAGAAGGGCGCTGCCGGAGCTGGAGCTCCGCGAAAACGAGCCCATGAGCGCGCACTGCTCCTTCAGGATAGGCGGGCCGGCGCGGCTCATGTGCTGCCCGGCTTCGGCTGCCGAGGCCGCGGCGCTTCTGGAACTGCTGGAAGGGAGCGGCGCACCTTTCGAGCTCATGGGCAACGGCACGAACCTGCTCGTCCCGGACGAGGGCCTGGATAGAGTCGTGGTCAGGATGGGAGATGCGATGTCGGAGACGGAGCTGCTTGGGGACGGAAGGATAAGGGCCGGCGCGGGCGTTACGCTCGCGAAACTTGCGGTCTTCGCGGCGAACAGCGGGCTTTCGGGCCTTGAGTTTGCGCACGGGATACCCGGCAGCCTGGGCGGAGCGGTGTTCATGAACGCGGGCGCCTACGGGGGCGAGATGAAGGACGTGCTCGAAGAAGCCGAGTATGCCGCCGCGGACGGCACTGTGGTCTCCGTTCCCGCCTCGGAGCTGGGGCTTTCGTACCGGCACAGCGCTTTCGAGGGCACAAAAAGGCTCGTCACCTCGGCGACGGTGAGGCTCTCTCCGAAGGAACCGGAGGAGATCCGGGCGCGGATGCGCGAGCTCATGGAGAAACGCCGGGCCTCGCAGCCCTTGGATATGCCCTCTGCGGGCAGCACCTTCAAGCGGCCCGCCGGCGGCTTTGCGGCGGCGCTCATAGACGAGGCCGGGCTCAAGGGCTTCGCCGTAGGCGGGGCGCAGGTGTCTGAAAAGCACGCGGGTTTCGTAGTGAACCGGGGCGGCGCGAGCTTTGAGGACGTTATGAGGCTCATGGAGCACATACAGAAGACGGTGTATGACCGCAGCGGCATCATGCTGGAACCTGAGGTCAGGATCTTGAAGGATTAAGGGATGGAATTTCTGATAATATCCGGTATGTCCGGCGCCGGCAAGAGCATGGCGGCGGACATATTGGAGGACATGGACTACTACTGCGTGGACAATATGCCGGTGGCGCTGCTGCCGAGGTTTGCAGAGCTGTGCATAGCCACGGGCGGCCGCTACGAGCGGGTCGCCCTGGTGACTGATGTGAGGGAGCGGGAGAGCATACCCGGACTGATAGACGCCCTGGACAAGCTCTGGGAGCAGGGCCTTGAATACCGGATCCTGTTCGTCGAGGCGGACACGCCGACGATAGTTCGCAGGTACAAGAGCTCCAGGCGCCCTCACCCCATGCTCGCCGGGGGCTCCATCGAGGATGCGGTGAGGAGGGAGACGGTGCTGCTCTCCCCGCTGCGCGAGAGGGCGGACTACATCATAAACACGACCGGGCTGACGACGGCGATGCTCCAGGCCCGGATAGCGGACATATTGCCGGACGGACGCGCCGGGCGCAGGCTCTCGGTGGCCGTTACCGCTTTCGGATACAAGTACGGCCTGCCGATGGATGCGGATCTGGTCTTCGACGTGAGGTTCCTGCCGAATCCGTTCTATGTCGAGGAGCTGAGGACGCTCTCCGGCCTGGATAAGCCGGTGTCGGATTTCGTGCTCTCCTGCGGCGACGCGAGGAGGTTTCTGGAGATGCTGGTGTCGATGCTGAAATTCCTGATGCCGCTGTATCTGGAGGAGGGCAAATACAACCTGAACATAGCGATAGGCTGCACGGGAGGACGCCACAGGAGCGTGGCCGTGGCGAACGCGCTGGCGGACAGGCTGTTGGAGCTGGGCTTTTCGGCGTCGAGGAGCTTCAGGGATCTCGAGAAGGGATGAATCGATGAGAAAAAAGCAGAGACAGGGCCCGGAGATCGTCGTCATAGGCGGCGGCACGGGGCTTTCAACGATGCTCCGGGGCCTCAAGCGGCAGTCGGAGAACATAACGGCCGTAGTGACGGTAGCGGACGACGGAGGCGGTTCGGGTATGCTCCGGGCCGACCTCGGTATGCCGCCCCCGGGCGATGTGCGCAACTGCATCCAGGCCCTGGCGAACACTGAGCCGACAATGGAAAAGCTGCTGGCTTACAGGTTCACCGAGGGCAGCCTCAAGGGCCAGAGCTTCGGCAACCTGTTCCTCGCCGCGCTCAACGGTATGTCGGACACCTTCGACGAGGCCGTGCGGAAGATGAGCGAGGTGCTGGCGATAACCGGGCGGGTACTGCCCGTGACGAATGAGAACGTCTACCTCGCGGCGGAGTTTGACGACGGCAGCGAGATAACGGGCGAGTCGCGGATAGCGGACTTCAAAAAGAGCCTGGGCGCGAGGATACTGCGGGTGCGCCTCATACCGGAACGCCCGCCTGCGCTCGGGCAGGTCATAGAGGCGATAAACGCCGCGGACATGATAGTCCTCGGCCCGGGCAGCCTGTACACGAGCATCATGCCGAACCTGCTGACGGATGGCGTGGCTCAGGCTGTGGCGGAGTCCGACGCATTCAAGATCTACGTGCTGAACGTCATGACTCAGGACGGGGAGACGGAGGGCTACACAGCCTCCGACCACATAAGGGCACTGTTTTCAAACTCCGGAGAGCGGCTCTTCGACTGGTGCCTGGCGAACGACCGGGAGATACCGGCCGAGCTTCGGGAGAAGTACGGCAAGGAGGGTGCGGAGCCTGTCGTCATAGACGAGAGGGAGATCCACGAACTGGGCGTGGGTCTGCTGCGCGCTCCTGTGGCGGGCTGGGCCTCGGGCTATGTCAGGCACCAGCCGGACGACCTCGCGAGGGAACTGCTCCGGCTCTATCACGAGAAGTCGCACACGAGGGTATACGGCTGAGGAGGTCACGGGATGTCCTTTGCATCGCAGGTGAAGGCGGAACTCTGCCGTCAGCCGCCCAGGAAAAAATGCTGCGCCGTGGCCATGGCCTACGGGGCGCTGCTATACTGCAACACCTTCAGCCAGAGGGAGATACGCCTCGTCACGGCAAACCCGGACTTCGCCGCCCTGCTGCCGAGGCTTTTTAAACGCGCCTTCAACCTGGGCTTCGACGAGCAGCCTGAGCCTGAGGCCCAGGGCAAGCGCAGGTTCCTGATAAGGGATACGGAAAAGATCGCGAGCGTGTTCCGGGCCTTCGACATGGAGCCGGGGGACACGCTGGCGCTGCATATCAATCTCGGCGTGCTGGAGAGCGACTGCTGCCGCGCCTCATTTGCCAGAGGAGCGTTCCTGGCCGGCGGCAGCGTGACAGACCCGATGAAGAGCTATCATCTTGAACTCGTGACCGCCCACGCGAGCGTGGGAAGGGAACTCTGTTCCCTGCTCTTCGAGCTGGGTTTCGAGGCCGGGCAGGCCAAACGCGGCGCGAATTTTGTCGCGTATTTCAAGCAGTCCGAGACGATCGCGGATTTTTTGACCGCCATAGGGGCCCCGGTGGCGGCGCTGGACGTGATGTCGGCGAAGGTAGAACGGGACATGAGGAACGAGATAAACCGCAAGGTGAACTGCGACACGGCGAACGCGGACAAGACCGTGGCTGCGGCGCAGGAGCAGCTGGCGGCGATACGGGCGATCGAGCGGGAATATGGCCTCGACGGACTGCCGGAGGGCCTTCAGCAGGCGGCGCTGCTCAGGATAGCGAACCCTGAGGCGAGCCTTGCAGACCTTGCGCTGCTGTCGAATCCCGCTGTGACGAAATCCTGCCTGAGCCACAGGCTTAAAAAACTGGTCGAACTGGGAAAGGGCGTCGGAGAGGAGGACTAGGCTTGGCCTTTACGCATCTGCATCTGCACACGGAATACAGCCTGCTCGACGGCGCCTGCAGGATAGACGAGCTGGTCAAAAGGGCGAAGGAGCTGGGCTTCGGGCACCTCGCCGTGACAGACCACGGCGTCATGTACGGAGCCGTGGCTTTCTATGAGGCCTGCGTGAGAGAGGGCATTCACCCGATAATCGGCTGCGAAGTGTACGTGGCGCCGAGAAAACGCACCGACAAGGAGCATGGCGCGGACTCGGAATATTCGCACCTCATTCTGCTCTGCAAAAACGAGACGGGCTACCGGAACCTGTGCTACCTTGTCTCCATGGGTTTTGTCGAGGGCTTTTATATAAAGCCGAGGATCGACTGGCCGCTGCTCTATGAGCACGCGGAGGGCCTCGTCTGCCTCTCGGGCTGCCTGGCTGGGGACATTCCGCAGAAGATCATCAGCGGTCAGTTCGACGCTGCAAGAGCCAGGGCTCTGGAGCTGAAGCAGGTATTTGGTGACGATTTCTATCTGGAGATACAGAGGCACGGCATAAGGGATGAGGAGGATGCGGCCAGGGGCCTCATCAGGCTGCACGAGGAGTGCGGCATCCCGCTGGCAGTGACGAACGACGCGCACTATATCGAAAAAAAGGACGCCTATTACCAGGACGTCCTCATGTGCATACAGACCGGCAAGACCGTGAAGCAGGACTCCAGGATGAGTTTTGAGACTCAGGAGTTCTATTTGAAGTCTGAGGAGGAGATGCGCTCGCTCTTTCCCGGCCTGGACGAAGCCTGCGACAACACGAACGTCATAGCCGAAAAGTGCAGTTTCGACTTCGAGTTCGGGCACTACCATCTGCCGAAGTTCAAGCTGCCGGAGGGTGAAACGGACAGCGGGGCCTACCTGAAAAAGCTCTGCGACGAGGGCTTTGCGAGAAGGTATGGAGAGGGCCGGCAGGAGGTCAGGCAGCAGCTCGATTACGAGCTCGGAATGATCTCCGAGATGGGCTTTGTGGACTATTTCCTCATCGTCTCCGACTTTATTGGCTACGCGAAGAGAAGGGGCATACCCGTGGGCCCGGGTCGAGGCTCGGCTGCAGGCAGCGTCGTCAGCTACTGCCTCGGAATAACGGACATCGACCCCATCAAGTACAGTCTCTACTTTGAGCGCTTTTTGAACCCGGAGCGCGTGTCCATGCCGGATATCGACATTGACTTCTGCGTCCGGCGGCGCGGCGAGGTCATCGACTATGTGAATCGGAAATACGGCTCCGACCACGTGGCGCAGATAGTCACTTTCGGCACCATGGCCGCCAGAGCCGCGATACGTGACACGGGCAGGGCGCTGGATGTGAGCTATGCCGACTGCGACGCGGTGGCAAAGCAGGTGCCCTTCGCCCCGGGCATGACGCTGGACGAGGCGATGAAGCTCTCGAAGCAGCTGCGGGATATGTATGAGAAGGACGAGAAACTGCGTTCCCTCATTGACACCGCGAGGGCTCTCGAGGGTATGCCGCGCCACGCTTCCACACACGCGGCCGGAGTGGTAATAACCGAAAAGCCGGTGTACGAGTACGTGCCGCTGGCTAGAAACGACGAGAGCATCGTCACCCAGTACACGATGACGACGCTTGAGCATCTGGGCCTTTTGAAGATGGACTTCCTCGGCCTGAGGAACCTGACGGTGCTTGAGGACGCAGCCGAACTTGTCAGAAAGAGGCAGAAGGATTTCAAAGTCGAATCCATACCGGAGGATGACGAGGAGACCTTTGCCATGCTTTCGGCAGGCAAGACCTCGGGAGTGTTCCAGCTCGAGTCCACGGGCATAACGGCGGTATGCATAGGCCTGAAGCCCAAGAGCATCGAGGATATCACGGCCGTCATAGCGCTCTACCGTCCCGGGCCGATGGACAGCATACCGAGATTCCTCGAGTGTTCTTCGCATCCGGAGAAGATAAGCTACAAGCACCCGCTGCTCGAGCCGATACTATCCGTCACCTACGGCTGCATAGTATACCAGGAGCAGGTCATAGAGATATTCAGGAAGCTCGCGGGCTTCTCTCTGGGCCAGGCCGACATGATACGCCGGGCGATGTCGAAGAAGAAGCACGAGGTCATAGACGCGGAACGGCGGGCATTCATCTACGGAGACGAAGAGCGCGGCATACCCGGCTGCGTCAAGAACGGCGTGGACGAGGCGACCGCGAACAGCATATACGATGAGATCCTGGACTTTGCGAGCTACGCATTCAACAAGGCGCACGCCGTGGCCTACGCCGTGGTCGCCTACCGGACGGCGTATATGAAATGCCGCTGGCCGTGCGAGTATATGGCGGCGCTTTTGACGAGCGTACTCGATTCAACGGGGAAAGTGGCCGAGTACATCTCGGAGTGCAGGGAGATGGGCATAAAAGTCCTTCCGCCGGACGTGAACGAGTCGGACGCGAGGTTCACGGTCGTCGGGAAGAACATCCGCTTCGGGCTCGTCGCCATTAAAAACATAGGTGAAAAGTTCATCCAGCTGCTCATGAGCGAGCGGAGCATGAACGGGCCGTTCACCGATTTTGAGGAGTTCTGCCGGAGGATGTCCGGAAAGGAGCTGAACCGCAGAGCGGTCGAGAGCCTCATAAAGTCCGGGGCCTTCGACAGCCTGGGTTACAAGAGGCGGGCCCTCATGCAGATGACCGACGCCGTGCTGGAAGGCATCGCCTCCGACGGAAAGCACAATATCGACGGGCAGCTCGACCTCTTCGGCTCCAACGACTGGGCTCCGGAGAGCGGAAATTCCGGCGCTTCCGTGCCCGTGCCGGACGTTGAGGAATTTCCGAAGAAGGAACTCATGCTCATGGAGCGCGAGATGACGGGCCTCTATCTGAGCGGGCACCCGATAGACGACTACAAGGAAGCCGTGAGAAGGGCCGGCGCAGTCAGCATCGGCTCCGTGCTGGAGGACTTCGCAAGCGAGGACGGGCCGAGCCGGTACCACGATTCGCAGCACGTCATCCTGGCGGGCATAGTGGCCTCTTACCGCTCGCGCACTACGAAGACCGGGCGGCTCATGTGCCATATTCAGCTCGAGGACGACACCGGCGCAATAGAACTGCTGGCTTTCAGCAATGTGTTGGACGAGAGCGGTGGATATATCTCGGAAAACTCCGCGGTCATCGTGAAGGGCCGCATCTCGGCCAGAGAGGACAAGGATCCGTCAATAATGCTGGATTCGCTCAGGCCGCTGTCCGACCTGCACGAACTGGGCACGGACGCGCCGCCGCAGGCGGAGCGTAAGCTCTGGCTCAGGCTGAAGACCGCCGACCCGAAAGTTCTCAGGAAGATCGAGCTGCTCTGCGAGATGTTCCCCGGACGTGAGCGCATGATAATGGTCGTCGGCGAGGAGCGCCGCAGGCTGGGCGCAGAATGTATCATTCGGGATTCCCTCATAAGAGAGCTGAGAGAGATGCTCGGTGATGAGAACGTCGTCGTCAAGGCCGAGTCTCATTGACAATATACGGAACGGGTGCTATAATATCAAGAAATCTTTATCTCATGGGAGTGAACGTCCTAAATGGACACAGGCAGTCGATT
>CABVBV010000036.1 GCA_902496595.1 uncultured Eubacteriales bacterium | reverse complement strand
GCCCGGGCCCCGCCCCGTCCCCTCTTGAGCAGCGAAAAGCCCAGCTCCTCCTCCAGCGCGCCTATCATGTGCGACACCGCAGACTGCGTCACCCCCAGCTCCGCCGCCGCCCGCGTCAAACTCCCCAGCTCCGCCGCCTTCAGAAAGGCCTCATACTTGCTTACAGGCATTTATATTAATTCCTTTCATGTAAATATGAAATATTATCAATTAAATTAATGCAAACGCCCAAAAAATCCTCACCCGGACGCAAAAAGCCCGGCTCAGGTCTTGCCAATCGGGCTGGGCAAGATTATAATTCAAAAGCATTCATTTGTAAAGCTCATGGAATGCATTAATTTATTTCATGTGTGGGGTAGAGGAATGAACGTAACCGAGCTTGTAGTGTTTGTGATTTACTTTTTGTTCATGGTCGGCATAGGCATATACTTCTTTGCCAGGAGCAAGGGCGGCAATGAGAAGGACTATTTCCTGGGCGGCCGTCGGATGGGGCCCTGGGTATCGGCTCTGTCGGCGGGCGCGTCGGACATGAGCGCCTGGGTGCTGATGGGCCTGCCCGCCTCGGTGTATGCCATGGGCATGGGCCAGATATGGATAGCGGTCGGCCTTGCCATCGGCTATGCGCTCTCGTGGATATTCGAGGCGCCGAGGCTGAGGAAGTTCTCGATAGCTGCGGGGGATTCGATAACGATACCGCAGTATCTGACGAACAGGTTTTTGTCGAAGAGCAAGTTTTTGCAGATCATCTGCGCGGTCATCTTCCTTGTGGCCTACACGATCTACGCCGCCTCGAGCATCAAGGCCTGCGGCACCCTGTTCAGCACGGTCATAGGCATTGACGCCACGACGGCGATGTACATAGCGGCCTTCATCATCATAGCCTACACCTTCCTGGGCGGCTTCAACGCGGTCTGCTGGACGGACTTCTTCCAGGGCCTGCTGATGCTGGCTGCGCTGCTCATTGCGCCGATCTTCGCCCTGGCGCTGGTCAAGAACGGCGGCACTGCCGCTGCAGCGGCGGAGCCGGAGAACTATTGGAAGGTGTTCACGAGCTGGAGCGACGTTGTCTCCGGGCTCGGCTGGGGCCTCGGCTATTTCGGTATGCCACACATCATCATCCGGTTCATGTCCATAAGGTCAAACAAGGATCTGCGCAAATCGAGCGTCATCGGCATCAGCTGGACTTTCATCATCCTCATCTTCTCCGTCGGCTCCGGCCTGGTCGGGAGGATGTTCCTCGGCGAGATAGAGGACTCGTCGGTGGTGTTCATCACGATGGTGAGGACGATCTTCCCGGCGGTGGTGAGCGGCATACTGCTCTCGGCCATCCTGGCCGCGGCGATGAGCACGGCGGACTCGCAGCTGCTGGCCTCGGCCTCGGCCTTTGCGAGCGACGTGTACAAGCCGGTGTTCCGGAAGAATGCCTCGGACAAGGAGATGCTCTGGGCGGGGCGCATCGTGGTCGTCATCATCGCGGTCATCGCGCTGCTCATCGCGGCGAACCCGGAGAGCGGGACTATCATGGCCCTCGTGGAGAACGCCTGGGGCGTGTTCGGAGCGGCCTTCGGCCCGGTCATCCTGCTGTCCCTGTTCTGGAAGAGGTTCACCTTCTCCGGAGCTGTGGCGGGCATAGTGGCCGGTGCGGTCGTGGACGTGCTCTGGCTGGCCTTCCTGTCGGGCACGGGAGTATACGAGATAATCCCGGGCTTTTTTGCGGGCCTCATCGCGGCCGTCGTCGCGGCCCTGGCGGGCAAGGCGCCCGGGAAGGACGTGGAGCAGCTCTACGACAAGGCCGTGTCCATGTCCGACTGACCTGCCTGTACGCAGAAGCGAATAAAAAACCGTCCCGGCGGCGCGAGCCAATGCCGGGACGGTTTTTCATATGCAGCCTGTCGGAAATATTTCTTGCGGAGCCCTCTCAACCGGCTCGGCACATGGAGGTCAGGAACACCGAGCGGCTCACAGACCTGGCGCCCTTTGCCGCCTTCGCCGCCGCATCCCCGTCTGTGAAGATACCGTATACCGCGGAGCCCGAGCCGCTCATGAGCGTGCTCAGCGCCCCGTGCTCCAGCAGGAAGCGCTTGATCTCGGAAACTTCCTTGCTGCCGTGCGTATCCAGCACGTCCTCGAAGACGTTGTACATCCTCCGGGCGACGCCCTGGATGTCCCCGGCCTTCACCGCGTCTACCAGGCCCTCGGTATCGGGACGGCAGCGGGTGCGTATCCTGTCCAGCCTGGCGAACAGCGCCGGGGTCTGGCAGTTGAAGCGCGGCATGCAGATGACGACCGGTATGTCCGGCAGCGGAGGCAGCGGCGTTATCAGCTCTCCCCTTCCCTCCACCAGCGCCGTTCCTCCGACCAGGCAGAACGGCACGTCGGAGCCCGCCTCCGTCGCCACCTTAAGCAGCCGCTCCCGGCCGAGAGGCGAACCCGTCATCTCGTTCAGGGCCCTTATCACAGCCGCAGCGTCCGACGAGCCCCCGCCGAGCCCGGCGCAGACCGGGATGCGCTTTTCTATCTTCATATATACTCCCGACTCTATCCCGGCCTCCTCGAAGAAGGCTTTCGCGGCCTTTATCGCCACGTTCCTCCCGTCGCTCGGCAGGAAGCTCAGGTTGGTCTCCGCGTGGAAATAGCCGGGTTCCCGGAGCTCCAGATACAGCTCGTCGGCCAGCTCGACGGTCTGCATGACCATTTTCAGGTCGTGGTAGCCGTCGGGCCGCCTTTGCAGCACATCTATCGACAGGTTCAGTTTGGCCCTGGCGGGCACGACGGCGCCGCTCACAGCCCGAAGAGCCTCGGCATGAGCTCCGTGCCGCTTTCGAGGAAGGGCCCGGCCTCGCCGTTTTTCTCGGTGTAGCCCAGGCCGGAGCCGGGCCCGTTCTCGCGGCTGTCGTAGATCATGTACGGCACCGGGGTCTCGCCGTGAGCTCCGTTTCTCATGAACGTCCTGTGGTCGGAGAGGATGAGGAGCCTGAAATCCTCGCCCCTTCCGCGCAGGGCGGCGCACAGGGGCTTCGCCACGCGCTCCGAGAGGCACTCCACACTGTATATCTTGTGCTCCAGGTCGTGGTTGTGCGTGGCCTCGTCCGGGCCTTCGAGATGTATGGCCGCAAAATCGTGCCCCTCGAGCACCCTGAGCGCAGCCTCGGTCTTCGCCTCATAGTCCGTGTCCCACTCTCCCGTGGCCGTCGGGACGCTTATCGCCTCGAGGCCCACGAGCTTCGCTATGCCGTGGCAGAGCGGCACTGCGGAGACTACCCCGCCGTCCGCCCCGTAGTGCTCCACGAAGTTCGGCAGCTTGGCGCCCTTGCCCTCGGCCCAGAACCAGATGCAGTTGGCCGGGAGCTTGCCCTCGGCCTCGCGCTTTTTGTTCACCGGATGCTCCGGCAGCAGCTCCGCCGCCTTTTTCATGAGCCCCAGCAGCACCTTCGCGTTCTCGCAGCCCGAGGGCAGCAGGGGGCCGATCTTCTCGTTCAGATGGTCGTGCGGCGGGGCCAGCACGATTCCGTCGATGTCCGCGTCCGCCTGCACGGCGAGGTGCCTGAAGGACGAACCGGGCCTCACCGTCAGCTTCGCCGCCCCGGCGAGCGCCGCGAACTCCGGCTGCTCAAAGAGCCAGCCTATGAGCTCGTCCGACTCCTCCCCCTCTATGGAGCCCGCGCTGTGCGAGACCATTACCCGCTCCTCGAACGGGCCGTTTACGTCCCCGCCGAGGTTCACCATATTGCAGCGGTAGGCAGCGCCGCCCGAGGGCATGACTCCGCCCGAAGCGGCGAGTTCGAGCGGGGCGCGGCCGGAGAAATACTTCCTCGGGTCGCAGCCGAAGATGCCCATGATCGCCGTGTCGCTCCCCGGCGGGAAGCCCTCGGGTATGGTCTGCACCAGGCCCAGCTCTCCCTTTGCGCACAGGGAGTCGAAAAAGGGTTTTTCACAGACCTCGAGCGGGGTCTTCCCTCCCAGCTGCTCCAGCGGATCGTCGGCCATGCCGTCGCCTATTATGAGGATATATTTCATCGCGCTTCCTCCCGTCATGTTCATTTGTGCGTAGTATAACTCAATTTCCCCCCAAAAGGAAGAGCAAGTTTTCAGGCCCTAACCCGGATATAAGGGATTGTCGGAAAATAAACTTCCCTTTTGTGCGGGAATGTGTTATGTTTTAAGGAGCGTGATGAATCGCGCCAGGAGCAAAGGAGGCGTGGCTCTTTGAATTCTATGAAGCAGATACAGGCTCAGGAGGAGGCGCGGGCCAAGCGCGAAGCCGAGGAGCGCCGGCTCAGGTTCGAGAAGGAGACGGAGGCGGACATGATCCTGCTCCGCGCCCTGCTGGACTCCGAGCGCCGTGCCAAGGAGATAGAGGACGCGGCGGTCGCATACCGCGAGGGCCTGGACGCCAGGGTGCAGGCGGGCAAGGACGCGATGCTCCAGAAGACGAGGCAGGAGACCCGTGCGGCCATAATAGCCGACTCGAACGCCGAACGCAGCCGCGCCGACGTGGAGATCGAAAAGGACAGGTCTGAGGCCGAGAAGACGAGGGAAAAGCTCAGGCAGCGGTACGAGAGCCGCCGCGAGGGCTACGTCGAGAAGGTCTTCGACATAGTCACGGGGCAGAAGGATGAATAACAGCAGCCGGAAAGCCATGGACATCGCGCTCGCGACCGAGGCGAGGGCGATGTACGCGAACCTGCTCACGGACGCGGACAAGCGCAGGATAGGCGCCATGAGGACGACGGACGAACTCGTGAGCTTCCTGCTCAGGAGCCCGGCCTGGCGCGAAGCCGCCATGGGCCTGCCGCCCATGGGCGCGACGGATACGCAGTTCGCCGAGGCGCTCGGCCGCTGCCTCTTTGAAGACTACGAACGGCTCTACCGCTTCGCGAACGACGCATCCAAGGAGTTTCTAATATTCATGACCTACGAGGCGGAGCTGAAGTTCCTGCTCTCGGCGCTCAGGAAGCTGTCCGTCGGCGCGGCGGGCGAGCTCTTCTACATCCCTGCCGGAGCCCAGAGGCTCACGAAGGGCTTCAACATGGCGAGGCTCAAGGAGGCCAGGAGCTTTCAGGACATCGTCGAGGGCGCGGCGGGCAGCATCTACGGGCACACGCTCAGGGAGCTGACGATAGACCCGGTCACGGGCAATCCCTCCTTCAACGAGGCGGCGCTCATGCTCGAGGGCCAGTTTTACCGGAGCCTGGACAGGTATCTGAAGACCGGATACCGGGGGCCGTCCAAGAGGGAGCTCGCCCAGTCCGTGACCTTCAGGGCGGACATGGTCAACATAGGCTATCTGCTCAGGCTGAGGCGCTTCGGCACCCCGGTGCAGGAGGCCCTGAAGCTGCTCCTGCCCATGCACGGAGCCCTGGGGCCGGAGATGGAGCGCAGGATACTCGAAGCCGGCAGCGACGAGGAGGCCATAGAGCAGATAAGGGCCTCGAGGCTTGGGAAATGGTTCGGAGGGGTCGACGCCGCGTCTCCGGAGAGCCTGGTCAGGGCGGCCGAGTCGGCGTTTTACAGGAAGATCATCCACGGCGCCCCGAATCTCAGCGTCGTAGATGCGTTTTTGAAGCTCAAGGAAAACGAGGCGAGGATGCTCCGCAGGGCCTTTGTGGCCCTTCAGTACGGACTTGGCCCCGACGGATATATGGACTAGCTTCCAAGGAGGGCGGATAATTGGCAACCGAGAAATTGCTCAGGGCTCTGGTTTCGGGCCCCGAGGCCAAACTTGACGAAGCCATACACAAACTTATCCTGGACAGGGAGTTCCATCCGCTGTCCGCCGCCACGCTGGGCGGCCACCACCACAGCCTCATGAGGCAGGAGGGCGAGGATCCGTACAAGCCCGCGCTCGACTCTGCCACGGCTCTGCTCAACAAGCTGGGCATCAAGCCCGAGTTCTCCGAGTTCCGGGGCAAGGGCTACGGGGTCGAGGACTGCGCGGCCTACATCTCCGACGTCTCCGGTGCGGCGACGAGGATAATCACCCACAAGAACGCCGCGATGAGCCTCGCCGCGGACGACGAGGAACTCATAACGAGGTTCGAGCCCTTCTCGCTCCTGAACGTCCGGCTCGAGGAGCTTCTGGAGGTAAAACACGTGAAGCTCCGCTTCGGCAAGGTCGACGAGGCGCTCTGGGACGAGCTGAGGCACATAGCGGAGAGCGAGTTCGGGGCCTTCATCTTCCGCTCCGGCTTCTCCGATGACAAGGTCTGCTGCATACTGCTGACCCTGACCGGGGGCGTGCTGAGGGAAGAGGAGAAGCTGGTCGAGTACGGTTTCGAGCCCGAGGACAGGCCGAACGCGGCGGGGCTCACGGGCGTGCCGGCGGAGCGCATGGCGGAGCTAAAGGAGGAGGCCGAGGTGGCGAAGCAGCAGGCCGAGGCGCTCTCCGGAGAGCTTGCGAAGCTGGCCGCCAGGGAGCGGGACGAGGCGCTCTCGCGCTGGTGCTGGCTCAAGTACATGAGCGAGGGCTTCTCGCTGCGGAGTCTCGCGGGCCACGACAGCGGGGAGTTCTACCTCACCGGCTGGCTGCCCGAGGCCGACGGCCCGGCCTTCAAGAAGGCCGCCGAGGACATAGGCTGCGTCTGCTCCTTTGAAAGGCCCGGCAGGGGTGATGCGAGCCACGTGCCCGTGAAGCTCAAGGAGAGCTTCTGGACGAGGGTCTTCGCCCCTTTTGTCACGATGTACGGCTACCCGGCCTACGGTGAGATAGACCCCCGGGCCTTCATGCTCTTCACCTACTGCCTGCTCTTCGGGGTCATGTTCGGAGACGTGGGCCAGGGCGCGCTGCTGGTGCTCATCGGCCTGTACATGGTAAAGAAAAAGGGGATGTGGCTGGGCCGCATACTGGCTGCGGTCGGCTGCGCCGCGGTGGTCTTCGGCTTTGTGTACGGCAGCTTTTTCGGAAACGAGCATCTGCTGCCCGGCTTCAAGGTGCTGGAGGGCAGCGGCGTCATGCAGATACTGCTGGTCTCGGCGGGCGGCGGCGTCGTGCTCATCCTCATAAGCGGCCTCATCAATATCGTCACGTCGTTCAGGCAGAGGAACTACCGTGCGGCGCTCTTCTCCGCGAACGGGATAACGGGGGTGCTCTTTCTTGCGGGCATCGTGAGCTGCGCGGTGTCGGACGCCGTGTTTTCCACGGGCCTCTTGTCGAGCAAGGGGCTCTGGCTGGTGTTCGCCGCGCTGCTGCTGTCCATCTGGCTGGGCGAGCCGCTGACGATGCTGTTCAGGCTCGCGCCCAGGGAGCATGGGCAGAAGCCCTCCGTCGGCATGATGCTGCTCGAGGGTTTCTTCGAGCTCTTTGAGGCCTTCCTGAGCTGGTTTTCAAACTGCCTGAGCTTTCTGAGGGTCGGCACCTACGCCATCTGCCACGCCATCATGATGCTCATAGTGTACGAGCTGTCGGCGACGAGCGGCGGGGGTTACTCCATCTTCGGCCTGGTGCTGGGGAACGCGCTGGTAATGCTCATCGAGTCGGTGCTCGTGTGCATACAGGCGCTGAGGCTCGAGTTCTACGAGCTCTTCGGCAGGTTCTATACCGGCCGGGGCTCGCCCTTCGAGCCTGTGAAGGTGGACTACTCCTCTCAGCTGCAGAGGGCCGCGTAAATCCGTGCGAACCAAACACTCGATATAACTTGATATAATCGGAGGAATCTCAAATGTTCAAACTCATCTGCCCCTTAATCGCCGTTCTCGTGCTGATAGTCCTTCCGCTCTGGCTCATAGTCAGGCGGGCCAAGGCCGGAAAGAGCGTGAAGAAGCCTCTGTACGCCAATCTGACCTGCTTCTTTGTGGTCATGTTCGCCACGGCCGCCGTGTTTCTGAGCCAGGGAGTCGCCGCCGCGAACGACGCGGCCGAGGTCGCCGCCGCGACCGGTTCCACCGACTGGACGAAGGCCATCGGCTATCTGGCCGCAGCTCTCGCCGTCGGCATCTCCGGCATCGCCTCGGGCATAGCCGTCTCGAACTCGGCCTGCGCGGCCATCGGGGCCCTGACCGAGAACGAGGGCAGCTTCGGCAAGTCCATCGTGTTCGTCGGTATGGCCGAGGGCATCGCCATCTACGGCCTGCTCATCGCCATCGTCATTCTGCTGTTCTGATGCGCTGCTTCTGCATCAGCGACGATGCCGACGTGCTGACCGGGATGCGGCTGGCCGGCATCGAGGGCGTGCGGGCGGCCACCAAGAAAGAGGTGGACGCCGCTGTGAGCCGCGCCTGCGCGGACACCGGGGTCGCCATCCTCGTAGTCACGGAGGGCTGCTATGCTCTGAGCCGGGAGCGGCTGGACGAGCTGAAGCTCTCGGCGGGCAGGCCGCTGGTCAATATCGTGGCCGACAGCCGGGGCTCGGTGCGGGCCCGGGACTACATCACCCGCCTCATAAACGAGGCGATAGGCATAAAGCTCTAGGAGGGCGGCTATGCAAGAGAGGAAAAGCAAGCTCGAAGCCTTCACGAAGGCGGTGACCGGCGCCGCGAACGCGAAGGCCGAGGAGATGAATAAGGAGACGGAGCGGCTGGAGCGGCAGGCGTTGGAGGAATACGCCGAGGCCCTGGCGTCCGCCGCCGAAAAGAAAAGGGCCTCCGCCCTGGCCGACGCGAAGGTCAGGGAAAACAAGAGGATAGTCGCCGAGGGGCTGGCGGCCAAGCGCAGCCTGCTCCAGTTCCGGGAGGACTGCGCGGACGACGTCTTCAGCGAGGTCAAGAGGCGCATACTGGAGCTGCCGAAGACGCCCGAGTACGCCGAGACCCTCAAAAACCAGCTCTGGCGCGCCCTCGACGCCGTGCCCGGGGCGAGGGAGGCCACGGTCTGGCTCAGGAGGGAGGACATGGGCTGCGCCCAGATCCTGAATTCGGCCTCGCCCGGGGTGAAGCTGCGGTTTCTCGAAGGCGGCTTCGAGCTCGGCGGGCTGATACTCGAGTGCGAGGAGAAGAACAGGAAGATCGACCTCTCCTTCGACGCAGCGCTCGAAGACCTCGAGGGCCGGTTCTCGGAGCTCACGGGCTTCAGTCTGGAGGACGCAGATGGAGAATAAGACCGAATATTACATCCACGGGATAAACGGCCCGGTCATAAAGGTGCGCGGGGGCAGGAGCCTGCCCAGGATGAGCCTTGTCTATGTCGGCAATCAGCGGCTCTTCGGCGAGGTCGTGTCCTCGGCGGGAGAGGAGAGCATAGTCCAGATCTACGAGGACTCGGGCGGTCTGGCTTCCGGCGAGCCCGTGTATCCGACGAACGAGCCCATGTCCATCAGGCTCGGCCCCGGCATGATAGGCGGCATTTTCGACGGCATCGGCAGGCCGCTGCAGATCATCGAGGCCATGGCCGGCTCCTTCATCGCCAAGGGCATCAACATCGAGAGCCTGGACGAGAATAAGAAATGGGCCGTCGAGGTGAAGGTGAAGGAGGGCGAGGCCGTCGTGCCCGGGCAGTTCTTCGCCTCCTGCAAGGAGAGCGAGATGACGGAGCACCGCTCCATGGTGCCGCCCGGGGTCTCCGGCAGGGCCGTGGACGTGAAGCCCTCGGGCGAGTACACGGTGACGGAGCCTATCTTCTACGTCGAGGACGGCAGGGGCAGGAGGACGCCCGTCTGCCTCTCCCAGAAATGGCCGGTGCGCGAGCCGAGGCCCTTCGCCGAGAGGCGGCCCATCGACCGGCCGCTCGTCACGGGTCAGAGGGTCATAGACACGCTCTTTCCCGTGGGCAAGGGCGGCTGCGCCGCGATACCCGGGCCATTCGGCGCGGGCAAGACCGTAGTGCAGCACCAGCTCGCCAAGTGGTCGGACGCGGACATAATAGTCTACCTCGGCTGCGGCGAGCGCGGCAACGAGATGACCCAGGTGCTCGACGAGTTCCGGGAGCTCAAAGACCCGAGATCCGGGCGTCCGCTCATGGAGAGGACGATCCTGGTCGCGAACACCTCCAATATGCCCGTCGCGGCCCGCGAGGCGTCCATCTACACGGGCATGACGATCGCGGAATACTACCGGGACATGGGCTACCACGTGGCGCTCATGGCCGACTCGACCTCGAGATGGGCGGAGGCGCTCAGGGAGATCTCGGGCCGGCTTGAGGAGATGCCGGCGGAGGAGAGTTTCCCGGCCTACCTGCCGAGCCGGCTCGCCGGATTTTACGAGAGGGCGGGCTTTGTGGACACGCTCTCGGGTGCGGAGGGCAGCGTAACCGTCATCGGCGCGGTGTCGCCCCAGGGCGGCGACTTCTCCGAGCCGGTCACGCAGAACACGCAGAGGTTCGTCAGGTGCTTCTGGGCGCTCGACCGCTCCCTGGCATACGCCAGGCACTTCCCCTCTATCAACTGGAACAACTCGTACACGGAGTACTTCAACGAGCTCATACCCTGGTACACCGAGAACTTCGGAGAGGATTTCACCGAGCTGCGCGGGCGGATCATGGCCCTGCTCAACGAGGAGAGTTCCCTCATGGAGATAGTGAAGCTCATAGGCTCCGACATCCTGCCGGACGACCAGAAGCTGATAATCGAGACGGCGAAGGTCATAAGGGAGGGCTTTTTGCAGCAGAACGCCTTCCATGCGACCGACACGTACATGAAGCCGGCCGACCAGATGTCGATGCTCAGGATAATCCTGCGGCTCTATGACGGGGCGAGGGGCCTGGTTGCGGCGAACATCCCGCTCAGGCAGCTCATCGACACGGGCATCTTCACCGTGCTGGAGAGGATGAAGTTCGAGCTCGGCGGAGGGAAGCCCGCGTCCGAGTTCATGGAGCTGGTGGACAAGGCCGTGGCCTCCGTGCGCCGCGCAAACGCATAGGAGGTGCCGGAATGCGCATAGAATACACGGGTCTATCCGAAATAAAGGGCTCGCTCGTGGCGCTCGAGGGCGTCAGGGGCGCGGCCTACGACGAGCTGGCCGAGATACTGCTGCCCGACGGCAGCAAGCGGCGAGGCAGGGTCATACTCATAGACGGCGACAAGGTCGTGCTCGAGAGCTTCGAGGGCACGAGCGGAATAGACATGAAGAGCGCCTGCACGAGATTCATGGGCAAACCCATGACGATAGCGCTCTCCGGAGAGATACTCGGCAGGGTGTTCGACGGCACGGGCCGGCCCATCGACGGGCTCTCAGAGGTCTACGCCGCGGAGAGGCGGGACATAAACGGCGCGGCCATAAACCCCGTGTCGCGTGAGTACCCGAGGAGCTTCATACTCACGGGCATAAGCTCCATAGACGCGACCTGTACGCTGATAAGGGGGCAGAAGCTGCCTATTTTCTCCGGAGCGGGCATGAGCCACAACGAGCTCGCGGCGCAGATAGTGCGGCAGGCGCGGGTCATAGCGACGGAGGGCGACGATGCGAGGTTCGTCACGGTCTTCTGCGCCATGGGCATAAAGAACGACACGGCAGACTACTTCAGGAAGGATTTCGCCGAATCGGGCGCCCTGGGCAGGACGGTCATGTTCCTCAACATGGCCTCCGACCCGATCATCGAGAGGGTGCTGACGCCGCGCTGCGCCATGACCGCGGCGGAGTACCTGGCCTTCGAGCTGGGCTACCACGTGCTGGTGGTCATGACGGACATGACCTTCTACTGCGAGGCCCTGCGCGAGTTCTCGAGCTCCAAGGGCGAGATACCCTCGAGGAAGGGCTTCCCGAGCTATATGTACTCCGACCTGGCTTCCATCTACGAGCGGGCCGGGCTCATAAGGGGCAAGCCGGGCAGCGTCACGCTGGTGCCGATCCTGACGATGCCGGGGGACGACATCTCCCACCCCATCCCTGACCTCACGGGCTATATCACCGAGGGCCAGATAGTGCTCTCGAGGGAGCTGGCGCAGAAGGGCATCTACCCTCCGGTGTCGATACTGCCGAGCCTCTCGAGGCTCATGAAGGACGGCACGGGCGAGGGCTTCACGAGGGCGGATCACCCGGATCTGTCGAACCAGCTCTTCGCCTCGTACTCCGAGGTCTCGAGCGCGAGGAGCCTAGCCACCGTCATCGGAGAGGACGAGCTCTCGGCGAACGACAAGCTGAGCCTCAAATTCGGAGACGAGCTGGAAAAGCGCTTCATAACCCAGGGTATGTACGAGGACAGGAGCATCCAGGCCACTCTCGACCTCGGCTGGGAGCTGCTCTCCATACTCCCTAGGGACGCCCTCTCCAGGGTCTCCGACAAGGTGCTGGATGAGCACTACGTCCAGCTGCCGCACAGTCTCTGATGCTGAAACCAGGCGCACGAGGGAGGTGAGAGCTTGGCGCAGACCGCACCTACAAAGGGCAACCTGAACGCCGCGAAGCGTTCGAGGGCTCTGGCCGAGACGGGCTATGAGCTCATGGACAGGAAGCGGAACATCCTGATACGCGAGATCATGGGCCTGATGGACAGGGCCGAGGACTTGCAGGAGAGGATAGACACGACCTTCTCGGAGGCCTACGCCTCCATGCGGCTGGCGGAGATCTCGATGGGCGGCTCGGCCATGAACGGGGCCGATGCAGTCCCGATAGACGACAGCTTTGGACTTCGGTTCAGGAGCGTGATGGGCGTCGAGCTGCCGAAGGTGAGCTCCGAGCCGCAGATACCCTCGGGCCCGCCCTACGGCCTGGCCTTCACCAGCTCCGACCTTGACGACGCCTACTTCAAGTTCGCCGAAGTCAAGGAGCTCATATGCGAGCTGGCGGAGGTCGAGAACTGCATATACAGGCTCGCCTATGCCATAAAAAAGGCGCAGAAGCGGGCGAACGCGCTTCAAAACATCGTCATCCCCGGGCTCGACTCCGAGATCTCCAGGATATCCGACGCATTGGAGGAAAAGGAGCGCGAGGAGTTCGTCAGGCTCAAGGTCGTGAAGGGCCGGGAGCCTGCGGATGACGGGCACAGTAATTAGACTTGGAGGACAGTGAGATGAAAAAGGCCCTTGCCCTCTCGCTCTGCCTGGCTCTCGCCCTGGGCCTTGCCGCCTGCGGAAGCGGCGAACCCGGGGACGTGACCGCGGACTTCAAAAGGGCCCGCGAGGCCGCCTCGGAGCTTGAGAGCGTACATATGGACATGGATCTGGACATGAGCTTCACCATGAGCGCCGACGGCCAGACCGTCGAGATGCCCATGAGCATGACCATGTCCATGGACAGCATCAACGAGCCCATGGCGTGCAGCAGCTCCATCACCATGAATATGTTCGGCGTCGGGCTCTCGGCCATGAACTACGTCGAGCGGAGCGGCGAAGGCTACGCCTCGTACACCAGCGCCGACAACGGCGCGACCTGGACTTCCGAGGAGATAGCCGAGGACGAGCTGGGCAGATTCGACGCCGCCGGGAGCATCAGCTTCTACCTCGGCCTCGCCTCCGGCGGCTTCGCGCTCAGCAGCGCGGACGAGGAGCTCGACGGGGTCAGGGCTTACAGGTATGACGGCTCCATAAGCGGCAGCCAGCTCAACGAGGTCATGGACATGACAGGTATGGAAGAGATGCTCTACGCCATGACCGACGCACAGACCGGCCCCTTCGAGGGCAGTATGCCGATAAGCATCTGGCTCGAGGCGGAGACCTTCCGGCCCCTGCGCTACGACATGGACATGAGCGAGCTCATGACGGGCTATGTGCAGTCCAGCCTCGGTGAGACGAACGGAGTCACGGTAGACGGGGTAAGCGCCACGGTCAGCGTCCGGCTCTCGAACTTCAACGGCGTCGGGAGCATTGCAAGGCCCGAGGGCATAGCATAACGGCTGAGGCCCCTGTCCGGTTTCGGGCGGGGGCCTTCGTTTTGAAAAGGCAGGGAGGGCTTCTCTGTTTGAAAGGAGTTTCAGCTATGGGCAAACGCAGGAAAGGCGGAGCGAGGCGCGGCAGCCTCATAGGCTCCGCGGTCTTCGCCCTGGCGCTGCTGCTGATGTGGGCCGCGTCCAGCCTCGGCCTAGTCAGCTGGGGCGGCGGAGGGGACAGGGTCGACCTGAACACGGCCGCTCTTCCGGACAGCGGCCTCTTCGCCGCCTACATAGACGTCGGCCAGGGCGACTGCGCCTTTCTGTCCTGCGACGGGGAGACGATGCTCATAGACGCGGGCGTCGGCTCCGCGGGCGGCGCAGTCGTGGATTACCTCAAGGCCCACGGCGTCGACGAGCTGGACTACGTCGTCTGCACCCACGCGCACGAGGATCACTGCGGCGGCCTGGACGACGTCATCGACAGCTTCAAAGTCGATACGCTCTTCGCTCCCTACACGGAGTTCGACAGCTCCGGAGCCTTCACCCGCTTCGAGGACACGGCCGCGGAAAAGGGCCTCTTCATCACCGTCCCGCCTCTGGGCTCCGAGTTCACCCTGGGCGGCGCGGTGTTCCAGTTCGTCGGGCCTGTCTCCGACTGGGGCAGCGACCTGAACGACTCCAGCCTGGTGATAAGGCTCGAGTACGGGGATACCGCCTTCCTGTACACGGGCGACATCTCCTCAGCCGCGCTCGAGGACTGCGCCCTCATCGGCGGCTTCGACCTCGGCTGCGACGTGCTCAAGCTCGGGCACCACGGCAGCTCCGGCTCCACCGACGCGGAGCTGCTGGAGCTCATACGCCCCGAGCTCGCCATCGCCTGCTGCGGTGAGGGCAACAGCTACGGGCACCCCCACGGCGAAGTCGTGGAGCTGCTCGCCTCAATGGACATCACCCTGCTTCGGACTGACCGCGACGGCACCATCGAACTGGTAAGCGACGGCAAAACAATATCCGCCGCAGCTTAAAAAAACAAGCCGCTCCAAAACGGAGCGGCTGTTTTTTTGCCGTTTTTGCTATACTATCCTTCTGTCCCTCTTCTGGTTGTCGTAGTGCTTGTTGAGAAAGGGCCGGATGACGTAGTAGATGAGCTTGTTCTCGAGGTTGAAAAAGTAGATCCCGAAGGTCACGAGGAAGGCCAGGAAGCCGAACAGGGTCAGCTTGCCGACTATTTTAAGCGCCCGCTTCTTTGCCGGGAGTTTTTCTTTCTTTGCTTTCTTCATTTTGCTCTACCTGCCTTTCCTTACCACGCCTCGGAATCGTCGAAGTCCACCAGAGTCTCGTCCAGAGGCTCCTCACCCACAACGACCGACATATAGTTGTTCACGATGTTCCTCATGTCGCGCCGCGAGATCGTCCGGCAGTCCTCGAGGTCGTGCTCCACGAAGATGAAGTAGAAGCCCAGGTCTCTGGCCTGCTCCTCCATCAGGGCGTGGACGCCGTTCATGCCCTTGCAGGCCACGTTGTCGTTCATGAGCACCATGTCGCAGTTGAAGTTCTTCGCCCAGTCCCAGATGGCGTTCACGTTGTCCCAGCCGCCGACCGCGTGGTGGCGCATGACGCCCTTCTCCGAGAACAGCGCCAAGTCCTTTATCGCCTGCTCCGGATCGTCCGTGCTTATCATGTTGTGGCCCATGGTGGAGTCCATGTTCAGCACGATGTTCACGCCCCAGCAGTTCTGTATCCAGGTCGGGAAGTCGGTGTAGTACACGGCGGAGGGGCCCCAGAGGAAGGCCCTGTGCCTCGTCTTGCCGCCGAAGGGCTCGTACTTCTTCTTGTAGCAGCGGCGCATGATCTTGATGACCTTTCGGTCGGTCTTCGTGAAGTAGTCCTCCTGGCCGTTCACGCTCGCCCAGGAGTACAGCCTGTACAGAGTCTCCGCAATGCCGCAGAGCGCCGAGTACGGGGTCTTGAAGATGTCCCACTTCTCCAGCTCTATCGTGTTCTGCTCGTTCATGTGCTTGGCGCG
>CABVBV010000035.1 GCA_902496595.1 uncultured Eubacteriales bacterium | reverse complement strand
CAGCAAGGAGACCCAGGAGGGCGGCGGCAAGACCGAGTACGGCTACCTCGACGAGATGGTGGACACCTACTTCATGACCGGCTACCTCTTCACCTTCGGCGGCTACATCTTCGGCGACGACAACACGAACCCCGAGGACATCGGCCTCGCGGCCGGCAACGCCGCTCAGGGCGCCTGGATGATCCGCCAGTGGGCCGAGCTCATGGACAACACCGAGATCGTGGCCAAGGACTTCGCCTCCTCCGCCTACGCCTATCTCGCCAAGGGCAAGATGCTCTGCACCATCACCACTCCCGACGTGCGCAGTATGTTCATAAAGGAAATGGTCAACAACGGCTGGACTGAGGAAGAGGCCGAGGCCGACCTCAAGATGATCGCCGTGCCCAGGCTGCCCGCCTCCGGCGACCTCACCGCAGACGCCTGGCAGGACACCATCACCAACATGGACGAGCTCACGCTCGAGACCAAGATGATGGGCGGCATGAACGGCTATGGCATCTCCTCGTATACGAAGTGCCCGAATGCGGCCCTGGCCTTTGTGAAATTTGCAGCTGACTACGAGCAGGTTGTACTCCGCAACGAGATGCTCGGCATCACCCCGGCCCGCGCCGACGCCGCCGCGACCATAGGCGAGACCGATTCGACCGTTGCCGCCGTGTTTGACCGGCTCGAGAACGGCAACGTCGACATCATGCCAGCCATCAACGCGGTGAGCCAGCTCTGGACTCCCTCCGAGAGCTTCTTCGTCGAGCTCGCCACCGACGCTCTCTCCGGCAACCGCGGTGAGCCTGTGAAGTACGACACCGTCGACAAGATACAGGCCGGGCTTGAGAACGTGTGCAGCCAGATCTACGACGGCATCTTCACGCTCTCATGATCAGCCGTCCTTAAAAAGACAGAGGGGGAAACGACAATGACTAAGACTGCCGGGCTGCGCTCGGCGCCATGGCGGGCGAAGCTCTCCTTCGTCGTCATGGGCCTCGGCCAGCTTTGCTACGGTCAGATTGTAAAGGGGCTTTTGTATCTCCTCAGCCTTGCGGGCCTCATCGTCTACTTTGTGGCCCGCGGCGTCGAGGACATAGCGGGCATATTCACGCTCGGGACCCAGCAGGAGAACCTCTGGCTGGGCATAGAGGGCGACAACTCCATGCAGATGCTCATAATGGGCCTGTTTGCGGTCGTCGTGCTCATCTTCACGATAGCGCTCTACATCTCTAACGTGAAGGACATCCTCTTCACCTCCAGAGAGGTCGCAAAGGGCAGAAAGCCCCACAGCTTCAAGGAGTCCATGGCCTATGCGGCGGACGGGAAGTTCTATCTCTCCGCGCTCATACTGCCGCTCATAGGCGTGGCCATGTTCTCCATCCTGCCCATCGTCTTCATGATCCTCATCGCCTTCACGGACTTCGGCGGCGAGGTCGTACACCCGGTGCTCGCCAGCTGGAGTTTCGACGCATGGGGAAAGATACTCGGTGTCGGCAACGTGGGCAGCACCTTCGGCAAGATCCTCGGCTGGAACGTCATCTGGGCCGTGGTCTCGACCTCCATCAACTTCTTCGGCGGCCTGGCCATCGCGCTCATCCTCAACAAGAAGAACGTCAAGGGCTCGAAGATCTGGCGCGCCTTCCCGATACTCGCCTACGCGATACCGGGCTTCATCACCATGCTGGGCTTCAAGTTCATGTTCTCCCAGAGCGGCCCCATAAACCAGCTGCTCACGAGCAACGGCCACGAGGCTATCTTCTTCCTCTCCAACGTAGAGAGCGCGAAGTGGTGGGCACGCGGCATAGGCTTCTTCGTGAACGCCTGGATAGCCATACCCTCAATAATGCTCATGACCACGGGCATACTCTCGAACATCGACACGCAGCTCTACGAGGCCGCGTCCATCGACGGCGCGGGCAAGTTCACGCAGTTCCGCAAGATAACCCTGCCCTTCGTCGTGTTCTCGATAACCCCCGTGCTCATAGGCCAGTTCGTCGGAAACTTCAACAACTTCGGCATCTACTTCTTCCTGCGCTCGGGCCTGCAGAGCAACTACGCGGACTACTTCCTCGCCAGCGACACAGACCTGCTCATAAACTGGCTCTACAACCTCTCCGTCAGCAACAACTACTATTCGATAGGCGCGGCCATCAGCCTGGTCATATTCGTCATCACCGGCACGCTGTCGCTCATCGTCTACGTCCGCTCTGCGGCGTATAAGAGGGAGGAGACGTTCCAGTGAAAAAAGAAGGCAGCATCAGGACGGCGAGGATCGCCGACAACATCATCACCTACATCGTCCTTGTCATCATTTCGCTCATATTCCTTTTCCCCTGCGTCTGGCTCATCGCGGCCTCCTTCTCGAAGAGCGGCGACATCCACTCCTTCTCGGGCTTCTTCCCGAAGGAGTTCTCCGCCCAGACCTTTGTCGACCTGTTCACCGACGACGTGAACGGCCTCTATCCCTACGGGCGCTGGTTCCTCAACACCCTGTACGTCGCGACCATGACCTGCATAATCGGCACGCTGCTCACCATCCTGACGGGCTACGTCATGAGCCGCTTCCGCTTCCAGGGCCGCGACACCATCAGGAAGACCACCCTGCTCCTGGGTATGTTCCCGGGCTTCATGGGCATGACCGCGGTCTACATCATCATGGGCCAGCTGAACCTGCTCAACAGCCTGGAGTCGCTCATTTTCTACTACTCCTGCACCGCGCCGCTCGGCTACCTCGTGCAGAAGGGCTACTTCGACTCGATACCCTACACCATCCACGAGGCCGCGACCATCGACGGCGCGAACCAGCTGCAGATCTTCACCAAGATAACCCTGCCGCTGTCCAAGCCCATGCTGGTCTACACCGCGCTCACGCAGTTCGCCTGGCCCTGGAGCGACTGCCTGCTGCCCAAGCTGCTGCTCAAGGAGCGCGAGATGTGGACGGTCGCCGTCGGCCTCTACTCCATGCCCGACACCCAGTTCGCACGTTTCGCCGCGGGCAGCGTGTTCATAGCCGTGCCCATCGTCATCCTCTACTTCTGCCTCGTCAAAAACATCGTCAGCGGCCTCACCGCCGGCGCGGTCAAGGGCTGATATGAAGAAGAACCGGGCAAGGCTCGCAGGCCTGCTCCTCATACTCGCAATGCTGCTCTCCGCCTGCGGAGAGCAGCGCCGCGAGGCGGAGCTCAACATCATAGACGACAAATACCGCAACTGGTACGAGGTCTTCGTCTACTCCTACTACGACAGCGACGGGGACAGGATAGGCGACCTCGCCGGCCTCGCGGAAAAATTGGAATACATCTCAGACCTCGGCATGAACGGCATCTGGCTCATGCCCATAATGCCCTCGCCGAGCTACCACAAGTACGACGTCACCGACTACTACGACATAGACCCGCAGTACGGCACGCTCGAGGACTTCTCCGCCATGCTGGAAAAGGCGCACTCCCTCGGCATCGACGTCATCATCGACCTCGTATTGAACCACACTTCAAACGAGCATCCCTGGTTCGTGAGCGCAAAGTCCGGAGAGGATTCGCAGTACCGCGACTGGTACAACTGGTCGGACAGCCCGCAGGACGGCTACGCCAAGGCCGGAGGGGCCTACTACGAGTGCCGCTTCGTCAACACCATGCCCGACCTGAACCTGGATAACCCCGAGGTCAGGGCCGAGATAGAGAACATACTCCGCTTCTGGCTCGAGGACATCGGCGTGGACGGCTTCAGGCTCGACGCCGTGACGAGCTACTACACGGGGAATGTCGAGAAGAACAAGGAGTTCCTCAGCTGGCTGGGCGAGACGGCCCGGGGCATGGAGCCGGACTGCTATATCGTCGGAGAGGCCTGGACGGATCTGTATGAGATAGCCGACTACTGCGAGTCCGGCATCGACAGCTTCTTCCTCTTCCCGACGTCGCAGAAGGGCGGGTATATAGAGGAGATCCTGGGCCCGGACGTGAAGGAGCCCGGCACCAGCTACGGCAACGTCACGAAGCTGCTGGAAGAGCGGCTGCCGGAGAGTACGATACCGGCGCCGTTTCTGAGCAACCACGACACAGCGAGGGCCGCGAGCGTCCTCGGCCCGGACGTGACTAAGCAGAAGATGGCGGCCGGCCTGCTCGCCATGATGCGCGGCGGCACCTATGTGTACTACGGCGACGAGATCGGCATGACGGGTTCGGCGACGGATCCGGACAAGCGGCTCGGTATGTACTGGACGACCCTCTCGGAGATAACCCACTGCCCGCCGGGCACGACGACGGCGGAGTATCCGCAGCCGCCGGTGGCGGAGCAGCTGGAGGACGAGGCCTCGCTTTTGAACTACTACGCGGCGGCGATGCGGCTGCGCAACGAGAACCCGGAGATCGCCCGTGGCGAGAGCGAGGTGCTCGACAGCGGCGAAGGCGACGTCTGCATCATAAAGCGCACGTGGAACGGCGAGAGCTGCTATGTTGTGATAAACCCCTCCAAAAACGTGCACAGCCTCGATATGCAGGCGCTGGGCCTTTCCGAGCTCTGGCTCACCGGAGAGCTGTGCGCCGCGGGCGGGGATCTCAGCTTCACGGGCAAGACCCTGGAGCTGCCGGGGTATTCCATAGCGATACTCAGAACCTGACGAAAGCAAAAGAAGCCCCAGCCTGCCCCAAGCCTCTCAGAGTTTCGCAGCCGCGAAGCTCTGAGAGGCTTTTTCAACAGAGAAATCCGTCCCCCGGTTCCGGGGGACGGATTTCTCTGTGCTTTATTATCTATTCTTATTCTGTCGTTGTTTCTGTCGTTGTCGGGGCCTCGACGGCGGGGGTCTCGGCGGCCTCGTCCTTTTCGTGGTACTGAGAATAGTCGACCACGAGGTCTGGGCCGGTGTAGCTGCCCAGCAGCTTGGACATCGCCCGCTCGTATTCCTCCGTGCCCTCCTCGTAGGGCTCGGGCCGGTAGTCGTTATATGCCGCAGTGCTCGACAGCCGGCAGGGGATGGCCTCCCAGCCCTCGACCGTCACCGTGCCGTCGACGTCCCGCTTTATCGTGAACTGCACTATGGCCGTGTCCCTGTCCCTCGGCGCGGTGTTGCCGCCGAAGACCCAGTTGCCCAGGCTGTTCACTATGTAGCCGCCGTTATACTCGTCTATCTGCTGCAGGACGTGCGGGTGCGAGCCGTAGACTATGTCCGCCCCGGCGTCTATCGCCGCCTGCCCGAGAAGTCGCTGGTTCTCCGTCAGGCGGTAGCTGCCCTCGTTGCCCCAGTGCATCAGGCAGATGACGATGTCAATGTCGTCCCTCTGCGCCAGCGCCGAGACGCCGCTGACGATCTCCGACTGCGTGGCCAGCCATTTCGCCGAGTACAGCCCTATCGTCACGCCGTCGTCCCGCCGGTAGACATAGCTTCCGTTCGGTTCTCCGTAGGCTATTCCGTAGCTGTCGAGCGTGGCCTTGGTGTTGTCCAGCCCGGTCTGGCCGAAGTCCATGGTGTGGTTGTTGCCCAGCGTCACGAACTCCACCGAGCCGTCCACCAGTATCTGCGCGTTCTCCGCAGCGCCGCAGAACCAGAAGGTCGTATGGCCCGTGAGCTTCTCTTCCGAGAGGCTGCACTCCAGATTCGCTATCGTGAGGTAGTCGTCCTCGAAATACTGCACCGTGCCTGAGAAGGGCCAGCTCATGTCCCCATCTATTATGTACTCGAAGTGCGGGTAGAGCTGCGAGGAGCTGAGCGTGCAGTCGCCGACCATGGAGACGGTGAAATACTCCGGTTCCGGTTCGGGAGTGGGTGATGGAGTGGGCTCAGCCGTGGGCGAGGGTGTGGGCTCGGCGGTCTCTTCCGGCGCCGGAGTCTCCGAGGCAGCGGGAACGGCCGTGACCGGCGGCTCCTCCGCGCCCGAAAGTCGGACGAAGAGCAGAAGGCCCAGCACGGCCACGGCTATGACCAATATCAAGATCAGAGTGAATTTCTTAGCAGTGTTCATAGCCACAGTGAGACATCAAAAGCCCCCCGGATGTTCCCGCTCAGACCCGTTCTTTGCCCACAAAGAATATGGAGATGAGGCCCGGCCCGGTGTGTGCGCCTATGATGGGGCCGATGTGCGTATAGAACACATCCCTGAAACCGCAGGTCTCCACCAGCGCCTGCCCGTACTCACGGGCTTTCTCGGGCGCGTCGGCCTCGGAGACGATGAGCGTCTGATTCCCGGCGTCGAGCACAAGCTCCTGCACATCTTTTATTACCTTCTTGAAGCACTGCTTGTCGCCGCGCACCTTCTGCCAGACCTCGAGGTGGCCCTCATAGTCCAGGTGCATGATGGGCACGATATTGAGCGCCGTGCCGAAGGCCGCGGCGGTCTTGCTGACCCTGCCGCCGCGATAGAGATAGGTGAGGTCGTTCGTCGTGAAGATGGAGCTCACGTTGTGGACGACGCTCTCCAGCTCCTTCGCGTTCTCCTCGAGCGCCATTCCCTTGTCCCGGTTGTCTGCGGCCCTGAGCACGACGAGGCCGAAGCCCGCAGAGGCGTTTGCAGAGTCCACCACCCGGCAGACCCAGCCGGGATGCTCCTCCATGAGCGTCTCCGCCGCAAGCCTTGCGTTGTTGCAGGAACCGGATATCGCCGCAGCAAGGGAGATGTGCAGCACCGGAGTACCGGCTTCTGCCAGCGGGCGCCAGAACTGTGTGAACTCATCCGGGTTTATCTGGCTCGTCCTCGCAATGCCTCCGGCACGCATGAGGTCGTAAAACCGCCTGAAACTCTCTTCCGTCATGCCGTCCGTCATCGGCTCTCCGTCCATTGTGAAGGGCATCTTGTACGGCAGGACGCCGCGCTCCGTGCACTTTTCCAGCGAGAGGTCGCAGCCCGAGTCCGCAGTTATCTGATAAGAGAAATTATTTTCCATGATCTTTCACCTTTCAAAGTATTCCCTGCCGGTAGATTATAGACCATTGCTGAAAATTTGGCAAGCATGAGTTTGACAGGACTACCTCATTCAGGCCTGTTCGCCTTGAAATGGGCGGGTGCTGATGGTATAATGGTGTGCGGATGAAAGATCCCGGCCAAAGCATGGAAAAACTGACAGGAGGCAAGGGCATGACTGACAGAGAACTGCAACTCACCGCCGCACGCGGACGGCGTCTGGGCATGGAGATGGTATTCCGCGCCGCGAGCGGGCACATAGGCGGCTCGCTCTCCGCAATGGACATTCTGACGGAGCTCTACTTTGAAGAGCTGAGGCTGGACACCGGCGAGCCCCGGGCCCCGGGCCGCGACAGGTTCGTTATGAGCAAGGGCCACTGCACTCCGGCGCTCTACTCCGTGCTGGCCATGAGGGGCTTTTTCCCGGAGAAGCAGCTGGAGCTGTTCAGGAGCATCGACGGACATATGTCCGGGCATCCCGACATGGTCAACGTCCCGGGCGTGGATATGTCCACCGGCTCTCTCGGCCAGGGCCTGTCGGCAGCGGTCGGTATGGCGATAGCCGGGAAGATGGACGAAGCAGGGTACAGGGTCTACGCACTCATGGGCGACGGAGAGATAGAAGAGGGACAGATCTGGGAGGCCGCCATGGCCGCGGCAAAGTATAAGCTGGACAATCTCTGCGGCATCGTGGATGTGAACGGCCTGCAGATAGACGGGAAGACGGCTGACGTCATGCCCTCCGAGCCTCTGGATGCGAAGTTTGCGGCCTTCGGCTGGAACGTGATAAAAGCCGACGGGCACGATTTCGACTCCCTGCGCACGGCGCTGGCGGCGGCCAAGTCGGAAAAGGGACGGCCGAGCGTCATCCTGGCGAAGACGGTGAAGGGCAAGGGCGTCTCCTTCATGGAGAACGACGCGGGCTGGCACGGCAAGGCTCCGAACGCCGAGCAGTTCGAGCAGGCGATGGCCGAGCTGAACGCGGCCGTCGCGAAACGGGAGGTGGAATGAGATGTCGGAGAAGAAGGCTACACGCGCCGTTTACGGCGAGATGCTGATAGAGCTGGCAGAGAAGTACCCGGAGCTTATCGTCCTGGATGCGGATCTTGCCGGAGCCACGATGACCAAGGGCTTCTCCAAGGCATATCCCGAGCGTTTCTTGGACATGGGCATCGCCGAGGCGAATATGATAGGCGTCGCGGCGGGTCTTGCGACCTGCGGGAAGAAGCCCTTTGCCAACTCCTTCGCCATGTTCACCGCCGGCCGGGCTTACGAGCAGATAAGGAACTCCGTGGCCTATCCCGGCCTGAACGTGAAGTGCGTGGGTTCTCACGGCGGCCTCTCCGTCGGTGAGGACGGAGCGACCCACCAGTGCCTCGAGGATCTCGCGCTCATGTCTGCGATACCCGGTATGCTGGTCGTGAATCCCTGCGACGGCAACGAAATGCGTCAGGCGGTGCTCGCGCTCATCGAATATGTCGGCCCGGCGTATCTGAGGCTGGGCAGGATGGCCGTCGAGAACGTGACGGACTCGGTCGAGGGCTATAAATTCGAGCTGGGCAAGGCCGCAAAGCTGCGCGAGGGCGGCGACCTCACCATATGCGCTACCGGTCTCATGGTGCAGCGTGCGCTGGCTGCGGCGGAGGCGCTCGCGGCCGAGGGCGTATCTGCGAGGGTGCTGGACTTCCACACCGTCAAACCCATAGATAAGGAGGCGCTCGACGCCGCCGCGAAGGAGACCGGCTGCATCGTCACCACAGAGGAACACAGCGTCATGGGCGGCCTCGGCAGCGCAGTTGCGTCATATATCTCGGAGACGAATCCGGTGCCCGTTCTGAAGCACGGGGTGTACGACGAGTTCGGGCGCTCCGGCAAGGCGGAGAAGGTGCTCGAGGCCTACGGCCTCACCGCCGAGGGCATAGCGGCGAAGGCCAGGCAGGCCCTGAAGCTGAAGAAATAAATAATAATAAACAGCAGGCCGTTCCGGGCTGGATACCGGGACGGCCTGTTGCTTTCGGGGCGGATGTGTGGTAAAGTCGTTGTACTGGCATAAAAGTGATATAAAGGAGGTCATTGCTTGATAATCGACTGCGCACAGTACTCGGGTAAGTGCCCCTGCGGGCGGGAACACCCGCTGGAGACCAGGATGGTCGTCGTCGAGTACGACGCCCTGGAGCATTTCGACAGCTACATGGAGCGCTGCGGGCTGACCGGCCGCCGTACCGTGCTCTACGATACCAATACTTACAACCTGCCCGGCATGGTACACGTCCGGGCCGACAAGGAGATAGTCCTCGAGGCCAAGGGCCTGCACTCCGAAAAAAGCCTCATCGAGGGCATCATACCCCAGCTCGAAGGCCCCGACGTCATCATCACAGTCGGCAGCGGCACGCTCATGGACTTCGCACGCTACAACGCCTTCCACATGGGCATCCCCTTCGTGGCGATCCCGACGCTCGCCAGCTCCGACGGGTTCACGGCAAACGTCTGCTCGGTGGTCATAGACGGGCACAAGAGGTCGATACCAATGTCCGCCCCGGCCCTCGTCGTCGCCGACCTCAACATCATCGCCGGCGCACCCATGTTCCTCACCGTCAGCGGAGTCGCTGACATACTGTCGAAACACATCTCCCTTGCGGACTGGAAGATAGCGCACATCGCGTCCGGCGAATACTACTGCGAGCGCGTCGCTGGCATGGCCCAGCAGGCGCTGGACATGATGGTCTCCTGCGCCGACTCGCTGCTCGACGGCGACGAGCCGGACTTCGAGGCCATGACCATGGCGCAGATGATATCGGGGCTGTCGATGCAGATGCTCGGCAACTCGCGGGCGGCCTCCGGAGCGGAGCACCTCATCGCCCACCTCGTCGAGATGAAGCCGCCGAGGTTCGAGGGCGCCCACGGTATCCACGGCGAGTGCGTCGGCGTCGGCTCGGTCATCTGCGCGGGCGAGTACCACAGGATGATACACAAAAAGCCGAAGGCGAAGCCCTTCGAGCCCCTCCGAGAGAGCTGGATACGCGAGAAGTTCGGCCCGCTCGCCGAGGGCATCATAGAGGAGAACAAAAACGACGTGCTCGCGGGCTTCGAGCCGCAGAACATCGTCGACCACTGGGGCGAAATATGCGAAATCGTCTCGAACATCCCGACGGCTGAGGAGTTCGCGGCGGTGTTCCGCGGCCTCGACGGGAAATACCGGCTCTCCGACATAGGCATCGACGAGTCGCTCTCCGACGAGGTGCTGGATATCTCTGCGGCCATACGCAACCGGCTGACCTTCGCCCGGATGCGCCGGGTGCTGGACTTTGAGGAGTGAGGCACAGATGAGGATATGCGTGTTCGGGGCCTCGAGCCGCGAGCTGAGACAGGAATACTACGACGCCGCCTTCGAGCTGGGCGCTGAGATGGCCCGGCGGGGGCACGAGCTGGTCTTCGGCGGCGGCACGAGCGGCCTCATGGGCGCGGCGGCAAGGGGCATGGCGAGCGTCGGCGGCAAGGGCATCATCGGCGTCGCGCCAAGGTTCTTCGACGAGCCGGGCATACTCTACGAGGGCTGCACTCAGATGGTCTTCACCGAGACCATGTCCGAGCGCAAAAAGACCATGGAGGATATGTCCGAGGCCTTCGTCACCCTGCCCGGCGGCATCGGCACCTTCGAGGAGTTCTTCGAGGCGCTGACGCTCAAGCAGCTCGGCCGCCACGCCAAGGCCATGGCCGTGCTCAACACCCTCGGCTACTACGACGCCATGGAGGCCATGCTCACGAAGGCCGTCACCGAGCGCTTCTTCCCCGAGGACGGCCATGCGCTCTACGCCGTCTTCGACGACTGCAAAAAGCTCCTCGACTACGTGGAGAGCTACAAGGCCGAGCCGGAGGACGTCTGGAAGGAAAAGATACTCGGCAAGTACAACGTGAAATGAGGAACGTCTCCGGGAGACGGGGACGTTTTTATGCGATATTAAGTAAAATATACTTGACATTTTGTCGGGCCTGTGTTATGCTCCGGGCAGAAGGAAGGGGTGTTTTACATGGTGTTCAACAAAGACGAGTACGACGAGAGGCAGGTGCTGGCGAGGGGCCGGGCGTTCATGTGGGGCTTTTTCACGCTGATGATCTGCCTCATGGTGTACGGTATGATGGATATGCTCATAGGCCGCTGGTGCGACACGCTGACGGGCTGCATCATCTGCATATGCGCGGCGCTGCTGGTGTTTGCGTCGATCTGCATAAAACAGGACGCCTTTGCGGGCATAGGGCGGAACCGGAAGCGGAACCAGACGGTGCTGCTGGTGCTGACGCTGGCGAACCTGCTTTTCGGCGCGGGCAACCTGATGGAAGGGGAGATCGTTGTGGACGGGCTGCTCACCTTCCGCTCGGTCAGCCTGATAGTCGGCGTCATGACGGGCGTCGTGCTGCTGATGTACTGGCTGCACGGGCTTCGGGACAGGGGAACTGAGGAATGAAAAACCTGCGCTTGAAGGCGGCGCGGGCGGCGCTGGATATGTCGCAGCAGCAGCTGGCGGACGCGGTAGGGGTCTCGAGGCAGACGATAAACGCCATCGAGAAGGGGGACTACAACCCGACCATAAAGCTCTGCCTCGCCATCTGCCGCGCTCTGAACAAGACCCTCGACGAGCTTTTCTGGGAAGACTGAGCGCTGCGGCACGAAAAAACAGCGGAGGACTGTGAAGTCCCCCGCTGTTTCAATGTATCTCCGTTCAGTCGCCCTTGCGGGTGTGCATGATCTGGCAGATGCTCTCTATCCTCGTGCGCAGCGCTTCCTCGCTGTACTCGCGGTCGTCCCAGAAGTCCGCCTCGATATAGTAGTGCGGCACCCCCGTCGCCTTCTGCACGATCTCGGCGCACATCTTCTGGTGCGCGCCCAGCCAGCGGTCGAAGTCGAAGAAGCCCATCAGCATACCGTCCGGGTGGTTCGCATTGACCTTCTCTATCATCGACTCCGCCTCGTAGCCCATGTTCTGCCCCAGAGGCATCTTCAGCCACTGCTCCGCCATGCCCATGTACGGGTCGTCAGCATACGCGGAGGGCTTCATCTGGCTCTTGCTCGGGCTGAGGGTCTGGCTGAAGGTCGTCGCCACGCCGTTCTCGCGGAAGATGCGGTCGATCCAGGGAATGCAGAAGGGCACGAAATAGCTGCCCACCTTCGGAGCGCCCTTCGGCAGCACGCCTTCGCCGGCTTTCACCGCAGCCTGGCACTCCTTGATGAGCACGTCTATTGCGGCCTCAAGATACTTGTATCCGTGGTTCAGCGGCACGCCGACGGCATCCTGGAACAGCACCAGCGCATTGCCTCCGACCGGCACAGGGTCAGAATTGCATACCAGATTCCCCAGCATACCCAGCTTGAACAGATACCGCCCCGCGTCCGCCAGAGCCTGCTTGAAATCCTCCTCCGTCGGATAGATGCCCGTCAGTTCGCACATCTTGTCGATATCCGACTTGATGACCTTGCTCAGATACTTTATGCGCTCATATTCGTCGTCCGCCTGGCCGAAATACGTGTCGTGCGGGATGCGGCTGATGACATAGGGCCAGTCCTCTCCGGTCAGGCACTGGATCAGCTCGTCGGTCTTCGGCCCCTCGTCGCAGTTGAAGCCCCAGCTCCAGATGACGTCCGGCGAGGCTATCATCCCTGTCGCGAACGCGGCGAGGCGCGTCTTGTTCAGCGGGCAGTGGCGGCAGCCGTAGTTGAAACCGAGGTCCTCCGCCTTGGTTATTATCGGCGCAGCCTTGTGGAAAAAGCCGTTGAGGGTCTTGACCAGTATGAGATCCGGGAAGGATACGTGCACATTGTCCCCGCCCGCACGCTTGAAGGCCGTATACGGCGTTACGACTGCCGGCAGGATGCCGTAGATTATCTTCTTGCCCTCCGCCTTGTACTGCTTTGTCCGCGTGACCTCCATCAGCTCGCGCGTCCACGCGCCGATGAGCAGACGCACGCCCTTGTATTTCACGTCCCAGTTCATTGGGATGTATTCCTCGACGGCGTAGCGCATATCCTCGTCGCTCAGGCCCAGCGTGTCGGCGGATTCCAGCCAGCGCGGGAGTATCTCCTGCAGCTCCTCGCCTTCAAAGCCGGCGAGCTCCAAAAACCTTGAATTTATCTCTTTTCCGGCCATTTCACTTTCCCTCCTTCAGGTTCTGCACGAAGTTCTCGATGCGGTTCGTGAGCGGGCCCATCTCCTCACGCGAGTAGGAATAGGCCGTCTCCAGCTTCAGCAGCGGCATCTTCATCTCACCCAGCCACTTGGCCACGCAGGAGTACTCCATGTCGTAGATCTCGTCGAAGGCGAGCTGGTACCAGATGACGCCGTCCGCTTTCCCGGCCTCGATGAGCTCCTTCATCCTCTCAAAGCGCTGCTTCCAGGAGGGCTGGAAGAGGTCGATGGGCAGCTTGTCGAGATAGCGGTTCCTGGCGAAGTTCTCGTAGAGGTCGCCCTCGGTGCAGACGTCCTTTTCGGTGACGCGGACACCCTCGTCGAGCATATCGGCGGTTACGGCGCAGCCGAAGCTGTCGAGCAGCCTGGGCATGGTGTAGTCGCCTATCGCGATAACGCGGCCCGCGACCAGCACCCTCGGAGCGTTCTCAGGCAGCGCGCACTCGGCGCCGGCCTCCAGCTCATTGCAGAGCTTCTCCAGCTCGTCCGCAAACTGCTCCGGCTCCCCCGTAGAGAAGCTCAGATGCTGCAGCCTCATGTAGTCCTCGAACCCGATGGGGCAGCGCTCGCCGCGCCGCAGCGCGTCCAGACGCCTGAACAGCCCGTTTATCCGGTTCGAGACCTCGATATTGTGCCTCGCGGCGTCCATATCCACCGGCTTGCCGGTGATCTCCTCGACCTTTTTCATCAGCTCGCGCAGGGAGTTCAGGTAGTACTCGAAGGCCACGGGCTTCTCCCAGTCGGCGGGGACGCCCACCTTGCCGACCTTGACGCCCTTGAACTCCATGAGCTCGCTGATGCGGCCGACGTGGCAGTCGGTCTGGGCGATGGCGACGAGATCGGCGTTCGGAGTGATGGGGTCGAGACCCAGCTCCATATAGCCCGCCATGGAGCGGGACAGCGGGTTCATGAACCTGAGCATATAGTCGAGCACGGCGTCCGTCGGCTCAGGCTCGCCGCCGCGGCACATGAAGTAGGTGTTCGCTCCCGCCGCCCTGATGAACTCCTCGGGAATGAAGCTGCTGTTGTACTCTATGAGCGGAGTCCCCGCCCTCTTCTCAGATACCAGCTCTCGCACTCTGGCCTGGGAACGGCGGCTCAGCTCACGGATGGTGTCTTTTGTTGACAAAATCGATACCCCCTTGTAAAATCTGCACAGTACTCTTCCACGAAAATCGATTGCGTACACTGTAAATATCATATAACATAGTCAATCCGTTGTCAATCCCTAGCGAAAGGCGCATCTGCCGAATAATGAGGCGGGGCCCGGCTCCGGCTTGTCGAAGAAGACAAAGGGGACGGCACTGTGGCGCTCCGCTGCGCGAGGCCCGGAGGCAGACTGAAGCTGAACCCCCGCCTTATTATTTGGCGGGGGTTCAGCTCAATTTATTTTTCTTCGTACAGCTCTATGATCGCGTCGTCCTTCACGATGAAGGCCAGGCGCACGTTGTCGCCCAGGGCCTCCGGGCCGAAGATGACGCGGTCTGCCTCGGCCAGATACGGCTCGGCGTCGTCCACCTTGTAGGCCACGTGCGGCTGCTTCGCGAGCAGCTCGGGAAAGCGCGTGCCCTCCTCGAACTTAAGGTACTCGATCTTGTAGTCGTACTCGTCCACGCTCTCGTTGACCCAGAACTTTCCCCATTCGTTATACACCATGTTCGGCTTCTTATTCAGCACCGGGATGCCGATGTGCATATATTCTGCTGACATATAATACCTCCGTTCTCATTCGTTCGCGAGTTCGAGATAGTATTCGTAGGCGCACTTCGCGTCGAAGCCTTTGTGGACTACGGCGGCGACGGCCCGGCACATGGCCTCGGGGTGCTCGGACTGGAAGATGTTCCGGCCCATGTCCACGCCCCTCGCGCCCTCGTTCATGGCCCTGTACGCCATCTCCAGCGCCTCGGACTCGGGCAGCTTCTTGCCGCCCGCTATGACTATGGGCACCGGGCAGGCCGAGGCGACCTTCTCGAAGCCCTCGCAGTAGTAGGTCTTCACCGCGCTCGCGCCCAGCTCCGCGAGTATCCTCGTCGCGAGCAGGAAATACTGCGTCGTGCGGGCCATCTCCTTGCCCACCGCCGTGACGCCGAGGATGGGCACGCCGTACCTGTAGCCCGCGTCCGCCGCACGGCAGAGCGCCTCGAGCGAGTCCCGCTCTCCCGCGCCGCCGACAAAGCACTGTATGGCCAGCGCCGCCGCGTTCATCCTTATGGCGTCCTCCATGTCCAGAGCGAGGCCGGAACCCCGGCTCATGTCCTCGAAGAGCACCGAGCTGTCGTGCGTTGCGCGCAGGCAGACGGCCTTTCCCGTCGTCGGCGGGATGCAGCTGCGTATGGCCCCGCGTGTGCCCATGAGCACGTCCGCGTACTCGCACAGCGGCGCGATGGTCACGTCCAGCCGCTCCAGGCCCGCCGTCGAGCCCATGATGTAGCCGTGGTCGAAGGCCAGCATGACGGTGTTGCCGGTCTCGGGCGAGAACAGCCTCGAGACGCGGTTTTTCATGCCCCAGTCCGTGTGGCCGAGGCCCTTGGCGAAGAAGCCCTGCTCAGGCGCAGGTGTGCCGAGGTGGTAGTCCTTCGCCGCCTTGTTCCCAACTGCGTCGGCCATGGCGTCTCACCCCTTGAAGAAGGCCGGGGTGTGCGCCGGGGTGTTCCAGAGCCGCAGGAACTCGTC
>CABVBV010000034.1 GCA_902496595.1 uncultured Eubacteriales bacterium | reverse complement strand
CCTCTATGAGCCTGCGGTCGTCGCTGCTCATCTGTATGTCGTAGATCTCCCGGTAGATGCCCGGGCGCGAGATGAGCTCCTCGTGCGTGCCCATGTCCGAGACGCGGCCGCCCTCGAGCACGAGGATGCGGTCGGCCTGCATGAGCGTCGTTATCCGGTGCGAGATGAGTATCACCGTCGCTTGCTCGAGGCTCTCGCGCAGGGCGGCGCGGATCTTCGCGTCCGTCTCCGAGTCCACGGCGGAGAGCGAGTCGTCGAAGACCATGATGGGCGTGCCCGCCAGCAGCATCCTGGCTATCGCGACGCGCTGCTTCTGGCCTCCGGAGAGAGTGACGCCTCGTTCGCCGACCAAGGTGCCGTAGCCGTCCGGGAACTCCGTTATTGCCTCGTCCACGCAGGCGATGGCCGCCGCCCGGCGTATGCCCGCCTCGTCCGAACCGGGGCGAGAGGCGGCGATGTTCTCACGTATCGTGCGCGAGAACAGGAAGGGCTCCTGCAATACCAGCCCAATGTTCCGGCGCAGGTGTTCGCGGCGAATGAGGCGGATGTCCCTGCCGCCGATCGTGATGCTGCCCTGGCCGTCTTCGAGGTCGTAGAGCCGGTCGAGAAGGTGGACGAGGGTGCTCTTGCCAGAGCCCGTGCCGCCCAGGATGGCGAAGGTCGAGCCTGCGGGCACGGTGAAGGATACGTCGCGCAGCACCTCCTGTCCCTCGTAGCCGAAGCTCACGTGCGAAAATTCTATGTCGCCGTCCATTGGCGCGTCCTCCGCGCCGGGCAGCTCGCGCTCCTCCTCGGCGTTGAGGATGTAGGCGACCCTGTCCATCGAGACTCCTGCCTTGCTCATGTCTGCAAGAACGCGGCCCAGACTGCGCACCGGCCAGGCGAGGGTGGAGTTGTAGCTCACAAAGACCAGGAACCCGCCCAGAGACAGTTCTCCGTTCACAGCCTCAACAACGCCGAGGATGAGTATCACCATGACTTGCAGGCAGGTCAGCAGTGTGCCCGAGGCCCAGTAGACGGCGAGGACGCGCCCGAGCCGTATCCAGAGCTCGGAGAAGTGGTCGTTTTTCTCGTTGAACTTGCCGAGCTCAAAGCTCTCCCTGCCGAAAGCGCGGACGACGCGCACTCCGGTGAGATTCTCCTGCACCAAAGTCGTGAGCTCGCCCTCGGCCTCGTCCGCGACCTTGAACCTGGAGGCGATGCGGCCGTAGAACAGGCCTGAACTGAGGGCTACCAGCGGTACGAAGGCCAGCGAGACGAGCGCCAGCTTCACGTTCATGGAGAACATCACCAAGAGATAGACCGCGATGATGATGAGCGTGCGCATGACCTCGACGAGCTGGTTGCAGACGAAGGTGCGCACAACCTCGACGTCCGAGGTGCAGCGCTGTATCATCTCGCCTGTCTGGTGCGCGGTGTGCCAGGCGAAGGGCAGACGCTGGATGTGAGAGAAGAGCTCGTCCCTGATGCGTTTCACGAAACCCTCGGAGCCCTTGGCCAGAAAGAGCCTCTGCCCGAAGATGGCCGCGCCCCTCAATGCGGCGAAGACCGCGACCGCGGCAGCGGCCCAGATCAGGGCCCTCGCGGGCTCGGAGCGCAGTGCCTCGATCGGCAGCAGGGACTTCACGAAGCCCGGAAGCTGCGGCTCCTCGGCGCCCAGCACCGAGTCCACGGTCACGCGGACGATTTGCGGTATGAGCGCGTTGAATATCTGGCTGAACAGGGAAAAGAGCAGACCCAGTGCAAAGAAGCCCGACACAGGCCACAGATACCGGCCGACGAGCCGCGCTTTCCCGCGGCCGGTGAGTTTTTCTTCCTTCATAAGACCTCCAAGACTAAAAACAAAAAACGTGCCCCGGCATTTGACCAGGACACGTCCAAAAAGCCCGATATGCGCCTAAATGAGCGCAGTCAGAGACAAGCAGAACGCGACGGCCCGCCGGAAAATGCTGATGAATTGACATTGAAACTGCGATTGTTACGGGTCTTCGCCATTCCGTTCGCCTCCCTTCCAGAAGATCTGTTTTATGCGCAGTAAAGTATATAACATACTCAAAGGCCTGTCAAGGGCAAAACCGATGCAGGTTCATGATGCCTTGTACAAAACCACGTTTTTGACAAAATTTTTGTCAAAAACGTGGTTTTGTCTATGGCGCGAATGAATTTGTTGACGTTACACTTAAAAAAAGGCCGCGCCCCAAGGAGCGGGACGCAGAAAGGAATAAGATCATGGAGCTGGAAAACAAACTTAAAAAAGCCGCGCTGGGTACAGCCTTCGACTATATTGCGAAAGACCCCGAGCGGAATGTACACAAGCTGATGAGCTGGGTGGACAAATTCGCCGGAGACGACCCGAACAAGCTGGCCGCGCAGCGCGACGCCGTGAGGAAGGTGCTGGATGACCCGGACGGCAATATGTACAAGTTCATCATGAGCATCTTCCACGGCATCGACACCGAGGTGCTGAAGAAGACATTCGAGAACTTCATCGTGAACGCCAACCTGGTGGGCTTCCCGATCGAGAAGGAGCTGAGCGAGAAGTACGGCTGCAACATCCCCTGGGCGATACTCATGGATCCGACGACGGCCTGCAACCTGCGCTGCATAGGCTGCTGGGCGGCGGACTACGGCAAGAGCCTTTCCATGAGCTACGAGGAGCTCAGCGACATCGTGCGCCAGGGCAAGGAGCTCGGCGTGTATATGTACCTGTTCTCGGGCGGCGAGCCTCTGACCAGGAAGGCCGACATCATCAGGCTCTGCGAGGAGCACAACGACTGCCAGTTCCTGGCCTTCACAAACGGCACGCTCATCGACGCGGACTTCGTCAGGGAGATGCTGAGGGTCAAGAACTTCATCCCTGCCATAAGCGTCGAGGGCTTCGAGGCTGCGACGGACGCCAGAAGGGGAGAGGGCACATACCAGGCCGTCATGGCGGCGATGTCCAGGCTCAAGGCCTACAAGCTGCCCTTCGGCGTATCCTGCTGCTGCACCTCGCAGAACATCGACTCCCTGAGCTCCGAGGAGTTCATAGACCACATCATAAGCTGCGGAGCGAAGTTCGCCTGGTTCTTCCACTATATGCCCGTGGGCGTGGACGCGGTCACGGAACTGCTGCCCAGCCCGGAGCAGCGCGAGCATATGTACCACACCCTGCGCGAGTACAGAAAGACGAAGGAGCTCTTCTTCATCGACTTCCAGAACGACGGAGAATTTGTCGGCGGCTGCATAGCGGGCGGACGCAGCTACCTGCATATCAGCGCGGGCGGCGATATGGAGCCCTGCGCCTTCATCCACTACTCCGACTCGAACATCAGGGAGAAGACGCTGCTGGAGGCGCTGCAGTCTCCGCTCTTCATGGCCTACCACGACAACCAGCCCTTCAACTGCAACCACCTGAGACCCTGCCCGATGCTCGAGAACCCGGAGCGTCTGGCTGCCATGGTGAAGAAATCCGGCGCATACTCGACGGATATGCAGTCCCCTGAAGACGCCGAGAACCTGAGAGAAAAATGCAAGCCCTACGCCGAGGCCTGGGCGCCAACGGCGGACAAGCTCTGGAAGGAATCCGGCAAATAAAACGCCGGCTCAGCACAATCAGTCCGTGCCGGCCGTTTATAAAGCTCCCCCTCTACAATTGAGGACCCGGGCGGTTTTTCCGTCCGGGGCCTCAGTGTGTCCGGCCTGCCTCTCAGCTGTGCTCCGACAGATAGGTCGAGGCACGATCCTGCATCCTCTCCGCCGCCGTCTCCAGCGTGCAGTCTCCGGCGAAGTACGCCTGGGCCTCCTCTATGAGCATCGACGTCACGGTCAGCGGGCAGTTCTCGCTCGCAAGGCCCGAATCCAGCAGGCCGTTCAGCTTCTCCGCATCCGAACTCTTGTGAAGGCCCGTCAGCACCGCCGCCTCCTGCCTGCCGTCCAGCTCGCTTTGCAGCATCGGGAAGCTCTCGCACTGTTCCTGCGCTTTCGGGCTGAGGACGAAGCGCAGAAACTCCATCGCGCCCTCGGCCTCCCCCGCCGCCGTCGCGTAAAAGCACATTCCAGTCGCGAGCCAGCCCTGCGCACCGTCCTCCTGCCCAGGGAAGCCCATGAAGCAGTAGTCCTCGCCGCAGGCCAGCTGTATGCCGCCGCCGAACCAGTTTTCCGCCGTCAGCAGATAGCTCTCCAGAAGGCAGAGCTGTTCTTCCGGATAGGGCGAGTCGTCCGCTCTCTGGCCCATGCACAGCTCGAGCAGTTCCAGAAAGCCCTCGCTCTCAAAGTCGCAGCTCGCCGTCTCCCAGTCTATGTACTTTCCCGCGGCAAAGCTCACCACACGCTTGAAGAGTTCCGTTCGCGTCATCCACTGCTGGAACACTTCGGCGCCCTCTCCCAGCTGTGCTGCGTACTGCTCTGCCTCCTCCACCGTCAGGCTCTCCCGACCGTCCACCCGGCTCGGCTGCGTCAGGAAAGTCCAGACCTCGAACTCGTATGGCAGCGCGTACACCGCGTCCTGCGCCCTGAGCGCCTCGTACATACAGGGCACGAGCTCCGGCGCGAACTCGTCCAAGAGCCCCGAGAGCTCCACGAACAGGCCAGAGGTCTGCGTGCTCTCAAAGCTCCTGTCCGTCTCCGACACGAGGATGTCCGGCGCTCTGCCCGTTGCAAGCTCCAGCGTCAGGTCGTCCGGAGTGCCGCCCGAGCCGCCGTACTTGTATTCCACTATCTCAACTTTATATTCCTTGTTCTGCGCGTTGAACAGGCTCGCGAGCGTCCGGGCCTCCGGCACCGTATTCACGAGGCCCAGCGTCAGTATCCGCCTGCCGTCCGATGCAAGTTCCGGCGCCTCCGATTCTGCCGCGCCGCAGCCCGCGAGGCCCGCGAGCATGGCCAGCACCAGAAGGAATATCAGCCGTTTGCGCATATCTCCGCCTCCCATCGCCTTTCCTGCATCTGATTTTACAGCCGCCGTGTATCGTTTCTGTATCACGGCGGCTGTTTCTTCATCTTCAGATTGTAAATTTTCTGTGAACAAAAAAACTGCGCTTAGCTCAGTATGTCAATAAGCCTCGCAGAGAGCCGCTCGAGGAGAGAAGTGTCACAGAGCAGCGAAGCGATGTTCCCTTTGCCTTCTTAGGCAAGCAGCAGATAAACTGTCAGATGTCCAGTATTTTTGCGGAGATCCTGCCGTCGTCGGAGATGTCGATGAGGGCGAAGCTGGGTTTTGCGCCCAGTCCGGAGCTGCCGGGGTTCACCACCGTCATATCTCCGACGTAGTCTATCCTTGCAATGTGCGTATGCCCATAGAGCACTAGACCTGCTTCGGCGAAGTGCGCGGCGTTCAGCAGCGAATCCATGGTGTATTTCACCGAGTAAGAGTGCCCGTGCGTGGCGAAGACTTTGACGGGCCCCGCATAAAAACTCAGCCTGTCCGGCTCCATCGATGAAAAGTCGCAGTTGCCGGCAACGGAATAGAGCGGGATATCCGGAAACTCATGCGCGAGCTCCAGGCCGTCCCTTATGTGGTCGCCGAGGTGTATGAACATATCCGGCCGCACCCGCTTGGCGGCGTTTAGCATACCGAGCGTTCTGCCGTGGGTGTCGGAAAATACCGCGAGCTTCATAATTGTGCACCTTCCCGCAAAGTCTGAATATAATGTCTCAGAAGGAGGCAATGGCATGGACATTGAAAAAATGAGCCGTGAGCTCGAGAAGTCCGGTAAGGCGGAAGAGCTCCGAAAGCTGGCCGACACCGAGGACGGCCGTGCGCTGGGCGCCATGTTCGACGCCGCCGCACTTGCCAAGGCCGTTTCCAGCGGCGATCAGCACGCTATCCAGGGAGTGCTGCGTCAGGTGCTCAACACCGAGGAGGGCCGGCGCATCGCCAAGCAGCTCTCAGACGCAATGGGTCAAAAATAGTTAAGGAGGCGCCGCCATGGACGACTTTGGGGATAAGCTGAACGCCATACTCTCAGACCCCGCCGCACTGTCGCGCATCAGCGAGCTGGCAAAGTCAGTCATGGGCGGCGAGAAGGAGGGTGGAACGGAGGAGCCGGACATGAAGCTCATGTCGAAGCTCTCCGGCCTGCTCGGCCGCAACAGCGTCAAAAAGGAGGAGAGGGCTTTGCTTGAGGCAATGAAGCCCTTCCTCTCGGAAAAGCGGCGCAACAAGATGGATAAGGCCATGAAACTCGCCCGTTTGGCCGGGCTCGCAGGAGTCGCGGCGGCCGAATTTGGCCTGACTGATAAGGAGGAAGCCGATGTATAACCGCTATGACGGAAACACCGGCCGCTTCGTCCGTATGCCGGAGCCGGAGTATCCGGCGCAGGAACGGCCGGCCATCCGAAGGCCGCCTCCTCCTCCACCGCAGACGGTTACATACCCGCGGCAGACAAGACCGCAGGCCGCGCCGGGAACATGGGCCGCCAGACCCGCCGGCCCGGAAAAAATGCTTCCAGACAGCATTTCAGGCCTTCTGGGCAAACTCGTGCCGAACATCTTTCGAGACGGGCTCGAGCCGGAAGACCTGATGCTGATGCTTATTCTCTATCTCATGTACCGCGAGAGCGGTGACAAGGAGCTTCTAATCATCCTGGGCGCTATGCTCTTCCTCTGAGCTTGGCAGCTCGAACACACTCTCGTCCTGTGCGCTGAGCTTCGGTGCGGTTGAACTCATCCTGTATATGAGCGTGTCCCCGTCATATGTCTCCGCACCCATGAGCAGACCCGTTGAGACGGATATGAAGACCGAGCTCCGATAGCCCAGTTCGCCTTTGGTATACTCTACCAGGATGCAGCTCTCGTTCATGTACTGCACATAGCCAGCAGAGACGATATCCTCTACCGGAAGCTCCAGCAGCTCCGAGTAATCTATGCACCTGAGCCACTCATCCGCAGCCGAGGAGCTCATTACGCTGCTCTCGTATACACCTGAACTGTTGTCGTACCAGATATACAGCTTGGCGTCGCGGAGCAGGATGTTCTTAGCCCCATCCGCGAGTTCGACGCGGATCCGCGTCCTCGCATTGTCAGACCAGACGTTCAGCTGGGTCTCGCTGCTGCCGCCTTCCCAGAAATCCTCGATTGTGACGGTGCGCGAATAGCTGTCCGCACGGGTGAGCAGGGAGATGACCGACTGAACCGTCGCGGGGCTCAATTCAGCAACGCCTTGTCCGCTCGGCTCCGGAGTGAACGTCCCCTCCGTCGGCGCGGCGTCGGGCAACTCGACCGGAGGAGTCTCGACCCCCCTGTCCATCCCGAAAAGGGCGTACAGTATGACCGCCGCCGTGAGCGCGATGAGCAGTATTATGATGAATCTCGACCTCTTGCTCATTACGCAGAAAACTCCTCCGGCCTCCGGTCGGACAGCCCGAAGGCGTAGCATATGGCATCGGCGATCCTGGGACAGGCCCTGCCGTCGCCGTAGGGGTTCACGGCCTGGGCCATCCTGTCGTATTCGGCCCTGTCCGTCAACAGTTTCGCCGCCAGCAGCTCTATATTCTCCCGCTCCGTGCCGGCGAGCACCACCGTACCGGCTTCCACCGCCTCGGGCCGCTCCGTCTCGCGCCTGAGCACCAGAACAGGCTTGCCCAGAGCCGGGGCTTCCTCCTGAAGCCCGCCGGAATCCGTCATCACCATGTAGCTCTTTGCCATCAGCCTGTGCATATCCACAGCGTCCAAAGGCTCTATGAGCTTGATATTCTCAACACCGGAGAGCAGCTCGCCCGCCGCCTGCCTCACCACCGGGCTCAGATGCACCGGATACACAAATATGACGTCCGGAAACCTCAGCGCCGTGTTCCGCACAGCCTCAAATATGTTCCGCATAGGCCCGCCGTAGTTCTCCCGACGGTGACAGGTCAGCGTGATGACGCGATGGTTTACATAATCAATCTCACTGAGCTCCGGCCTGGAGAAGCCCTCGCCGGAGGCGGTATACCTGAGCGCGTCTATGACGGTGTTGCCGGTTATCCAGATGCTGCCCTCGACGCCCTCGCGCCGGAGGTTTTCGGCGTTCCGCCTTGTCGGGGCGAAGTGCAGGGAGGCGAGCTGGCCGGTCATGCGGCGGTTCATCTCCTCGGGCCAGGGGCTCCAGCGGTCGAAGGTGCGCAGTCCGGCCTCGACGTGGCCGACGGGGATGTGCGCGTAGAACGCTGCGAGCGAGGCGGCGAAGGTGGTGGTGGTATCCCCGTGGACGAGGACGAGCCCGGGTTTTTCCTGCTCGTAGACCGGGGCCATGCCGTGGAGCACTCTCGAGGTGATATCCGCGAGGCTCTGCCCGCTCTGCATGATATTGAGGTCGTGCTTCGGCTTTATTTTGAACTCGCCCAGCACGCTGTCGAGCATCTCCCGATGCTGTGCCGTTACGCAGACGACGCTTTCCAGCTCCGGCCGCTTTTCCAACTCGAGTACCAGCGGAGCCATTTTGATGGCTTCCGGCCTCGTGCCGAAGACGGACATGACTTTAAGCCTTGTCATTTTTCTCCTCCAGCGGTTTGCAGGTCGTGGGATCGACCGGCGGGTGGTATTTGTGGCCTTTGAGCGTCCTCTGGATGAAAATGCCCACGGCGACTGCAGAGGCCGCGGCGATGATGACAAGGTAGAGCCTCACAGTCCCTGTTGTCGCCAGTACGACAGCGCAGAGACCGAGTATTGCAGAAACGGAGTAAAGTATGGCGACGGCCTGTTTCTGGGACAGGCCCATGTCTATGAGCCTGTGGTGCAGGTGGCCCCTGTCGGGGTGCATGGGGCTCTGCCCGTGCAGCAGACGCCTGAAGAACGCGCAGGTCGTGTCGAACAGCGGCAGCGCCAGCGCGAGGATGGGTACGATGAATGTGACGATGGCGTAGAACTTGAACATACCCACGACCGACACGGTCGAGAGCACATATCCAAGCAGCAGTGCGCCGGTGTCGCCCATGAATATCTTCGCCGGGTTCAGATTGTAGGGCATGAAGCCCACGCAGGCGCCCATGAGCGCCGCGAGTATGACGGCGACGTTCCCCTCTGCGACCAGCAGCGCCACGACGAACATAGTGACTGATGAGATGGTCGAGACCCCGACCGCCAAACCGTCCAGCCCGTCTATGAGGTTCACCGAGTTCGTGATGCCGACGATCCAGAGTATAGTCACCGGCACGGCGAGCACGCCGAGGATGAGGGCCTCGTTCTCGCTGAAGATGTTCGGGTTCATGAGCACCTCGATGACTACCCCGTGCGCAACTGCGACGACGGCGGCGACTATCTGGATGATGAGTTTTATCCAGGCTTTCAGCGAGATGATGTCGTCTATTGCCCCGCAGGCGACGATGAGCACCGCGCCCAGCAGGATGCCGCGCACCTGGCGGTTTATGTCGACGAAGAGCACGACGCTGAGAATGAAGCCCAGAAAAATGGCAAGCCCGCCCATTCTTGGAATGGGGTGGTCGTGGACGCGCCTCGCGTCCTTGGGCACGTCCATAGCCCCGACCTTCTGCGCGAAAGCCTTGACGATGGGCGTTGAGGCAAAGCTGACTGCAAAACCGACGGCTATGGCCAATAGTGCGCGAAGCCACAGCTCTGTGTTGAGGAACATAGCTCACACTCCTGAATCCGCCGCGCCGGGAGCTTTATCCGGCGCGGCGGCGTTGTCTTTATCGTTCTGACGCGTTCAGCGGGCGATGAAGCCGAGCTTCTTGTAGACCTTCCTGAGCGTTTTGCCCGAGGCGGCTGCGGCTTTCTCCGCACCCATACGGTACACGCTCTCGAGATAGGCCTTGTCCGCCAGCATCCTTGTGGCTTCCTCCCTGATGGGGCGCAGCTGCTCGACCACGGCCTCGCCGACAGCCGTCTTGAAAGCGCCGTAGCCCTTGCCCAGAAATTCCTTTTCGATCTCCTCGAAGTTCTTGCCCGTGGCGCAGGAGTAGATCTGCATGAGGTTCGCGACGCCCGGCTTCTCCGCAGGGTCGAACCTGACGCAGTTCTCCGAGGTGTCCGAATCCGTCACGGCCCGCTTGAACTTGCGCATGATGTCCTCGGGTTTCTCCATGAGGTGGACGCAGCCGTTCGGATCCTTGTCCGACTTGGACATCTTGCTCGTCGGGTCGGTGAGGCTCATGATGCGCGCACCCACACGGGGGATATAGGCCTGGGGGATGGTGAAGACGTCTCCGTAGATGTTGTTGAAGCGGATGGCCACGTCGCGGCAGAGCTCGACGTGCTGCTTCTGGTCGTCCCCGACCGGGACGAAGTCCGCCTGATAGAGCAGGATATCCGCCGCCATGAGAGCCGGGTAGGTGAAGAGGCCGCCGTTTATATTGTCGGCGTGCTTGGCGCTCTTGTCCTTGAACTGCGTCATTCGGGAGAGCTCTCCGAACATGGTGTAGCAGTTGAGCACCCAGCCGAGCTCCGCGTGCGCGGGCACATGGCTCTGGATGAAAAGCGTCACCTTGTGCGGGTCGAGGCCGCAGGCAATATACTGCGCCAGCTGCTCGAGCGTCCGCCGTCTCAGATCCGCCGGTACCTGACGCACCGTTATGGCGTGCATATCCACTATGCAGTAGTAGGCGTTGTAGTCGTCGATCATGTCCACCCAGTTCCGGATGGCGCCCATATATGAGCCGAGCGTCAGGTCGCCGGAGGGCTGGATGCCGGAGAACATGGTTTTTCTTTCGTCCATCGAATTTGACCTCTAATCCTTACAGTGTGGGTGCGCTTATTGTGCGCTTCGTTACTTTTTGATGCCGCAGTCCGCGGCGAGCTTCTCGAAGGCCGCCATGCTGCGCTTTATCATGTCGCCGGAGACGCAGTACGCGAGCCTCACATAGCCTACGCAGCCGAAGGAGGCGCCGGGTACCAGCAGCAGGTTGTATTTCTTCGCCTTTTCGACGAACTCAGGCTCCGGCACGGGGGTCTTGACCCAGAGGTAAAATGCGCCGGCCGGGTACTCGCACTCATAGCCCAGCTCGTGCAGGCCGTCATACAGCAGCTTGCGGTTCGCGTCGTAGGCGGCTATGTCCGTCGAGGCGTCGAGGCACCGAGCCACCGCCAGCTGCATGAGGCTCGGCGCGTTCACGAAGCCCAGCATACGGTTCGCTACGACAGCCGCATCGAAGATGAGCTGCCCGTCCACGATGTCGGACGGAATGACAAGATAGCCGATACGCTCGCCCGGAAGGGAGAGCGACTTCGACCAGGAGTAGCCGACGATGGTATTTTTGCAGCAGCTAGGCAGCCAGGGCACCACGGCCCCGTCATAGGCGAGCTCCCTGTACGGCTCGTCGGAGATAACGTAGATGACAGTGCCGTACTCCTTGCCCTTGGCCTCGAGCAGCTCGCCGAGCTTCTTGAGCATCTCCTCGGAGTAGATGACGCCGGTGGGATTGTTCGGGTTGTTCAGGATGATGGCCTTGGTCTTGGGCGTGATCGCCGCGGCGATCGCGCCGAGGTCGGGCATGAAACCGTCCTCCGCCGCCGCCGGTACGACGACGACGTTGGCGTCCGCGTTCCCGATATAGTTGTTGTACTCGAAGAAATACGGCGAAATGACCATGACCTCGTCTCCGGGGTTGCAGAGCACCCTCAGTATGACGTTCAGGCCGCCCGCCGCGCCGACGGTCATGATGATGTTGTCGGAGTTATAGTCGGTTCCGTGCTTCTTGTTCAGCGACTCGGCCACCGCCTGGCGCACGGCGGGGAAACCCGCGTTCGCCGGATAGCCGTGTACGCTCATGGGATCGTCGTTCGTGATGATATCGACAATGGCGTCCTTCACGCAGTCGGGCGGCGCAAAGTAGGGATTGCCAATGGAAAAGTCAAATACGTTCTCTGCTCCGTAGAGCGACGCGAGCCTCTTGCCCTCTTCAAACATCGCACGGATGGCGCTGCCGCCTGCGGCGAGCTTTATCATCCTCTCAGATATCATATCTTTTCCTCCCATATTCTAGAATTATGCGTCCCTCCCATGGAACGCCCATACCTGGTTAACATCATAGCACATTTTTCTCTCTTTTACAATATTGACAAAAAAGTTCTGATAAAATAAGATAAAGAGGTTTTCGGGGAATAATTGTACGGAGGCTTGAAAATGAAGGACAGAAGCTGGTTCGAGGCCATGGAGGCGCACATACCGAAGGGCGAGGTCAGGACGCGGTTCGCGCCGAGCCCCACGGGCTATATGCACGTCGGCAACCTGCGCACGGCGCTGTACACCTACCTGATAGCGAGGCGTGCGGGCGGGAAATTCATTTTGAGGATAGAGGACACCGACCAGGGCCGTCTCGTCGAGGGCGCGGTCGATGTGATATACAAGACGATGCGCGAGTGCGGTCTGACACACGACGAGGGCCCGGACGTGGGCGGCCCCGTCGGCCCCTACGTGCAGACCGAGCGGCGCGGGCTGTACATGGACTACGCCGAGCTCCTCATAGAGCGCGGCCACGCCTACCGCTGCTTCTGCGAGAAGACCGAGGAGGCCGCCGAGGGCTTCAAGCACGAGGACGACCCCTGCCGGGCGCTCTCGAAGGAGGAATCCGACGCGAGGGCTGCGGCGGGCGAGCCTTTCGTCATCCGCCAGCGCATCCCGCACGAGGGCACGACCACCTTCCACGACGAGATCTTCGGAGATATAACCGCGCCGAACGCCGACCTCGACGATCAGGTGCTCATGAAGCGCGACGGCCTGCCGACCTACAACTTTGCGAACGTCATTGACGACCACCTCATGGGCATCAGCCACGTCGTGCGCGGCACGGAGTACCTGTCCTCAGCGCCGAAGTACAACCTGCTCTACGAGGGCTTCGGCTGGGAGATACCGAAGTACGTCCACTGCTCGCCCGTCATGCGCGACGCGCACAACAAGATGTCCAAGCGCCACGGCGACCCGTCCTATGAGGATCTCATCGCCCAGGGCTATCTCACCGAGGCCGTCGTGAACTACGTCGCCCTGCTCGGCTGGAGCCCCGGCGGCGAGCGGGAGATATACAGCCTCAAGGAGCTTGAGCAGGTCTTCGACCTGCACGGACTGTCAAAGTCCCCGGCGATCTTCGATATCGAAAAGCTGCGCTGGCTCAACAGCGAGTATATAAGGGCCATGTCGCCGGAGGCCTTCGCCAAGGCGGCGGAGCCGTATATCAGGCAGGCGGTCAAGAACCCGGACATAGACCCGGCGGCGATAGCGGCGCTCCTGCAGCAGCGCACCGAGGTGCTGACGGATATTCCGGAGAAGCTCGGCTTCTTCGACGAGCTGCCCGAGTACGGCCCGGAGCTCTTCGAGAACAAGAAGTCGAAATCGACCCAGGAAAGCGCGAAGAAGTTCCTCGCCCTGGCGAAAGAGCGGCTCGCGGCGCTGGAGAACTGGGAGGATGAGCCCATACTGGAGTCCATGAAGGCTCTGGCGGAGGCCGAGGGCGTGAAGAACGCGGCGGTCATGTGGCCCGTCAGGATAGCGGCGTCCGGCCAGACGGTGACGCCCGGCGGAGCGGTGGAGCTCTGCCGCATCCTGGGCAGGGACGAGACGCTCAAAAGGCTCGAGACCGGGCTTAAAAAACTCGGCTAAAAATTGCATATTGTGAAAACGCCTCTTTCGGAGAAACTACCGAAGGAGGTGTTTTTATATGAAAAAGACGACTGCATCCATAGTGATAGCCGTCCTGAGCGTGGCGCTCATAATAACGGGGCTCTTCGCCTGGAAGGAGAGCGCGGACGGCATGGGGCATCTGCGTGCCGGTGAGAGCTACGGCAGCGCGGCGATGGGAGAGCTGGCGTCCTCGCTCGGCTCGATGGACGAGGCCCTCATGGCCAGCCGCTACGCCACGAACGCGCCGCTGTTCTCCCAACTCTGCGCCAAGGCCGCGGCAAACGCGGCGGGCGCCGTCAGCGCGCTCTCGGCGATGCCGTATACGACGCAGGAGCTGGAAAAGCTCTCGGGCTACCTGAACTCGGCGGGCGACTGGGCGCTGTACCTCTCCAGAGAGGGCGCCGAGGGCCGTCTGCCCGACGAGGAGACGAGACAGCAGCTTGAGCAGATATCCGACGCGGTATCCGGTATCGCACAGTCGGTCATGCAGCTCGGCACTCAGTATTCGGACGGGGCGCTGGCGCTGGACAGCTACGCCTCCTGCGCCGACGACGGCGAGACAGGTACGATAGGCTGCGAGCTGCGCCGCATAGACTCGGAGCTGGACGCCTTCCCGGAGCTCGAGTACGACGGCAAATACTCGGCCTCGACGCTCTCGGCGACGGCGAAGTCGCTCGAGGGCGAGGAGAACGTGACGGAGTCGAAGGCCAAGGCCATAGCCGCGGATTTCCTGGGCGTGCCGCAGTCGGAGCTGGAGAGCATAGGCCGCGCAGCCTGCGACCTGCCCTGCTGGAGCTTTTCCTATGAGGGCGAGACGGGCGACTTCAGGATGATAAGCGTGTCCGAGCAGGGCGGCCAGGTGCTGAGCGTCACCGGCTCGAGAAGGGTGAGGGCTGTGGAGCTGGATATGGACGAGGCCCGCGAGATAGCGCAGGACTTTCTCGGGAAGGCGGGCGTGGACGTGACGGAGCCGGTGTCGGAGACCGAGGACGGCGGGCTCGCGGCCTTTGTGTTCGCGGGCAGCGCGGACGGGGTCATGTACCCGGCGGACGCTGTGAGCGTGTCGATAGCGCTCGACAGCGGGGAGGTCTGCGCCTATGACGCGACGGAGTATATCCTGAACCACACGGAGCGCGACCTCGGCGAGCCCGAGATAACGGCGGAGCAGGCGGCCGAGGCGCTGCCCGGGAGCCTTACGGCCCTGTCGTCGAAGCTGACGGCGGCGCTGACGGAGGGCGGAAACGAGCGGCTGTGCTATGTTTTTGCCTGTGAAACGGAGGACGAGACGCCCGTGAACGTGTATATTGATGCAAAAACCGGAGCCCAGACGAAAATTGAAATAGGCCGCACTTGACGAACGGCCCGGAAAAGAGTAATATTATGTTAGCTTTTTATGCAATTGCGCTAAAACGCATATTTTACTCTTTCAAGGAACGGAGGAACTCCCATGAGCTTTATTCCTCGCGTGACCTGCCGGCGCTGCGGCCGGCAGTTTTCCGGGATAAGAGGCCGGTGCCCGTACTGCGGCACCAGGCGTGTCAGGCAGAGCGACCGAGTGCCCAATCCCACTCCGGGTGAGGATGCGTCCACACCGTCAGGGCAGAGAGCGGCGGTCAACGCTCGCTGGCAGCTCATCTTCGGCGGTATACTGCTCGTCGCGGTGATATTGGCCGTGGTCGTGCTGGTATCGCTGAGCCTGAACGGCGGGAACACGGTGAAGACGACGCCGACGCTCCCGGTTTTCAGCCCGACTGACAACCACGTAGTTACAGTCCCGCCGACGCAGACGGTAGCCCCCACTGAAACGCCCACTATCTCAAGCGTCACTCTGTACTGGGGCAACGACGTTCTCGCGGATGACATCACGATCAGCGAACCTCTGCAGTTGAAGGCCTATATCTGGCCGCAGACTGTAAGCGCCACGGCTGAGGACATCGTTTGGAGCACGAGCGACCCGAACGTTATCTCCATTGAAGTCGACTCTGAAGACCCGAAACTTTGCACCATCTCTGCGGTTGGCGCCGGAAATGCAGAAGTCAGCGTTTCCGTCTTCGGCTTCACGGACAAGGTCATTGTGCGTTACATCGGCTGACGAACGGACTGAATACCGACACAAAGAGGCAGACGCCGTAAAAGCGTCTGCCTCAATTCTTTTTGCCGGCGCCTCCATCAGCCTCCGCTGGAGAGGATGGAGAAATGCATATAGTCGGCGGTGGTAGTCCAGCCGCTGTAACCGTTTTCGGCGGTGC